>JAISYP010000100.1 GCA_031269825.1 Deltaproteobacteria bacterium
GACCCACCGAAATGAATGGATGGGGTCGACAGAGGTGGCTTCATCCCACCTCTGGACAGACTCTAAGACTCTAAGTCAAGACGCCGACAATGGAAGTTCTTCCATTTGATGTTGAAACTCTATGAAATAACCACCCAAAAGTACCAATTTTTTGGATTATGGGTGGTTTTAATTTATAAAATGGATTTTTTCATGTATTTTTATGGGTTATGATGTTTCTGACGTATTGTAGTATCTAAAAACCCTTAATAAATTATTTATAATTTGAAAATTAATCAATTTTTAAAAATCCAATTATTTTATAGAGAACTAAATGGTTCTTTATACGGCTGAAGAATTTTAGAAGAACGTCTTGCCGGCAGTTACAAAAGGATGGTATGTGTCGGAAGCGGCCCGTGAGACGGCCAAAGAGCTGATAAAACTTCAGCCGCCTCTTAACGCTATAGCCGAGCCGACCAAGTTGAGTCTTAAAGTAGTTGAGTCCATCAAAGCCGAAATTGTGGACACAATAACCGAGGAGCCACCGAAATGAATGGATAGGATCGACACAGGCGGTTTCATCCCATCTCTGGGCAGACTCTAAGTCAAGACACCGACAATAGAAAGTTCTTCCATTTGATGTTGAACCCTATGAAATAACCACCCAAAAGAACCAATTTTTTTGTATAACAGGTGGTTTTAATTTAAAAAGTGGATGTTTTAATATATTTTTATGGGTTATAGTTTTTATGACGTTATTGTAATATCTAAAAAAGCCTTAACAATTTATCAATAATTTGGAAAATTAATTAATTTTTTAGATTCAAATCAATTTATAGAGAATGAAATGGTTATTTATTCGGGTGAAGAATTTCGGACAAAGTCGCGCTGGAAGTTATAATAAGACAGCGTGTGTCGATAGCCGTCAAGGAAGTTTATAAGAAGATCGGAGAAAAGATCTGTGAGCTAACCAGTGGGACGGCTCGTCAAGTCAGTGAGGAGACCATTGAGGCGGAACGTAAAATCAAATAGGCGATCCAAGAGGTGGGCCATGCGCTCAATGAAGAAACCCGTGAAATAACCAAAATTCCGCTAGAATTTCCTCAGTGCGTCAGAGATATAATCAAGGAGATTGAGTTGAGTTATAAATAAATTCTAGCTTTTAAGGACTAAATTATGAACTCTAATCCCAATGACCAACCGCTAATTGGTTAAACTCGCTCACTAGGATCCTATCGACTTTATATGTGATAAAAAATTCAATCCCTGGTTTCCAATAAACCCGGTAATAGATATTCCTTGATATTTCAGGAATTATTCCGTTTAAATATAAATGTTTCTACCTTCAAACGATGATCTTATAGATCCCATTTATCATTTGATATATAGCTAATAAGCTAAATTTATAATAAAACAAAATAGAAAACTCATCCTTTGACTCCTAAAAAGTGACTTCTCAATCTCAATAAAAAACTAACGCGCCGCTCCCTCAAAGGAACCTGAACCGCCTGTCAGCCAAAAAACGTCCCTCGCCAATTACTGGGCGACCAAATGATCAAAACTTTATCCCTTTAAGCTCGCTACCTCGCTACCGCCTCTAGAGAGAAAATAATTCCACCTACCACTTAGTATTGATGGCTTGGCGAAAACCCTAGTTTAATGGGAATCTTCAAGCAAAAGAGTATTAATTTCAATAAGTTATAAATCAGGATTCTTGATTTTGGCCTTTTCGCGAGACCATCAGTATTCGAACGAATTCCCAAATATCGTCTAACGGCTAGTCACATCAAAATTCGACGCGTCTATCCAATAACGAAGTCAAATTAAGATAATAAATTATTACCTCAATCATAAAATTGTCGCGAATAAAAAGGAAAAAATGAAATTAAGTTTGTTAAAACGTCTAATAATCAAGAAAATCTAATCAATTTAACTATCATATACATGTTAATATTTATATTAATATCTATGTTAATGTCCATGTTTATGTTTATGTTTATTTCCCTGATTACGCCCAAAACCAGGTCTAGGTGGACGGCGACGGGATTTCTGAGAGTTAAACATGAGTACCCCGGAAAAAGCCTGATGAGACTCAACCGTTAGACCTGGGCCAACCCAGGCGTCATGGAGGCAAGCGTAAGGCCCGACGCTGGCCCCGGCTTCGATTTTAGTCGTCCCAGTCAAAACCACCCCCGGCCCCAAGGTTACGTCCTGGCCCAAACGAACAGTGGCCTCAATATGGGTCGTGACGGGATCGGCCATGGTCACCCCGGCCTTGAGCCAAGCCGCGTTTATCCTAGCCCGCAAGATGGACTGAGCCTTGGCCAAATCCAGACGATCATTGACGCCCTGGGTCTCGTCAGGATCCGGGCTCATAACGGCCGCGGCCTTATAACCCTTAGCCCTAAATCCAGCCACCACGTCAGTTAGATAATATTCGCCTTGGGCGTTATCGGGCTTAAGATCCGCCAAAGCCCCGAACAGTTTGACCGCGTCCACGACATAGATACCACTATTGATTTCTTTGATCGAAAGTTCCTCTTCCGTCGCGTCTCTGGCCTCGACAATCCGCTCCAACCAGCCCGCCTCGTCCCGGATCACTCGGCCATAAGAAGCCGAATCCGCGGGACAAACAGTCAGACAAGAAAGATCCGCCGCCAAAGTCTCATGGGCGGCCACTAAATCCAAAAGCGTCTGAGGGGAAATCATGGGCACGTCCCCTGGCAAAATAACGACCAGACCTGAAAAACTGGCCAAGGCCGTCGCCGCCGCGGCCACGGCGTCCCCTGTGCCTCGCTGTTGAGCTTGCCGGGCGAAAAAAAGGTTGGGAGCCGGTTTGACCGAATTTTCCACCATCTCCGCCCCGACCCCAGTGACCACCACCAAACGCTGGGGCCGCAAAAAACTGGCCGCGTGGAGGACATGATCCAACAAAGACCGCCCCATCAGCTTATGAAGAACCTTGGGCCGAGCCGACTTCATGCGCTTGCCATGACCCGCGGCCAAAACAATGACCGCCACCGCCGCTTCAGCGCTGGGATTGGATTTGGTGTTTTCGTTCCCCCGCCCAGACAAATCTAGCTCCTTGATAAAATTCCCCATAACTTGACCAAAAAACTTTAGCCCCAAGCGCGAAAAAAGGCCACCCTTCAGTTCAACCACCTGGCCCGTTCAAGTTAAACCATTTTATCAAAAAAAACTAAAAAATGATA
The DNA here is from genome assembly GCA_031269825.1 of Deltaproteobacteria bacterium. Taxonomy (GTDB): domain Bacteria; phylum Desulfobacterota; class Desulfarculia; order Adiutricales; family Adiutricaceae; genus JAIROO01. The sequence goes on from JAISYP010000100.1 coordinate 3,192, forward strand.
TGGTCATTTGACGTGGGGCAAAATTTTAGTTTCTTTTAGCTAAAAAATAAACTATCATACTTCAATAATATAATCATAATACTACTAATAATATTTATTTATATTTTAAATATAAAAACACCACTATAAAATCAAAAAAAGTTTATTAAAAAGACTTAAAGTAAAACAAAGAAGAAAAAATATTTGTCTAGTTCCCCAACATCTCTCAGGCCAGTTAGTAATAACTCCCTCGCGCCCTAACCCTAGGGCTGGTTAAAACGCGGCTGAACGCCCTAGACCGCGCCTAGCCCGAAGGCCACCAATTTTTCCCCCAAACTAAAGCCTAGCCTAGAAAAGGCCAAACTCATTTATCGAAAAAACTCACCAAATAACTCAAAAAATTATCGCGTAAATCAAACTCTAATCTTTCATTACCCGGGCGAGTCAAAGCCAAGCGCGATGAAATAAATTGAATCCACCGACCAGTCATTCTGAAAAAAAATACCTTTGGATAGCCAAAAAAACTATTTTAGTGGCAGCTTCTGGACGATATGATTGATTTAATACCCCACGGATCTTAAAATCATTTAATAAAAACTAACCTATTGATCTTTAATGAACTGTTACGATAGATAATTTATTATTAAAATATAAACTATTATATTTTACCTTCCTTTAAACTCTATTAATCGCTTTTCATTACTAATTTCATGATCAAACCGCCTGATTCTAAACTGACCTCTAGACCAACATACTAGCCCGACCTACTTGGCCGCTCCTAGGCCAACGCTCGGCTGGCTTTCCGGGATCTTGAGCGCGTCCCCAAAAAAATGGCTAAACCCAAAAAATCGTCCACATTACGGTCAACTCTGGGGCTTAGCCACTTCGCTTAAAGGGCCTTACTGAGCCAAGCCCTGGGGAAAATTTCGCCCGCCCATTGGGCGGACGGTCGCTCAGCCTTTAGGCTTTTTCGCGCCAAGGTTTGAAAACGGAAATTATGACCATAAAGGCCAGGGCGAGAATTTGAAAAACGCCCCCCAAAACGCTGTAAAAATAGTTAGATTGGTATTCCGGGTTGGCCAGAGCGTCCAGGCCAAACTTTATGGTTATATCGGGTTGATTGTTGACCGTGGGTCCCAAGACAAACGTCCCGAAAAGAATACAAAAAATGGTCAGTATCCATTTGATGGCCACCCATTTTCGCTTGAAGAATCCCCAAGGAGTCAAGCCGGAAATCAATAGCCCCGTCAAAAGACAGCCCATGGCTCCAGGAATAATGACAAAATCATCGATCAAGATGGCCGCCAGGTTGTAGCCCAAAAGCTCCTCGCCAGAAGCGGCCGGGCCTAAACAGATGATCAACAAATTTAAGCCCACGGCCCCACCGACCCACAAACCCGCCAACAGTAAATGGACGGTTTTTAGGACTTTTTGGCCGCGCGCGCCTAATTTTTTCATCGCGTCACACCTCCGATTGGAATTATAGTAATTTTTTGATCCTTTATCAAACAAGAAAAATGTTTAATTATTTTTTGTAAAATTTATGTTTTAAAGTTTTTTAGATTAATTAAAATTGTATATTTTATTTTTTTATCTATTTTAACCATTTTACTAGATTTTTATCGATTATTAAGTGATATATTAATACCCTGGCCTAATATATCCTCCAACCACCAACCCTATAGCCGGCCAATCGAGTCTACAAAAAAACCAGCCAACGCCGGATTTCTCCTTGGCGATTAGCTGGTAAACGGGCTGGTCAACGGGCTAATAAAAACAGAGGCCTTAGTTTTAGATGGCTTTTAGACGTCTAACTCCCGAACGTTCAAGGCGTTTTCCTGGATGAACTCCCGCCGGGGCTCGACTTGCTCGCCCATTAGGACGTTAAAAATATCGTCGGCGTCCATGATGTCCTGCACCCGAACTTTTAGGAAATTCCGGTTTTGGGGATTTAAGGTGGTGTCCCACAGCTGGGTCGTGTTCATCTCCCCGAGACCTTTGTACCTCTGAATCCGCAGACCCTTCTGGCCGACGCTTTCCACGTCCTCCAAAAGTTCCGCCTCGCTCAACAGTTGGTACCTCCGCTCTTTATGGGTGACCATGAGCGGCGGGGTCAGATCGCTTAAGACTTTTTCCCGCAGACGGAAAAAATTCTGAAAAAAGTCGCCATCCAAAAACTCTTGACTCAGATTCAACTTTTTGCGTTTATCGTGGAGAGCCGCCAGAACCACCTTAAAGCCCCGTTGAATTTCCTCATCGGACTCGCCGCCATAAACGCCATCTCCCTGGGGAACCACCGTGGGGCTAGCCAATTCCGCGTCCAGTCCAACGCCTCTTAAGTTGTCGACCAGGCTTCTGGCCCACTCTTCGTCCAAGAATCCCTGGCGGTTAGCCAATACCGCCTTAAACAGAATCGGCCACAAGCGAGGGGGAAAACCCCGGCGGCCCAATTTTTCTTTCATATCCCGCTCGGCGATGATGTTATTTAAGTAGGCGAGAAGATCTGGCCCAGCCAAAGCCCGCTCGCCTTGGCCCTGGATTTGGCGACCTTCCACATACCGACGCATGGTAAAATCCCGCAGACCGGCCTCGTCTTTTAAATAGCTCTCCTTTTGTCCTTCCCGGATCCCGTAAAGGGGGGGTTGGGCGATGTACAGATGCCCACGGTTGATGAGCTCAGGCATCTTCCGATAGAAAAAAGTGAGCAATAATGTCCGAATGTGCGCCCCGTCCACGTCGGCGTCAGTCATGATGACCACTTTGTGGTAACGCAACTTGTCAATGTCCACCCCAATGTTTCCGTCCCGCACGCCGGTGCCCAAAGCGGTGATGATGTTGCGAATCTCTTGGCTGGAGATAATCCGGTCAAACCGCGAGCGCTCCACGTTTAAAATCTTCCCGCGTAAAGGCAAAATAGCCTGGAAACGACGGTCGCGACCTGATTTGGCGCTACCGCCAGCCGAGTCGCCCTCTACCAGGTACAACTCGCACTCCACCGGGTTTTTCGATTGACAATCGGCCAGTTTCCCACACAAAGAATGAGCCACCGAGCCCTTGCGCGCCAGATCCCGAGCCTTGCGAGCCGCTTCTCGAGCTTGGGCGGCGGCCACGACCTTGTTGATAATGGCCTTGGCCACGGTCGGGTTTTCCTCAAAAAAGACCGACAATTTCTCGTAGACCAAAGTGTCGACTAAGCCTTTGATATTGGCGTTCCCGAGTTTGCTTTTGGTCTGCCCCTCAAACTGGGGCTCAGGGATCTTCACCGAGATAACCGCCGTCAAGCCCTCTCGAATGTCATCGCCCTCCAAGGCCTCAAACTTTTGGTTTTTCCCCAGTTTCACCGACGGCAGGTACTGGTTCACCGACCGAGTCAAAGCCGCCTTAAAACCAGAAAGGTGGGTGCCGCCATCCACGGTGTTGATGTTATTGACAAACGACAGAACCTGTTCGTTGTAACCATCGTTATATTGAAAAGAGGCCTCCACGACGACGTTATTTTCCTCGTTTTGCCCTTCCAAAAAAACGGCTTTTTCGTGTAGAGGCTGTTTTTGCCGGTTGAGGTATTGGACAAACTCCACCAAGCCGCCCTTGTATTGGAACTCAATCAGCTCCGAAGTGCGATCATCGCGCAGAGAGATAAAAAGCCCGCGATTTAAAAAAGCCAGTTCCCTTAAGCGCTTGGCCAAAACGCCAAAATCAAACTCCGTGGTCTCGAAGATGGTGGCGTCAGGCTTAAAATGCACCATGGTGCCATTTTTTTGTACCGGCCCTTGCGGGGTTAACTCGGTGACGGGATGACCTTTTTCGTAGCGCTGATGGTACCTTATTTGCCCGCGTTTAACTTCCACCTCCAACCATTCGCTAACCGCGTTGACCACCGAAACCCCCACCCCGTGGAGACCGCCGGAAACTTTATAAGTTTTTTTGTCAAACTTGCCGCCCGCGTGGAGGCGGGTCATGACCACCTGCACCCCAGGCACTTTTTCCGTCGGATGTAGATCCACCGGAATGCCCCGACCATTGTCTTTAACCCGAACCGTCCCCGCCGCCGTGATGGTCACCTCAACGCGATCGCAATAACCGGCCATGGCCTCGTCTATGGCGTTATCCACCACCTCATAGACTAAATGGTGTAAACCCTGGGAGGACACATTGCCGATGTACATGGCCGGGCGTTTGCGGACAGCTTCTAAGCCTTCCAAAATCTGGATATGATCCGCCCCGTAATCGTCCTGAGCCTTGACCTTGTCGATTTCGCTCATGAGTCTCCTAAACGCGTCAATAAAGTTAGCTGGTGAACTAAAGATTCACTAAAGAACCTAATGAGTCCCCAAAGGATCCCCCAATGATCTACTAATGATCCCAAAAATTGACCCTAATGGGATCAATAGGTGCTGGTCATCACGATGCCAAAATAGCCAGGATCCTCCGGACCGGTCACCAAAAAGGAGGATTTAGGATCCGTGAAGGAGATGTTGATCCATTCGCTGTTCAGACTGGACAAAGTCTCCACGTAATAGCTAAGGTTAAACCCGGTGGCCAAAGTCTCGCCATCGTACTCGACGCTTAAGGATTCCTCGGCTTGACCGACCGTGGAGTTAATCAAAGAAATATGGAGGTTGTCCTTGGAGAACTCGAACTTACCCACCCGAGCCCCCTCTTCGGAGATTAAGGCCACCCGTTTTAAGGTCTCCAGGAAAGCGAGGCGGTTGATTTTCACGGATTTGTCGTAGTTTTGGGGCACCACCAACCGGTAATCGGGAAAACCGCCCTCCAATAGGTGTAGCTCCAACAGAGAGGTTGGGGTTTTGGCCATGACGCTGGTGAAACTGACCCCCACCTCCAGGTCGGGCACCGTCTCGGCCAGACGCCGCAATTCCTGGACGCCCTTCTTGCTCATAATAACGCCCCGCTCCAACTCAAAGTCCACCAAAGAGTCCGAGACGGTCGAGATGTTTAAGCGTTTAGAGTCCGAGGAAACCAAGCGCAGGGACTTTTTGTCCTCAATTTCCTCTAAGACCATGTAAACGCCCGACAGGTTGTAGCGCTCATCCCGGGTCGAGACCGAGTAGATGACCTTGTCAATGGCGTTAATCAGATCCTTGGAGGCGAGCCGGCGGCAAACAAATTCCTCTTCCTTCAATAACTGAGGGAAAGACTCGGCCGATAAACCAAAAAAGACGGTTTTAAACTGGCCAGCCACAAACTCCAAAGTCAGCTGATCGCCTTCCTTAAGATTGATCGACTCGGTGTTAATGGAACGAACCAGGGAGTGGAAGGCCTTGGCCGGGACAGTCAGCTTGCCTGGCGAGTAAACCGTGGCCGGACAAGTTTCCTGGATGGTGGTGTCCAGGTCGGAAGCCGTGATGATCAGGCTATCATCCTTGGCCTCTAGCAGGAAATGCGAAAGAATCGGCAGGGTGCTCTTCTTTTCGCTGACCGACACCGTTAAATTTACGCCCTTGAGCAAATCGTCGGTTTTGACGTTGACCTGGAGCATGATGGGGATCCCGCCTTTTTGAGCGTACCCCGGATTCCATGTTCCATCGCGGGGCGTCAATAAATGAAATTAGCCCGCCACATTATGGGAGGGCTTTACTCAGTAAACTAAAAGATAATAACATATCATAAAGTTTAAGACAATAGTTCTCGCCCCCAAAAACTTAATGGCGCGCCCAATATGTTCTCTATATTTAGGCCCGCGTGAATTAAAAAATAGGGTTATTTATGGGTAATTTATAGACCACGTTATCAATAGTAAAATAATTATTTACTACTAAAAAATAAAAAAACTATTACCGCCATCTTCGCGTAATTCCCCTCAAAAACAGCTAATTTAGCCTTTTTGCCAGGCTGTCCACCTGAGCCCCGGCCGCCTATCCCGAAAAAAAGCCCTCCGCCACCCAGGCGAGAGCTATGACGATGACCATAAACGATGACCAGAAAGCCCAGCTCCCCGAACTTCCGTTTAAACCGCCTCCAACCTTTTCGCCGCCCAGACCGCCAGTTTTTCTCGCCCAATCTTGGCGTTATGGCGAATATCCATCGGGAAACTATCGCGCCTTAAAAAAATCTCAATCGCCCGGGTGCGGGGATTGGCCTGACCCAGTTTTTTTAGTTCCTCGACCAACTCCGCCCACTGGCCTCTATTTAAGCCCGCGTTTGGCTCAATGATAATAACCGGCTTTTGATGGCCACCACGCCCCACGCCCACCAAGGCCGACCGACGGGTCCGGGGATGGTTGTTAAAAATCGCTTCGCAACAAACCGAAAAAAGAGTGCCCCGCTCGGTGACCACCCTTTGACTCTTTCGGCCACAAAACCACAATCGGCCTTGGGCGTCTTGCCAGCCTAAATCCCCCATCCGACGCCAAACCGTCCCATCCGGGCCTTTCACCAAAGTTAGGGCCGTCTCTTTGGGTTTTTCAAAATAGCTTTGGCAGATCACTGGGCCCGTGGCCGTGATCTCGCCGATCTCCCCCACGGGGAGAATCTGGCTTTCTTTAAAACTTTCCATGGGTTGGTCGGAGATGGGGAGAATGGCCAACCGGATCCCCGGCAAAGCCCGGCCCACGCACATGCCAAAACCCTGCTCGGTCATGCCGCGGGCCTCGGCGATCTCGGCGTTATCCACGGTGGTTAGCGGCATCCCCTCGGTGGCTCCGTAAGGGGTCACCAAAGCCGCCCCTGGCTCCAAGAGCGCGCCAATTCGCGCGGCTAAGGTGGGACGAACTGGAGCCCCAGCGGTGATGATCAGGCGCACGCCCTTTAAAACCAATTTTTCCGACTCGCCGTATTCGGCTAAACGGGCCAAAAGAGCCGGCGAGCCAAAAAGACTGTCGCATTTTTCGCTGACTAAACTGTGGATCAGTTTTTTGGGATCCGCTTGCCCGGGTTTGATGGGATTCATGTTGGGAATAACCGAGGTCAACCCCAAGGCCGGGGCGAACAAGGCGAACAAGGGAAACGTGGCCATATCCACCCCGCCAAACTTAAACCCAAAATTAGCGGCGATACTTTCCACCTGAGCCCGAAACATGGCGTGGGTGTAAACCGCTCCCTTGGCCGGTCCCGTGGCCCCAGAAGTAAAAAGGATCGCCGCCGTCTCCTCGGCCGAGGTCTTTCGCTCAGGGAGTAACGGATAGCCGGTTAAAAGCTTTTTGAAATTCTTCAGGCCAAACAAACTGGGGAACCGACCCAAAACCACCCGTTTTTTGACGGTGACAAAATACTTTGGCCACAAGACGCAAGCTAAATGAGCCCGAGGCACGCCAATGATCCCACGGGGTTTGCCCTCGGACAAACAAAGGAGCATGCGTTTTAAGCCCATGCCCGGGTCAACCATGACGGGGGCCAAACGAGCTTTAAACAGCGCGAAAACGGTGATAAAAAAATCCAGGCCCATGGGCACCATCACCACGACCCGATCCCCAGGCTCAAAGCCATTGGCCAATAGCCCACCCGCTAACCTAGACGAATCCTCGGCCAGCTGGGCGTAACTAAGGACTGTCCGGCCTAGGCAATCGGGCGCGTGACGGGCTATCACGGCCAAGCGGTCAGGGTCATCCTGGGCCGCCGTGGTCAGGGTTTGAGCGATATTGAAGAAATCGTTGTCGGCCATCATGGAACCTCCGGCCCGCCCAATGGCTGGGCCTGGCCTAAAAACTGTTGAAGGGCCGAGGCGATTTTTTCCGGCTCGTCCTCCAGAAGAAGATGGCCAGCCCGAGGCAAGGCCAAGACCTGAGCCGAGGGCCGACGGGCCTGAAAATCGGCCAAGAAGGCTGGGGTAAAAACAAAATCCTGTAGGCCCCAAACCAAGAAAACCGGAACGTGGGTTAAGGAATCAAAAGCCTTATCCACATTCTCTAAGGCGCTCCAACTGGGATGATCCGGGGTCAAAGGAATATCATCCACAAACCGGCCAATGGCGTGACGTAAAACGGGGAGACGATAAGGGGCCAGCCAGCCTTCGATAGCGGCCGCGGACATGGGCCGAACCGAGCCATAGCGGATTAGGCCCCACAAAAAAAGGTTAAAACGGTTGGCCAGCGCTTGACCCAAAAAACCGGTTCGCCGAAAAATCTTTAGTTTAAAGGGCAGCTCATAAGACGGCGGCCGCCTTAAACCGGTGTTCATGAGCGTTATCGAGGCCACCCGGCGCGGATTAAGACCCGCCCAGCCCAAACCAATGGGGCCGCCCCAATCGTGGGCCACCAGATGGATCGGCTCGGTCAACCCCAGACTATCCACCCAGGCCCCAAGATCCTTAACCCGATCTGTCAACCTAAACCCATACGCCCCCGGTCGAGGCCGCGAGGACAACCCCAGGCCCAAATGATCGGGGGCCAGGCACCGATAATGGGGGGACAAGACCTTAATTAAGGATCGATACATGAACGACCAACTGGGATTGCCGTGGATCAAAAGAACCGGCGCCCCATGGCCCTCGTCAAGGTAATGGATATACCCGCCCCCGGGTCGCTCAAAATAATTAGGCCGAAAAGGATACTCTTTTAGCCACGACCCCTTAAGAACGCGCGGCGCGCGCGTCCAGTGAGTTATCTTGGCCACTGTCCTAACGCCCCAACCAGCTGGCCCCCTGGGCCAGCTGGCTCTGGGCTAACTGGGCCAAGACCGTCCACCGCCAATTTACGCCATCACGAGCCACCAAAAACCAACCTCCGTTGTTGGGCCAGAGTTTTCCCCATTAACCCGCCCGCCCTTAGCCGCCAAACCAGAGCCAGAAAACGAGCCTACCAGTAGACCTATTGTCCATTGGCTAACCATTTTACTCCCCAGGGGCCATTTTCGCTAGATCCAGAAGGAAAAAAATCCCGCGTCCCCCGGGCGTCCAGAAAAAAAAGACTAATTTCTATATTAATTTATAATTTTAATATAAATAATATTATCAATTAAAAATATAAATCTTATAGATCGCTTATAGATCGCTTATAGATTGATTGAGGAATGACAAATCTTTAACCAGACAAAAAACGTCAAAAAAAAGATTACTCCCGGCCCAACCTTAAACGCCAGACTCTTTAAAAACGGTCAACTACCAGCGCTCATCAGGGCGAAACCAAATCCACGATTTGAAAATCCTCCACCAACCCCGCCACGGTTAGTTTTAAGCGCGGGATCACCGGTAGACTCATAAAGCCTAAAGTTAAAAAGGGATCGCGCCCAGGCTCCGTCCCCAATTGATGACAAACTTGGTCTAAGCCCTCAAGAATTTGGGCGATCTCTCGGAGGGGGGCGTTACTCATTAACCCCCCCAATGGCAAGGCCAAAGTTCCCAAAACCTGGCCCCCGGCGGCTAAAGCCAGGCCCCCGCCCATGTTCACCACGGTTCGGGCGGCTAAGAGGATATCCGCGTCCTCCACCCCCGCCGCCACCAGATGATGGGAATCGTGGCTAATGGTCTGGGCCAAGGCCCCGCGTTGGAGGCCTAAACCTTTTAAAAAACCCACCTTGGCCACCCCATCGCCCCCATAACGGTTCCAGATGGCCATCTTGACTATCCCCAGACCCGGCTCGGCCTCGTAAAAACCGGCCCGGGCGGGCCACGACAGCTTTAGCGAGTCGGTGACGATCTGATCCGGCTTAAGGCCAATGACCCGAACCTGGGAACCGGTGGCGGGAACCTTTAAACTGTTTGGCTCCAAAGGAGCCAGGCGAACGGAATTTAAAAGCCCAGATTCCAAAGATATTTTTTGGATCTTAGAGGAGCCCAAATAGCCCTCATCCACGACCAAGCGGCCATTTTTCCAGACTTTACGTGGTTTCCAAGACGTTAGATCCGGGTACAGCGCCAGATCGGCCAAATAACCAGGAGCCAAAGCCCCCCGATCTTTAAAGCCAAAAAATTGGGCCGGGTTAATGGTGGCCATGCGCAAAATATCGGGTAAGGGGATCTGGCTCAGATTCTGGGCCAGGCTAATCATATAATTGACCCCGCCTTGATTGACCAGATCCCGGGCGTGACGATCATCGGTGGCCAGCAAACAAAAACGGGCGTTCTCGCGGGTAATCGCGGGCCACAAACCCACTAAATTCCGCGCGGCCGTCCCTTCCCGAATCATGAGCCAAAAACCCCGCTCCAAGCGTTCCACGGCTTCCTGGACAGTGGCGGCCTCATGATCCGAAGACACGCCGCTGGCCCTTAGGGCGGATAAATCCAGTCCCCCCACCATGGGGGCGTGGCCATCGATCAAAGCCCCGCGCGACCGAGCCAAGGTTAGTTTGGCCAAAACTTCGGGATCCCCGGCCAAAACCCCCGGGTAATTCATCATCTCGCCCAAGCCCAAAACCCCAGGCCGCCCAAAATAAGGGCTCAAATCCTGGGCCGTGACCTCAGAGCCGCCTTTTTCCAAATTAGAGGCCGGCACGCAAGAGGGCAAAGTCAAGAAAAAGTCCATGGCCGCCACGCGGGCCGAGGCGAGAAAATAGTCTAGCCCTAAAAGACCGGCCACATTGACGATCTCATGGGGATCGGCCACCACGGCCGTCACGCCATTTTCCAAAAGCGTGGGGGCCAAAGATTGGGGGGAGGCCAGGGAGGATTCCACGTGAACATGACTATCCACGAACCCGGGAACTAAATAGCCCGTGACCAACAGTTCACGTTCCCCCGCGTAAGAGCCTGGCGGGCCAACCCCAGCCAGGCGATCTTCCCAAATAGCCAGATCCCCGGGGACGAAACGCCCACTAAAAACATCAAAAATTGACCCGCCCCGAATGACCAGATCCGCCTTAGCCCTTCCTCTGGCCACTTGGATTAAACGGGCTAGTTTTTCCGACTCAAGGGGTGACAGAGCCATGGGTTTAATCCTCGTCGGTCTTTAAGACCGCGACAAAAGCGCTCTGGGGCACTTCGATCTGCCCGACCATCTTCATGCGCTTTTTGCCTTTTTTCTGTTTTTCCAACAGTTTGCGTTTACGGGAAATATCGCCGCCGTAACATTTGGCGGTGACGTCTTTGCGGAAAGCGCTGATGGTGGAGCGAGCGATGATGTCGCCACCAATGGCCCCTTGAATGGCGATCTTAAACTGTTGGCGCGGGAGCTCTTCCTTTAACCGCTCGCACATGGCCAGAGCCCTGGCTCGGGCTCGATCCTTGTGGGTGATAACTGACAGAGCGTCAACTTTATCGCCATTAAGCAAGATATCGACTTTGACTAGTTTATTGGGTCGATGATCCAATAGCTCATAATCAAAACTACCGTAACCCTGGGTGATGGATTTAAGTTTATCGTAAAAATCGTAAATCACCTCGGCCAAGGGCATCTCAAAAATCATCTCCGCCCGGCCCGGGCCTGGATAATTAAGCGAAGAGGAAATCCCCCGGCGATCCAGGGCCAGTTTCATCACCGCCCCGATGTAACGCTCCGGGATCAAGACGCTGGCCCGAATGTAAGGCTCAAGCGAGAGCTCAATTTGGGCCGGATCCGGATATTCCTGGGGGTTGTCAATGAACAGCTCGCGGCCGTCTTTCAATTGAAACTGATAGCGCACCGAGGGGGCCGTCATAATGATCGATTGGTCAAACTCCCGCTCCAGACGCTCCTGAACAATCTCTAAATGCAATAGACCTAAAAAACCGCACCGAAACCCTAGCCCTAAAGCCAGGGAACTATCTTTTTGGTAAACCAAGGCCGCGTCGCTGAGTTTATATTTTTCCAAGGATTCGGCTAGCGATAAATAATCATCCGAGGAGATGGGATAGATGGAAGAAAAAACCACCGGTTTTACGCTTTTAAACCCGGGTAAAGGGGTCGACGCCGGTTGGGTGGCCAAGGTCAAGGTGTCGCCAATGGCCACGTCCGAGACTGTTTTTAAGCCAGCGATCACGTAGCCAACCATGCCCGCCCCCAGCTGGGCGGTAGGCTCGCGTTTGACCCGAAAAAGCCCGACCTCCTCGACCCGATACTGGGCGTTACTGGCCATTAATAAAATCTGATCCCCGGCCTTTAAGCTCCCATCCACCAAACGAACCGCCACCACCGTGCCGCGGAAGGGATCATAGAAAGCGTCAAAAATAAGCGCTTTTAAAGGCGCGTCCGGCTGGCCAGCCGGGGGCGGCACTCGTTCCACCACGGCCGGGAGAACCAGATCCAAGCCTGTCCCCAGCTTAGCCGAAACTTGTAAAGCGTCGTCGGGATCCAGACCCAGATCTCGCTCGATCTGACTTAAGGTCGACTCAATATCGGCGGCGGCTAAATCAATCTTATTGATCACCGGGATGATGACCAAATCATGCTCCATGGCGGCGTACAGGTTCGCTAACGTCTGGGCTTCCACGCCTTGGGCCGCGTCAATCAGCAGTAACGCCCCCTCGCAAGCGGCTAAAGCGCGCGAGACCTCGTAAGAAAAATCCACGTGCCCCGGGGTGTCGATGAGGTTAATTTGGTAAACCGCGCCATCCGGGGCGCGCCAAGGCAGGGTCACCGCGCTACTTTTAATGGTGATGCCGCGCTCCCGCTCTAGATCCATGCTATCGAGGATCTGGTCATGAAACTGCCGGGCTTCCACCAGACCCGCCTCCTGAATCAAGCGGTCGGCCAAAGTGGATTTACCGTGGTCAATGTGAGCCACGATGGAAAAATTGCGAATCCGTCTCATCGAGCGCTGGCCTCAAATGGCCATTGGCCGGTTAGGGATCGCTGATAAATCCCCGCTCCTAGGCCCACGACCAGGGCGCAAAAAACCAGGATAAAACTGACCAGCAATAGCTCAGCCATGTTAAAAGACCCAAACGACCAATTGGAGTCAACCCCACAATCGCCCTGAGGCGAAAAATGGCCGGGCCACTTTCTCGCCAACCACCGACCAAGGGCCAAACCCGGCCGAGCCCCACAAGGGGCGTAAGCCTGTGGCCAATGGAGGGCGCGAGCGTTTAAAACTTCCAGCTCAAAAGCGTAAATAATCACCACTAAAGATCCCGCCAAAGACAAAAGATGGCCCGGCAAACGAAAAATGACCCATTGGGGCAGGATAGCCGCCCAAAAAGCCCCGATCGCGATTAAAAGCGCGCCCTGGCGAATATAAACGCAATAAAGGCACGGTCTTAAGCCTAAACTTTGTTGGAAGTAAAGAACCGAAAACATTTCTAGGCCTAGGGCCAATAACGCGCCCGTTAGCCACAAGGCTCGGCCGAGGCGTAATCGAGCCACTAGGCTAAAATACGGAAAATTTAAGTCAACAATAGGTTTGACGGGTTTGACGGGTTTGACGGTCGTTTGGCTCATTAAAGTCGCTTTAAAATCCTCTTTAATAACGCTATCAATAACGTTAGTCGCTGGCTAAAATCGCCCTCGCCCAAAGACTGGCCCCTGGCTATTTAGCCGGGGCCGGTTTCTTTTCGCCCGCGCCTTTAGCTAATTCCTCTAGAGCCAACTTTTCGGCCGCGCCGGTAAAGTCCGTGGGCGGTCGACGGCCCTCAATGGAGACCACGTAACGGCCATTAACGACAAACGAGGGCACCGACCCTAGATCCACGGCGTCAAGGTAGGCGTAAGTTTTTTCCACCATGTTTCGGGTCAAGGGCTCATTAAGGCGTTGCTCAAACTCCACCAAGTTTAGATGGTTGGCCCGAGCGAAGGCTTTTTGGGAATTAACCGAGAGCAACTGAGTCGGCACTTCCCGGCTCGGTTGAACCGCGTTAAAAACCGCCTGACGGAGTTTGGGCTCGAGACCCATATTATCCAAGGCCCAAAATAACTTGGCGTGCTCAGACCAATCTGGGTTTTCCCGGAAAGCCGCGGCCACCTTTTTGAAACGAACGCCCTCGGGCAACCGGCTAGCCATGGCGTTAACTTGGCCATCAACGTCCTTGCAAGTGCCGCAGCCATACCAAAAAAAGTAGAGCACTTCCACTTTCTGGTCGGAGTTGTCCCAACGCTGGGGATTTTTAATTTCCTTGATCCCCCGGTAGGGGGGATTGGGTTTATCTGGCGCGGCGGCGGGTTTGTCCTGAGCCCAAGACCAGGCGCTTAAAGCGAAAATCAGCGTCGCCACCAAGGCTATTATGGTCGCCCCACCCCACCGTAATTGTAATAACTTGCTCATAAAGGCTAATTCTCCAATTGTTAGTCGCCCGACTAATTTTCCTCGGTTCCGGGCGGAAGCCACAGGGAACCGGGATTAACGGCAAAGCGCTCCTGGCCAAAAGCGTCGATGGCGACCATGATGACGCTCCAGGCCAAAAGCTCGGCCACGGCTGGCTCCAAAGCCGCCGGCTCGCCGACCCAGGCCGCGCGCAGCGAGGCCCAATCGGGATTTCGGCCATCTTCAACCATGGAGCAGATGAGGATATAAGCCGATTTGGCTTCCACCGAAATCCCCAATAAAAAGATCTGGGTGTCCATGATCGCGCGTTGATATTCGTTTCGCGTCTCGTCTTCCATACGTCCCCGCCTCGCCCAAAAAACTAAAGCCCGCCCAAAACTAGACCCAGTCTAAGCCTACGTCCACCCAAGGGGCCGAGTGGGTTATGGCGCCCACGGAGATAAAATCCACCCCAGTGAGGGCCACCGCTCGGATGGTCTCTAAATTGACCCCACCCGAGACTTCCAATAAAACCTCGCGCGCCAGAGGCGCGAAATAATTTTCCGTTTCCTTAACGGCCACCTTAAGTTCTTCTGGGCTCATATTGTCCAATAACAATATATCCGCCTCCGCCCTTAAGGCCGGCCAAATTTGCCGAATTTCGTCGACCTCGACTTCCACTTTTAGGCCATGGGGGGCCCCTTGGCGGGCGTCTTGGATGGCTTTTTCTATGGAGCCGGCCGCCTGGATATGGTTATCTTTAATCAAAATCCCGTCAAAAAGCCCAAAGCGATGGTTGCGGCCGCCACCATCGACCACGGCCGCTTTTTCCCATAACCGCCAGCCCGGCGTGGTTTTGCGGGTATCCAAAAGGCTGGGGCCTGGGCCCATGGCCTGGACATAGCGCCTGGTCAAAGTGGCGATCCCGGACAAACGCCCTAAAAAATTAAGGGCCACCCGCTCGGCGGCCAAAATACTTCGCGCTTCCCCGGCGACGCGGGCGATATTAGCTCCCGGCGGGAGGTTATCGCCATCTTTAACGAATAACTCCACCGCCAATTGATCGTCGACGCGGGCGAAGACTTTGGAAACCGCCTTTAGGCCCGAGACAGTCATCGGCGCCCGCGTCCGAATCAGAGCCTGGCCCTGGGCGCCCAAGGGAATGGTCAAGCGACTGGTGACGTCCCCTGGCCCCAAATCCTCGCTTAAGGCCAGATCAATTAAAAGATCCGTCGAGGTTGGCGAACTCACGCGCTCATCTCCTTTAAAGCCGCCAAAGACTGGCCAGTGGCTTGGGCCAGTTTAATCATCTCGGCCAAACGCTCCCGGGTTTCCTCAACCACTTCCTCTGGGGCTTTACTGACGTACTCGGCGTTAGCCAATTTGCCCTCCGCTTGTTTAATGTCTTTATTCAACTGGATTAATTCTTTGTCCAGTCGAGCCATTTCCACGGTCAAATCGATGAGCCCGCCCAAGGGCAACCAGATTTGGCCCCAGACATGGGCGGAGAAGGCCGCGTCTTTGGGTTTTAGCGCCCCCGGCGCGGCGGTGGTCAATTTTTCGGCGCCCATTAAACGCAACAACAAGGGCGAGTATTTATCCAATAGAGCCAGTAAAGCCGGATCTTCCAGTTTGATCACGGGCGACACTTTATCCGCGGGCGCCACCCCAAAATCCGCTCGCGCCGAACGAACTGAGCGGGTAATGTCCATTAAAAAACCAATCCGGGCCTCGGCCTCGGGATCGTTAACCAGCGGGTCGGCCTCGCCCCCCGGATAAGGGGCGGTCATCAAAAACCCCTCGGCCCCTGGGATGAGCGACCAAATCCGCTCCGTCACAAATGGCGCGATCGGATGCGTTAGGGCCAAAACCTTGGCCAAGGCGTCCAAGAGAACCAGGCGCGTGGCCTTTTTAGCCACTTCGTCTTCCCCAAAAAGGGTTGGTTTAACTAATTCCAAATACCAGTCGCAAAACTCATCCCAGACAAAATGATAAACCGTGTCGGCCAAACGATCAAAAGCGAAAGACTCCAAACGCTCGCGGCACTGGGCGGCCACTTGGCGCAGACGATGTTGAACCCAGCGATCGGGCAAAGACTGGGGGGGATTTGACGCGCTTAAAGTCGCCTGATCTAAAGTCACCTCGCCCAAGTTAGCCAAGGTGAAACGAGCCGCGTTCCACAGCTTATTGATAAACTTGCCATACCCAGCCACGCGCGTGGGATTTAATTTCATGTCGCGGTTTTGGCCAGCCTGGGCGGTCAGGGTGAAGCGGAAAGCGTCGGCCCCGTAAAGATCAATGACGCCCAAAGGATCAATGACGTTACCCTTTGATTTGCTCATTTTCTGGCCTTGGGCGTCTCGCACCAAGGGATGGAGAACCACGTCCCGGAAAGGCGCTTGATCGGTGAGCCATAAACCCATCATCATCATCCGGGCCACCCAGAAAAAGATGATATCAAAACCGGTCACCAACACCGTGGTGGGATAGAAACGAGCCAGATCGGGGGTGTTCCCCGGCCACCCCAAAGTGGAAAAAGGCCACAGCCCCGAGGAAAACCACGTGTCCAAAACATCGGGATCTTGGGTTAAGGAGCCTTGACAATGGGGACAATGGCTGGGATCGACGCGGCTAACCGTCACTTGGCCGCATTGATCGCAAGTCCAGGCCGGAATCCGGTGGCCCCACCACAGTTGGCGACTGACGCACCAATCGCGGATGTTTTCTAACCACTCAAAATAGGTCTTCTCCCACTGGGGCGGATGGAAGCGGGTTCGGCCATCCCGAACGGCCTCGAGGGCCTTTTTGGCCAAAGGCGCGGTTCGGACAAACCACTGGCGCGAGACCAAGGGCTCGATCACGGTTCGGCAACGGTAACAAACGCCCACCGCGTGGGTCAAGGGCTCAACTTTGGCTAAAAACCCTTGGGCTTCTAGATCCGCGACGACTTTTTGGCGGGCCACGTCTCGATCCAAACCCGCGTAAGGGCCCGCCGCCTTGGTCAAAAGGCCGCGCTCGTCAATGGCTTTAATGAGGGGCAGATCGTGCCGCCGCCCGATCTGAAAATCATTGTGATCGTGGCCCGGGGTCACTTTTAAGGCCCCCGTGCCAAACTGACGATCCACATATTCGTCGGCGATAATCGGAATGAGGCGATCGGTCAAAGGGATCTGGGCCTTTCGCCCGACCAGATGGCCATAACGCTCGTCTAAAGGGTTCACGGCCACGGCGGTGTCCCCAAACATCGTCTCAGGCCTGGTCGTGGCCACCACCAAAGCCTCGCCCCCCGCCACGGCGTATTTAAGGTAATAAAGGTGGTCTTTGCGCTCCTGACGCTCGACCTCGATATCCGCCACCGCCGTTAAACAGCGGGGACACCAATTAACAATATAGTCGCCTTGGTAGATGAGGCCTTCCTCGTGGAGGCGGACAAAAACCTCCCGCACGGCTTTGGATAAACCTTCGTCCAAGGTGAAGCGCTCCCGACTCCAATCGCAGGAAGCCCCCAGACGCCGCAGTTGGCGGACAATTTGGCCACCATACTCGGCCTTCCAGCTCCAGACCCTTTCGACAAACTTTTCGCGGCCTAGCTCTTCCCTTTTAACGCCCTCCTGGGCCAAGGCCCTTTCCACCACCGCCTGGGTGGCGATACCAGCGTGATCCGTCCCCGGCACCCAAAGCGTGTCATCGCCCTTCATCCGGTGGTAACGGATGAGGATATCCTGGAGCGTGTTATCCAGGGCGTGCCCCATGTGGAGCTGGCCGGTGACGTTAGGCGGCGGGATGACGATCACGAAGGGCGGGCCAGTCTTAGCCGCTTTCGGGGCGAACAGGCCAGATTCTTCCCAACGGGCGTAAATCTGACTTTCCCAAAGGCTATGGTTGAAATTTTTTTCCATTATCTCTTTATGGGCGCGCCTTTAAAGTCGGCCGCCGGGCCAAGGTTTGGCCTTTTTATTAGGGGGAAGATTTATCAAAAAAAAGGCTCGCGCCGATTAATTGACCTTATTATTTTATGGCTGACTTTCTGGTTGAGCCACTATTATTGTTGAGCTGATGGTTAAACCGGTGGTTGAGCTTATAATTGAGCCTAGCGAATTTTAACCCAACCCAAGCTGAAAAGCAAAAACCTAAAATCCGCGCCCAAGGGCCGAAATCAGGAAAAAACTATTTTCGCGTTATTTAGACCTATAATTATCCCTCTAATTAAATATATTTTCCGTACAATATTATCAACTAAAACGCTTAATATTAATTAAAATAAAACATATTTTGACTTTATACAAATAACAATGGTCTATTTTTAACCATCGGGCGGACGATCCCCGAGCCTAGCCACCTGGCCAACTGGACAGCCAACCACCCAGTTAGCCGCCCCGTCAGCCGCTCAGCTCACCCCAGATTGACCGGCCCAGTTCGCGCCCAGAGGCGGACAAAAGGGCTAAATTAGCCCGGTCGCCCCAGAGCCCAGGCGGGCGGTCTAAACATAATAGGTTTTAATCCTTGATTTTAGACCTCTTTTATATTATTTTACGATTCCGAGCCTGGGTATTAGCCATCAAAAAGCCGAATCCCCAATTGATCCCGCTTTTTCGCCCCTTTAAAGACGACCAGACGCGGGGTCAGGATCGTAAAATTTTGGGTTCCCCATACCCTCTCAAATCCATATGTAGGAGCCTATTGGGCCTTCGGGACAAATCATGCTCAACTATATTCGAAAACGCTCCAGCGGAACTATCAGCTTTCTCATCATCGGGGCCATCGCCATTGTCTTTATTTTCTGGGGCATTGGGGGACAAGACACCGCCAACCAGACTTCCATCTTTTTGGATGGCTCGGCCGTGTCTTTAGCCACTTTCCGTTCCACCCAAAGAAATGTCCTGGAACGGATTCGCCAGGTCAACCCCAACCTGGGTCGAGAGGCGGAGACGTCCTCCTACCGTCAAGCCTTAAGACTGCTGATGGAAAGGCACGTTCTCCTGAAAATGGCCGCGCGCTATAACCTTAAAGTCTCTGACGCCGAGTTGAGCTTAGTGGTCAAAAACAACCCGGAGTTTCAGGAAAACGGCCGCTTTAGCCTGCCCGTTTACCAAGACACGGTGACCAGGCGCCTGGGCCAGACTTTAGCCAATTACGAAAACTCGGTTCGGGAGTCCATCCTGATTGACCGGGTAACCGAGCTTATTAAAGGTTTGGCTCACCCACCCCGGCCCCAGATCATTGAGGAGTTCCATTTCACTCGCGATCAAGTGGCCCTAAAATACGCGCAGTTTAAAAGCGACAACTTTCGGGCGGGCCTAGCCTCGACTGAGGAAAACCTGGTCACCCACTACGCCAATAACCAGGAAAAATATCGGCGGCCAACGGAAATAAAGATCCAATACGTGGAAGTCCCCACTGACCAGTACCTTGACCAGGTCGAGGTGACCCCGGCCGAGGTGGAAGAGGCTTACCATCTGTCTTTGGACGAGCTAACCACCAAAGAAAAAGCCCAGGTTAGCCACATTTTGGTTAGTTTCCCCAACCCCAATAAACTTGACGCCGCCGATATCGCCGCCACCCGGGCCAAGGCCGAAGCCATCTTCGCCCGGGCCAAGACTGAGGACTTCGCGACCTTGGCCAAAGAAACCAGTCAAGACGAGGCCACGGCCGAGCTGGGCGGGGATCTCGAATGGATTGAGCGCGGCCTGGCTTTCCCAGCCTTTGACCAGGCCATCTTCTTGGAGGGGGTCAATAAACTAAATCAACCTTTAGGGCCCATCCAATCGCCCATGGGTTTCCATATTTTGTTAGTTCGCGCCTTTACCCCCGCCTCGACGAAAACTTTGGCCGAGGTGGAACCGGAGTTAACCGAGCGCGTGAAAAATCGAAAGGCTCGCGCTTTAGCCGCTAACAAAATTGAGGAACTGGAAAAATCCTCCCGTAACCTGGAAAACATGATTGAGTCGGCCAAAAGCTTAAATCTGCAAGTCCAAGCGACGGAGTTTTTTAATCCCTTGGATGGGGCTCCCTACTTTCTGTCCGCCCGCGAAGAGGATCTCCAAAGAGCTTTCCGGCAAGACGTTGGCCAATTAGGTTTCCCGATCACTACCCCAACTAGTTACGTTCTCTACGGGATAACCGATAAAAAAGCCTCCTTCATTCCGCCTCTATCCGATCCGGACACTCGGGCCCAAGTCGATATTGATTGGTTAACGGCCCAGGCCTTACAAAAGTCCCTGGAAGCCACGCTCCTTTTTCTGGAAAAAGCCCAGAGCCAGGGCTGGGAGCCAGCTCTGGCCACGGTTCCAGAATTTGTGGAAAAAGGACAATCCCCCCTGTTCCAACGCTTAAACCCCTATCAAGCGGGCGCGCCTTTCACCTACGCGGATCTGGAATCTTTATTAAAAGCTTATCCCACCTTGGCGCGACCAGGCCAAGTCTGTCCCACGCCCATTCCCGTGATCAGTCCCACGCCCCAGGGTTTTATCGGTCTGAGCCTGGCCCAGGTGGAACCGGCCGATGAGAAAGACCTCGACCAACCAACCGTTTTTACCGCGGATCCCATTCGGCAAAGAATCCGGGAATCCTTTTATTCTTATTGGTTAGAAAAGGCCCTCCAGGACGTGGAAACGCGAATTCCCGACGAGCTCCAGGCCCTTATTATTGGCGACCAGGCCAGTTGAGAGTCTTTAGGTTAATGTCTCACGCCACCCCTGGTCTTAAGGACACCCCATGTTTGAGCGATTGACGGACAAACTCAACGAAGTCTTTAAAAAAATCACCGGCCAAAGCGTCCTGAGCGAGAAAAACATCGCCGAGGCCATGAAAGAGGTGCGTCTGGCTTTATTGGAGGCCGACGTCAACTATAAGGTAGTCAAAGAATTTTTGATGACCGTCACCCATAAGGCCATGGGGATCTCGGTTCTCAAAAGCCTGACCCCAGGTCAGCAAGTTATTAAGTTGGTCAATGAGGAACTGATCCAGATTATGGGCGGGGCTTTCCAAAACCTGGAATTCTCTGGCCGCCCGCCCCACGTCATCATGCTGGTGGGGTTGCAAGGTTCCGGCAAAACCACCACGGCCGCTAAATTGGCCTCTTATTTATTAAAGAAAGGCCGTCAGCCTTACCTCACCCCGGCTGACGTCACTAGACCCGCGGCCATCACCCAGCTCACCCGCCTAGCCGAGGAGATCCAAGTCCCTTATTACCCCTCCATCGCTGGCCAAAAACCGACGGATATCGCTAAACTCAGCCTAGCCGCCGCTAGTAGCCAAGGACGAGACGTGGTCATCCTCGACACGGCTGGCCGGTTGTCGATTGACCAAGAATTGATGGAAGAGCTGATTCAGATTCGGGACGCTACCAGTTGCCAAGAGATTTTACTCGTGGCCGATGGCATGACTGGTCAAGAGGCGGTGCGCATCGCCGTGGATTTTGATCAAGCTTTAAATCTGTCCGGGGTGATTTTAACCAAGATGGAAGGCGACGCCCGCGGTGGGGCGGCCTTGTCCATCCGGGCCGTCACCAAAAAACCTTTGAAATTTATCGGCGTGGGCGAGAAAATATCGGCCTTTGAGCCTTTCCATCCCGAACGCGCGGCTTCTTTGATCCTGGGCATGGGAGACATTCTAAGCTTGATCGAAAAAGCCCAGGAAGTGATTGACCAAGAAGAGTCCGAACGTTTATTGGGCTTGCTGGCCAAAGGCGAGTTCACCCTAGATGATTTCCGCAAACAAATGGGCTCATTGCGCAAAATTGGAACTGTGGAGTCTCTATTGAACATGATCCCGGGGATGGGGAAACTAAAAAAATTAAGAGAAGCCACGCCCAACATTGATGAGCTCAAACGCGTCGAGGCCATCATCGACTCCATGACCAGCCAAGAGCGCTTCAACCATGAGATAATTGACGCCAGCCGGCGTCGGCGAATCGCCAAAGGCAGTGGCACGTCGATCGCCGAAATCAACCAACTGTTGCGCAATTTTACCGAAATTCGGAAGATAATGTGCCAGTTTGGGAAAAAAGGCAACCTCCAACAAGGGATTAACGAGTTAATGCGCCGTATCTCGGGTTGACGCTTTAACGCGGTGGCTCTAACTTTAAAGACCACGACCTTAAGACTAGCTACCCTTCAGGCGACGCGTCAGCCCACTATTGAGCGCCTACAATTGAGGTCGATATTTAATATGTTCACCCTGGCCATCCAGGCTCACTTTGACCATCTATTGACCATTATGGCCACTTTGACCAAGGGGCGCGCGCCCCATTTTAGGAGACAACCACTATGGCTTTAAAAGTCCGACTGGCCCGCCTTGGCGCCAAGAAAAAACCCTACTACCGCCTGGTAGTGGCTGACAGCGAGGCCAAGCGCGATGGCCGGTTTTTGGCTATCGTGGGATTTTACGATCCCAACCGTAACCCAGCTTACTTGGAACTGAAAAAGGAACTTCTGGATTCCTGGCTGTCCAAGGGAGCCAAACCCACGGAAACGGTGGCCAGCTTATTGAAGGCCCAAGCCAAGGCCAACCCTGGCGCTTAAGACGCGTTAAGGCCATGTTGGAGCTAGTCCGTTTTTTGGCCATCTCTTTAAGCTCTTTTCCCGATGAAGTGAAAGTTACCGAGTTAGAGTCTGAGCCTGGCCATAAAGTGATCCAGCTGAAAGTACACCCCGCGGATCTCTGCGGGGTCATTGGCAAAAATGGTCGAACCATCAGGGCCATTCGCGTCCTGATGGCGGTGGCGGCCGCTAAACAAGGCTTAAGCTATCTGCTTAAGGTGGACACGGATCTTGAACTCGCCTGAGCCCATCGATCCCGGGGATCAACTGATTCCCTTAGCCCGCGTTATCCGGGCCCACGGTGTCCATGGGGCGGCGCTGGCCCGAGTCTATAACCCAGACAACCCCCTGGGCCTCTTGGCCAGTCCCAGGGTTTGGCTCATCCCGCCCACGGGAACGCCTCAGCCAGTGAGCCTTTCCGGGAAACTGGCCCCTTATGGGTTGATCCTGAAGATTAAAAACGTCACCACCCGAGCCGCCGCCGAGAGCCTGAAAAACCACGAATTGGCCATCGCCCGGCGTCATCTGGCGCCCCTAGAGGCGGACGAGTATTACCACTTTGATCTGTTAAACCTAGAGGCTTTTTTGGATAATGGCCAACGTTTAGGCCGCGTGGTGGATCTTTTACCCACCGCCGCGAGCTTGGTTTTAGTCATCCGCGATGAAAACGGGTGGGAAAATCTGGCCCCTTTCACCGAGGAAACCATCCCGGAAGTGGATCTGGTGGCCGGTCGGCTCGTGGTGGTCGATTGTCCTGGTCTCCTCCAGCCCCGCCCCACCTCATGATCTTCGATGTTTTAACTATTTTTCCCGGCCTATTCGCTTCGTTTTTGGCCGAGTCCTTGTTAGCCAAAGCTCTGGCCAAAGGGCTATTGACCGTTAACCTCATTGACTTACGCGACTTCACTAGCGATCCCCATCGCACCGTGGATGACCGCCCCT
Source organism: Deltaproteobacteria bacterium (assembly GCA_031269825.1). Classification (GTDB taxonomy): domain Bacteria; phylum Desulfobacterota; class Desulfarculia; order Adiutricales; family Adiutricaceae; genus JAIROO01. The sequence goes on from JAISYP010000100.1 coordinate 26,699, forward strand.
ATGGTGGTGGCCCGGGCATGGTCATGAAACCGGAGCCTTTGGCCTTAGCCTTGGAATCGCGTTTAAAGGCTAGCCAGGAACCCGCCCGGGTTATTTATCTAACCCCCGCCGGTCATACTCTAACCCAAAAAAAACTGCGCCAGCTGGCCACCTTACCCAAGATCGCCTTAGTCTGCGGTCGTTACGAAGGGATGGATCAAAGGTTTTTAGATCTAATGGTTGATGAGGAACTTTCCATTGGCGATTACGTGCTCAATGGCGGGGAAGTCCCGGCCATGGTGGTGATTGAGGCCGTGGCCCGGTTATTGCCAGGCTTTTTGGGCCAAGGCGAGTCCCTCATTGAGGAGAGCCACAGTCACGGTCTATTGGAGCATCCCCATTATACCCGGCCCCCGGTATTTCGGGGTTTAGCCGTTCCCCAAATTCTCTTGTCCGGCCACCACGCCCAGGTAGCCGCTTACCGCCTAGGCGAATCTATGGCCAAAACTCGGCGCGTCCGGCCCGATCTGTTGGCGCGGCCAGAGTTAGAAGCCGAGACCGTGGCCGTCTTAGGCCGTCCTGGCGCGCCTTTAGCGGATCACAAGGCCCCCCAAAAGGAGCTGAGAGCGCTCATGAAAACCGTGGAATTTAATGGCTCCACCTACCCCGTGGACGACGAGGGCTTTTTATTGGACGCGGAACTTTGGGATCCCAACTGGGTGGAGATGATCCGCGTCAACGAGGATATTGACGAGATCACCGACGACCACCAAGAACTGATGCGCCTGTTGCGAGCTCATCATCAAGAGCGAGGCCTCCCGCCCCGGGTCAGGGACATGACCATGGTGACCGGTTTTAAGCTGAAATTTATTTACGAGCTATTCCCGTCTGGCCCGGGCAAGGGGGCTTGTAAGATGGCCGGTTTACCCAAACCCGAAGGTTGCGCTTAATATATTACCTATTAATAAGTAGCTTAAACATTTTTTACTTTTTTAGTAAAAAATTTTAGTAACAAAATTAGCTAGTTACCTAAAAAACGCGCTATTACTATAGTTTAAGCCAACTACTCACTATTTTCCTCCCCTAATCGCCTTCGCTCCATAATCGCGCTACCCTGGCGATAAAATATTTACCCTTTGGCTTTTATCGATGAATTCGGTAATCTCAATTTTCTTGATTCTTCTTGGTTTTTCCCACTTATTTAGATAAAATATGACTAAAAAACTAGTTATATATCAAATTAATGTTTTTTAACTTTCTAAATTATTTATTTCAATCACTTTTACTTTTAATAATTTTTAAATTTATGATATATCAATTATAAGATTCAACATGTCACGTTTAAAAACCTACTGCCTTCTCGGCGACGACTAGATTGGGCCAAGCGATGAAATCGCTCTTAATTTTGGATAAATTCGTTCTTTAAAGTCGGGGGCGCCGCGAATTAAAAATTTAAACGTTGACTTTTCTAAAGTAGTTTTCTATAATTCCCATTTATAGGCGATTGACCAAAAAGCCTTGTTTTTAATTAAGCTTGATGGGTAAATTACAATCATTACTAGGTAAATATAACTCGACCAACCCCCTAAGTTTTGGGGCTTTTATCTGACCTAAAGGAATTAAAACAGACTATTTTTAGTTTTTTTCTTATTTATTAGACAAGGAGTTAATTATTCATGCCATCTTGGCCACATCTTTGGCCCCGGGATTTGGCCCGATTCGGCCGACAATTCAAAAAGGCCTTGTCCAGGTTTTTGCCTGACTATGAATTCCAAGTTGGGCCCACCCCTGAGCCAGATTCCGATCTGGCCGCCCCTTTGGCTTACCTGAGCCAACCATTAGGTTACGTCTCGGTCAGCCTCAAACCTGGCCGCCAACCCGCCCCGCCAGAAGTTTTGGCCTTGTGGCCAAGCGTGGCCGACTCGGCCTTGGAAAACTTGGCCCTGCGCAAAGCCCTCCAAAAAGATCCCGAAAGCGGCCTTTACAACCGTCGCTATTTCCTGCGCCAATTAAAAAAAATCCTCCGCGATCGCCACCACTCGCCCCTGGAGCCCAATCAGGGCCTAACTCGGGAAGTTCAGGAGCCTTCAACCCTTTTGGTGGCTATCGTGTCTTTGGGGCGAGGTCAAGCCGTTTTCAATCGACGCGCGGCCAAAGTCCTCTCCACGCGGTCAGTTCAGTGTCTAGCCCGTTTGGATCAGGACAAACTGGGTCTCCTTTTATGGGCTGATCCCGAGGCGGGACGCCTCTTTTTGGACAATTTCCGACAAAATATCCTCCAAAATCTACCCGATTTTCCCCCCACCATCGGTTACGCCCTCTGGCCCCAGGATCTAGCCTTCAATCCCCCAGGAACCGAAGCCCTAGATCTGTTAATGGAACGGGCCAAAACGGCCTTGTTTTTCGCCTCCGGGGCCCAGTCCCCCTCCCCCATCATCGGTTTCGGGGAAATGGTGGAAAAATATGGCCATCTGACCCAGATCCTGCCCCAGGATCGGGTAGTGGTCAACCTGGGCCGAGCCATGGGAGCGCGAGCCGGGCAAGTTTTCGCGGTGAAGAGTCGAGACGGGCGACCCAAAGGCGAGATATCCCTTTTTGAGACCTCGGAAAATTACGCCTTAGCCAACGTGACCTCAGGCGGCCCCAACCAATTGTCTTCTGGGGATTTACTCACCTTTTCTCGTTTCGACGCCCCCCCCGAAGGCGGGCTAACTAGTCAAAACCCCAACCTCGACCAAGGCCAAAAACGACACTTTCTGGAAACTTTAACGAGGCTGGCCAACGCTGGCGGCGACTTAACCACGGCCCTGATCGCCATTGACGATTGGGAAAAGATGGAAACCTTGGCTGGCCCCGAAGAACTGGCCAAAAGACTCACCCGGCTCCAGACAGCGGCGGAACAGGCCCACCCTTGCGAAATGGCCACGCCCTGGGACAGTGGGACTTTAGCCGTGGTCTGGGCCTTGTCCGCGTCAGATCTACCCGCTGTTACCGAAAAGTTGCGCGCGAAACTGGATTTTCCCGTCTCCCTGGGCCTAGCTCCTTGGCCTTGCCCAGTCATTAAACCGGACGGGCTTCTCACCGCGGCTCGTCAAGCTCTATTGGAAGCCTCCATGACCGGTTCCGCCCAGACCATTATGTTTGGGCCCCAATGCCTAAACATCGCCGGGGATCATTTATTTGAGGCGGGCGATTTAGTCGGGGCCATGGAAGAGTACCGGCGAGGTCTAATTTTAGAGCCTGGGCGTTTAAATTTATTGAACAGTCTAGGCGTCTGCCAAGCCAAACTAGGCGATCATCGGACGGCTATTTTAACCTTTGACCAAGTCCTAGCTAAAGATCCAGACAACCTTATGGCTTTGTTTAACAAGGGTTGCTCTTTGATCCTGGAGGGTCGTTTGGAAGAGGCGGCCAATACCTTGGCTCTGGCCGTCGCCCTCCCCTCGCCCGGTTTCGAGCCCCTTTATCAATACGGGCGCCTATCCTTAGAACTGGGCCAGATCGAGCGAGCCTTGCCTATCCTGCGTCAGGCCGCTTCGCTGAAGGAACGTCGGGGCGTGGTCTACCGCCAATTGGGCCAGGCCGAACTATTGACCGGAAATAGCCATTTGGCCATGGAAGCTTTCAAAAAGGCCGTCAAGCACGATCCCGATGACGCCAGAAGTCTTTCCTCATTAGGCGTTTTATTTCTGGAAAACGCCAATGACCGGGACGTGGCCGTGTCGCTATTTCAAAGAAGCGTGGAAATCGAGCCCACCAACAGCCTATTTCGTCAACGCTTAGGCAAGCTCCTGTTTGACCGGGGTGACTTTTCTGGGGCCGAGCGTCATCTCCGAGCGGCCGTGGAATACGGATGTCTCGCGCCCGATATCCATCGCCGACTGGAAAAGGTCAAGACCCAGGATGAAAACGCTTTAGAGACCTTGGAATCGGATCAAATATCCAACAAAAGGGCTTAAAACCACAGACGACTAGCCGCCGCGCCGCCCTCATGGCGGCCGACGGCTTAAAAAAATAACTCTACCCCTCGTCAATTCCCTCAAACTAGCCCACGCCTTAGAGCTTAACGCTAAAAGACTCCTTCTTTCTTCCAACGATGATGGCTTGGGGAAAACCCTAGATTAAGGAACAGGTCTACAACCTGGTCGCGGAGGATACCATTGAGGGCGCGATATTTCTACTTCTTGAGAAAAAATTAACTGAAATAGCTCAAATTTTAGGCAAATTAGACGAAAATGGCCAGATCGCGGAGGATCTCCACGATCAGATTCTCGGCCAACTCAGTAACCATCTAAGTTACGACCGTCTTTATCAGAACGCGATCCTCGATCCAACTCTCATACAGACGCGTCAAAAGCTTGAAATCGCGATGACCAACGTCAGCCTCGCTCAAAAGGTGGTCTTCGAGCTTTTCCAGGATCTCGTTAAATTTAATCTGGGCGACTACAAGCGATTCGATGACGAGGGAAGTGGCGCGCGGCGGCTTTTAGCCTTCGCCCAACGGGCGGCGCCGTCTAGATGACGGCGAATTAACCGCCACCGGCCAAGATCTGTATACTCTGAGGCGCCCAAAATTAGAGCCTGTCAAATTCACCACGGATCGGGATAAAACGAAAACTGGGCAAGATGAAAATTTAGCCCTCCTGGGCCTGGAACACCCGATAGTCAAACATTGGCTTAATCTTTACGCCGCTATCAAACCTCAAGACCGAGGGCTGATCGGAAAATTTGAAGGCGCTAGCGACGCCACGGGCTTGATCACCATTTGGCTCGTCGAGATCCAAGGTAAAGGTGGCCAGATCCAACAAAAGGTCGTCCGGTTAGGAATTTCGCCAAGCGGCCAGCGCTCGCCAGCCTTGGAAAGACTGTCTCTAGATCTTCTAAGCGCGCGCCCTTCTCAGACCCGCCACTTTCAGGATAAAGAACAAATTAGCTCTTTAATCAAGGTCGTGGCCCTGGAACCGCTCCACCGTCATCTGAATTTTAAGGGCCACTTAAGCGACGACTCATCCTATTCAAGCCGATTGCTGGCCCGCCTTGAGATTAGCGGTTGATGGCCAAAAAGATAATTGAGCCCTAACCCTGGCTACTCAAGGCTTTAACCGGATAATCCGCCTCTGGGGTTTCTTCGCCCAGCTCGTCCGAGCTTAAGCCAGATCAATAAAGGCGGGCCTAAGCCCGCCTTTTTTCGTCTGGTCAAAAGGGCCCGCCCCTAGGCAAACCCCAACTCAGCCAAGAATTACTCCTGAGCGAAAAGTTGGGTGGAGAGGTAGCGCTCGCCAGTGTCGGGCAGGATGACCACAACGTTCTTGCCAGCGAACTCGGGCCGTTTAGCCACTTCCGTGGCCGCGTGTAAGGCCGCCCCAGAAGAGATACCCACCAGCAGGCCTTCCTTGCGCCCCACTTCCCGGGCGGCGGTAAAAGCGTCCGGCGTCTTAACCCGGAAAATCTCATCCACCACGGAGGCGTTAAAGACCTGAGGCACAAACCCAGCCCCGATGCCCTGGATTTGGTGAGGCCCAGGTTTTTCGCCAGACAGAACCGAAGAGTCAAATGGCTCCACCGCGATGATCCTGGCCTGGGGATTTAGTTTTTTCACCACCTCGCCCACGCCGGTGATGGTGCCGCCGGTGCCAACTCCGCCCACCACGGCGTCCACTTTACCATCCGTGTCGTCCAAAATTTCCTTGGCCGTGGTCTTCCGATGGATCTCTGGGTTGGAGGGGTTGTTGAACTGCTGGGGCACGTAGGAGTTGGGGATACTCGCGCGCAGCTCCTCGGCCTTTTTGATGGCCCCTTTCATGCCCTCAGACCCTGGGGTCAGATTCAGTTCCGCGCCTAGAGCGTAGAGAAGCTTGCGCCTTTCCAAACTCATGGTCTCCGGCATAACCAAAATGATCTTGTACCCACGAGAAGCGGCCACAAAGGCCAGGCCAATACCGGTGTTGCCAGAAGTCGGCTCGATAATGGTGGAATCCTTGTTGATGAGGCCGGCCTTTTCAGCGTCCTCAATCATGGCCAAGGCGATCCGATCCTTGACGCTACCCAAGGGGTTGAAGTACTCCAGCTTGGCCAATATGCGCCCCTTGGCTCCCTGGGCTTGGCCATAGCGGGACAGCTCAACCAAAGGAGTGTTACCGATCAACTGGGTCAAATTCGCGGCTATTTTAGCCATAAAACACCTCTCCAAAAGGAAAAACTAGCGATGATAGGGATCAAAAATGAAAAAAGCCAAGAACACAACTAGGTTCTCGGCCTTCAGATATAAACTGATCAGCTTTGATTAGGTTTTCTGGAATAGCTCGGAGCCAGATAACTGGACAACCCACCAGCTCCCAGACACTCAAATCTATATTTGTAGTCCAACCCAAGTAGTTCAACCACCCAAGTAGTCCAACTCAAATCCAACCAAACTGGGTTAATTTTATTTTTTCCCTTTTCCCAAGTCAAGCTTTTTTTCCCGAGGGGGAAAAATTTTTAACTCCCAACGCTTCATTCCAGGCCTCGTCGCCAAAGCCCTGTTGACGTTCACGCTCAAAAGCACTAACTTTTTCTATAATAATAAGCTAGAAAAAATAAACTATTTTACACTATCTTAGAATGAATAAATAATGTTTAAACATATTTTTACTTATTAAATAATTTAAATTTATTGTTAAAACTTATATTTTAATAATTTACTCTTTACAAGTAAATTATATTTTGACAATAAATTAATAATTTATATATTGTATATTTATATTATAAATTATAGTTTTCTAAATTTTAAAAATAACTATTGCTGATATTTATCATAATTATTAAATTAACAGCTCAATAAATAGCCCAATCGGCGTCACGTGGATAAGAACTAGTCCGCCAAAAAAAAATAGCCCCCCGTAAAAAATTACGCTTTACTTTTCTGATAAGTTTTTGTTAAAGTAGCTGGATTGTCCCAATCTAAACCGGTTTTGACCGGTTTTGATCGGCCATTCACCGTTTTTTTTAGGTTCTTCGACATGAATTTCGACACTGTCTGCGTCCACGGGGCTAAGGATCCTCATAATAACACTGGGGCTTTGGCTGTCCCCATTTACCAGTCCGCCACTTTCGCCCATCCAGGAGTGGGCCGGAGCACTGGTTTTGATTACGCCCGGGTTCAAAACCCGACCCGCGAGCCCTTGGAAAGACTAGTGGCCGCTTTAGAGGGGGGACGGGAAAGCGTCGCTTTCGCTAGTGGCATGGCCGCTCTAGACGCCACGCTTTCTCTATTGGGGCGGGGCGACCACCTCATCGCCTCCGACGATCTCTATGGCGGGACAGTCCGACTTTTTGATAGTCTCGCCAAACGGGCGGGCTTAGAGACCACTTACGCCGACGCTAGCGATATCACGGCTTTCCAAAAAGCCCTTAGACCCGAAACCAAAATGGTTTTTATTGAGACGCCCACCAATCCGATGATGAAGGTCACGGACATCGCGGCGGTTAAACAAGCCTTACCGCCCCATGTCATATTAGTGGTGGATAATACTTTTTTAACCCCGTATTTCCAGAAACCTTTGACCCTCGGGGCGGACGTGGTTCTCCACAGTGGCACCAAGTATTTTGCTGGCCATAACGACACCTTGGCCGGTTTTTTAGTGACCAATAATCTGGAAATCACGGATAAACTTCGCTACATACTCAAGACCGTGGGGACGGGGCTAGCCCCATTTGACAGCTTTTTACTCATCAGAAGCATAAAAACCTTGCCTCTTAGAATGGAAAAAAGTCAAGCCAACGCCTTAAGAGCCGCTGGCTGGCTGGCCCAGCACCCAAAAGTCAAAAAAGTTTATTATCCTAGCTTAGCCGACGAAAAATCCCTCGCCATCTCCAAAAAGCAAGCCACTGGATTTGGGGCGATGATCTCGTTTGAGGTGGACACTGAGGCGACAGCGGTAAAAACTCTGGAAAAAGTTAAAACCATTCTTTACGCGGAAAGTTTAGGCGGGGTGGAAACTCTCATCACCTACCCTTTTCTGCAAACTCACTCTGACCTCCCGGTGGAACGACGCTTGTCCTTAGGCATTAACGGACGACTTTTGCGATTGTCTTTAGGCGTGGAAAATCCTGACGATCTTCTCGCCGATCTGGGACAGGCTCTATCCTGACCATAAAAACTCAATCAGGCCAAACAATAAAATTTGGGCTTGTGGGAGCGACCATTGCGCTACAATTTTGACGAAATTATTGATCGTCGAGGCACTAACTGTATCAAATTCGATTTCGCCCAAGAAAGGGGAGTTCCAGAGGGACTTTTACCCTTATGGGTGGCGGATATGGATTTTCGGGCCCCCCAACCGGTTTTAGATCGTTTGGCGGCCCTGGCGCGCCACGGTATTTTTGGTTACACCGACACCAAAGAAGATTACTACTTAGCCGTGGCCAATTGGCTCAAAAAACGCCATAATTACTTAACCGAGCCCCAATGGCTCAAAAAAGCCCCCGGCGTGGTTTTCGCCTTGGCCATGGCCATCCGGGCTTTCACCAAACCCGGGGAGGGAGTCTTAATCCAAAGCCCGGTTTACTATCCTTTCACGAGTTGCGCGGTAACTAATGATCGTCGGCCGGTGGTAAATCAGCTGGTCTTGAAAGACGGCCGTTACGAAATCAATTTTGAGGATTTCGAAAAAAAACTGATCCAAAATAAAATCCGCCTTTTTTTGTTATGCAGTCCCCACAACCCCGTTGGTCGGGTGTGGACGAAAGAGGAACTAACGACCCTAGGTCAATTGTGCCTCAAACATGATTGCCTGATCTTCTCCGATGAGATCCATTGTGATTTTATCTTTCCCAACCATCGCCACCAGGTTTTGGCGGCCATTTCCCCAGAGTTGGCCGACATCGCCATCACCGCCACCGCCCCTTCCAAGACCTTTAATTTAGCCGGTCTCCAGAACGCTAACCTCTTCATCAAAAACCCCCATCTTCATTCCACTTTGTCTTTAGAGATCCGGCGCTCTGGATTCAGCCAGCTGAACGCCATGGGGTTAGCCGCTGGCCAAGCCGCCTACGAGTTGGGCGAAGACTGGCTAGAACAACTATTGGTTTACTTAAAAGGCAACTTGGACTTTACCCGGAGCTTCTTCCAAGAGCGCCTAGCCCCCTTGGCCATTATTGAGCCAGAAGGCACGTACCTATTGTGGTTTGACTGCCGAGCCCTGGGTCTAAAACCGGGCCAGACCAACCGTTTTATGCTCGACCAAGCCCGTCTGTGGTTAGACGACGGGGACATTTTTGGCCCCGGCGGGGAAGGTTTCCAACGGCTCAACTTCGCTTGCCCTCGGCCAATCTTAGAAGAGGCCTTAGAGCGACTAGAGAACGCCTTAAAGCGGACGACCAAATAACCAATGTCGACCAATCAGGAGTCGAAACTAAGATATCTCGCCTGATTGTTGAGTCCATGAAGCCAGCCGTCGTTGAGGCCCAGGCTTTATTGAGGAAACTAGTGGAAACCTGCCCAGACAGCCTTTTAGACGAAATAATTGGCTCCTGGCCTCTAGGCGACAGGTGGCCAGCTACCTGGCCAGCGTCGACTCGGTCACCGCGGGCCCACCCCTAGTTATCCCCGCCCCTTTGACCGAAAAGCTCGTCAAGCTCCAAACCAAGGCCCAACAGTCTATCCCCAAAGAGGCTCTTTTTGTTCTTCTTAGCTTCCCGGGCGCATTACCATTTGGGCCGTGGGGACATGAACCTGACCAACCATGGCTTAAACGGGGTTTTGTGGATCTTTTAGGTCGAGCCAGGTTTTCGCTCATGACCTAACGCTTACCAAGCGACGGATCTGGCGACTAACCAAGCGACTTAGACAGCGGACTTAGACCACAGATTGGGACGACAATAGTTGCCAATAGTTTGGGACAGATCGATTTCGCGCCTCGGCGGCCTTTTAGGGAATCGCGGACAGGCCTGATCCGCCTGGCTCGCTTTTTCCCCATTGGGCGAGCCCCCTATCCACGAAACCTAGAATAATTTTTTCTTCGCCGCTCCCCTTCGGCTAGGCGGTTTCACCAACCATACTAGACAACTATTAGCCATTTATAAACGTATTATAAACTAATATAAACGAATACTAATCTAAAAAATAGTTTTTAAGTAATTTTATTTTTTATCTTGGCCTGGTCGCCCGGTTGTTTTTTTTTCTATTTAAGGCTAAATTAAAAAAGTGTCTTTTTCTTAACCCTGTATCTCGTCGACGAAAAGCGACTAAATGACCAACAGGAAAAGCCGGCCCTCTGAGGGGACGGCTTTTGGCGTTTTGAGCCAATTTTTGACTATTAATTATCTTTAATTTATTTGTATTCACTATTTTATCTGCGCCACAACGCCCTTATAAATCGAAAGTTAACAATATGGCATCCAATTGCTCCAGCCCAACTGTCCGACTTGACCCCCATGGCGAGGTTTTAGGCCAGCGGTTTAGCTCCTATTTGGCCCCAACTTTAAAAGAAGCTCCCGCCGAGGCGGAAATTATCAGCCACAAACTCATGATCCGGGCCGGTCTTATCCGCCGCCTAGCGGCTGGGATCTACAACTACCTGCCGATGGGTTTACGGTCTTTGCGCAAGGTCGAGCGGATCATCCGCGGCGAGATGAACCGGTTCGGGGCCAGGGAAGTGTTATTGCCCGCCGTCCAACCGGCTGAGCTCTGGAAGGAGTCCGGTCGTTGGGAAAAATATGGCCCTGAGCTATTGCGCTTTAAGGATCGTCACGATCGGGACTTTGTCTTTGGGCCCACCCACGAGGAGGTCATCACTGACCTAGTTAAGCGGGAAGCGCGCTCTTTCCGGGACTTGCCGTTAAACCTGTTCCAGATCCAGACTAAATTCCGCGATGAGATTCGCCCTCGCTTTGGCCTGATGCGGGGACGGGAATTCATCATGAAAGACGCCTACAGCTTTGACGTTGACGACGCGGCGGCGGATCGAAGCTATAAGGCCATGTACCAGGCTTACCAAAATATTTTTCGGCGTTGCGGCTTAAAGTTCGCCGCCGTGGAAGCTCATAGCGGGGCCATTGGCGGTAATTATTCCCATGAATTTATGGTTCTGGCCGACTCTGGGGAAGACGCCATCGCCTTCTGCCCGGCTTGCTCTTACGCGGCCAACCTCGAGAAAGCCACTTCGCGCTATCCCCTAACGCCTGGGCCAAAAGATGGGGAACTGATCAAAACTCACACCCCTAATTGTCGTCATGTCCCGGAGTTGGCCAAGTTCTTAGGGGTACCGCCCTCTTCCATCATCAAATCGCTACTTTTTCTGGCTGACCGGACGGAACCGATACTGGCCCTCATCCCTGGACACCGAGAAATCAACCTCGTCAAACTGAAAGACGCTCTGGACGGTCGCGAACCAGTTCTGGCCTCCCCGGAAGAAGCGGAAAAAATCATGGGCGTCCCCATGGGGTTTGTCACCCCAGTGGGGGCGAAGGTCAAGATTGTGGCCGATTTAGCCCTAGAGCGCCTCCAAAGCGGGGTGGCTGGAGCGGGCGAAAAGGACTATCACTATTTGAACGCTCAAATCCATCGTGATTTCCCAGTCCACGCCTTAGTCGATCTGGTGGTCGTGGCCGACGAGGATCCTTGTCCCCAATGCGGCCAGCCCCTGGCCATCCGCCGAGGCATTGAGGTGGGGCACGTCTTTAAGCTAGGGGTAAAGTACTCCGCGGCCCTAGGAGCCACTTTTATGGGTTCCGATGGACAGTTAACGCCCTTAATCATGGGTTGCTACGGCATTGGTCTCGGCCGGACATTAGCCGCCGCCGCCGAGCAGAACCACGATCGCGATGGGCTCATCTGGCCCATGGCTTTAGCTCCTTTCCAAGTGGCCCTATTGCCTCTGCAGATCCAAAACCCCGACGTGGCCCAGGCCGCGGAAACGCTACTGGATGAACTAACCAGTTTAGGCGTGGAAGTTCTTTTGGATGACCGCGACGAAAGACCTGGGTTAAAATTCAAAGACGCCGATCTTTTGGGGTTGCCCCTTCGGGCGACCATTTCCGAAAAAAGCTTGGCCAATGGGGCCGTGGAACTGAAAAAAAGGCTTGACCGAACCGTGACCACGCTCCCCGTGGCCGTGGCCGCCCAGGAATTAAAAAACCTGGTCGAGACCATGTTAAGCCCCATTTAATCCGGTGCCGAGCATGAGCGTTCCCCCCACCATCCCCGCGCCCGAAAAGGACACGCCAGCCCCTATTGGCTCGGAGGAGGAACTGCGGTTTCCCCCAGGCTATCCTAAGCGCGAAGACTCTTCGTCCGAGACCAAACCTGAGCCCGTTGACTACAAACCCATGGAGGGCATCCCCGTCTACGGCATGCGAGCCGTGCGTATCCACGAGATTGTCGACGCTCTGTTGGAACAAAATCCGAACGCCGACGATGAGTTAGTTAACCGGGCTTACGTTTTCGCGGCCACGGCTCACCAGGGCATGACGCGACGCTCGGGGGAACCCTACCTCATTCATCCCCTGGCGGTGGCCTGGATCCTCACCGATATGCGTTTAGACGCGACCATCGTGACGGCCGGCCTGCTCCATGACGTGGTGGAGGATACCTCGCATACCGTGGAAGACATCAAACGGGAGTTTGGGTCGGACGTGGCCGGTATCGTCGATGGGCTAACTAAAATCAGTAAGCTCAACTTTAACTCCGCCACCGAGCGGGCCGCCTCGAACATGCGCAAGATGATCCTGGCCATGCTGACCGATCTGCGCGTGATTTTGGTCAAACTAGCCGACCGCTTAAACAACATGCGCACGCTCGGTTTCATGCCCCCGGAAAAACAAAAAGCCATCGCCAAAGAAACGCTGGACATCTTCGCGCCTTTAGCCGCCCGTTTAGGCATCCAAAAGATCCAATCCGAGTTGGAGGATCTGTCGTTTTTTTACTTAGAGCCAGAGGCGTATTTTAAGCTGCGGCAGGACATCCACTCCGGCCGCCAGGATCGGCAAAAATACGTCGAGGAAGTCAAAGCTTTCTTATCCGCCCGCATGACCGAGTTTGGGATCGCCTGCGAGATTGAGGGACGCCCCAAACATCTCTACAGCGTCTGGCGGAAGATGCGCGAGCAGAACTTGCCATTTGAGCAGATTTTTGATCTAGTGGCTTTCCGGATCATTGTTAACGAAGTCCAGGACTGTTACAGCGCGTTAGGCGTGATCCATTCCATCTTCCGTCCCATTCCCGGGCGCTTTAAAGATTACATTAGCCTCCCCAAACACAATGGCTACCGCTCGCTCCACACGGCCGTGGTGGGCCTTAAAAACATCCGCATTGAAATCCAAATCCGCACTAAAAAGATGCACGCCTACGCCGAGGAAGGCATCGCCGCCCATTGGCTTTATAAGGAGGGCGGGCAACTATCCGAAGAGGAAACCCAAAGAATCAGCTCCCTAAGGTCGGTCTTAAGTTGGCAAGACAACCTCTCCGATCCAACCAGCTTTTTAAACTCCATCCGGGAGAGCCTGGCCGAAGAGGACAATATCTATGTCTTCACCCCCCAAGGCGATATCAAAGAACTCCCCATGGGGGCGACGCCTTTAGATTTCGCTTACTCCGTGCATACCTACATTGGCAACCACTGTGGGGGAGCCAAAGTCAATGGTCAAATGACCAGCCTCCGCCAAAAACTTAATAGCGCCGACACGGTGGAGATCATCACTAACCCGGCCTCTAGCCCCTCTCGGGATTGGCTCCGTCATGTGGTGACCTCCAAAGCCCGGGCCCGAATTAAACAATGGTTCGCGGCGGCGGAAAAAACTCAGGCCGAGCTTTTTGGGCAAGATCTTTTGGTTCAGGAGATGCGTCGTAGGCGGCTGAAAAAATCTCGCCTGTCCAAAGAAGTTTTGCGTAAACTTGGGTTTCAGACCTTGGATGAATTGAACACGGCCGTCGCCTATGGCCGCGTCACGGTGCGGCGGGTGATGGAAACCATCCTCCCAGAGTTATTAACCGAGCCCCCCAAACCGCCTGATCCGAAAACCGCGGTCAAAGAACCCCAAAAAACGCTAAAAGGGGTCTTGGTGCGGGGCGTGGACGAGGTTTTTGTCCGTTACGGCAAGTGTTGCTCTCCCGTGCGTGGGGAACCCATTGTCGGTTTTTTAACCCATGGTAACGGGGTGACCATCCATACCACCAATTGTCAGTCCATCATTGGTCTGGATCCAGAACGTTTCATTGAAGTGTCCTGGGATCAGTCTGAAATCAAGGATCAGACTTACGAGATTGGCCTCAAAGTCCAAACGCGGCCCATCAAAGGTGGACTTTCCAAAATCGTGGCCGTTCTCTCCAGTCAAGTGGTCGACATCATCGAGGCCCACACTAGCGACGCCAAGACGGGTCGGTTAATGTTCAAGGTGACGGTGCGCGATTTTGACCAATACCAGGACACGATAAAAGCCCTAACCGAGTTAGGTGGCTTGGTGGAACGGGTGGAACGGGAATATCCCGAGGCGGGCTTGGAAATTGAGGATGAGGTCTCTGATTGAGCGATTTAGAAAAAAAACGCCTTTTGGATTTAAGCCCAGAGGATCTCCAAGAACTGGTCGTGAGCCTCGGGGAAAAACCTTACCGGGGCGAGCAACTGGCGGTCTGGCTTTTTCGGCGGGGAACTGAGCGATGGGCCAGCATGACCGACATCTCGGTCGCTTCCCGTGACAAACTAGCCGCGATCGCCGACCTTGGGCCCATTCTAACCCCCTTGGAAATCGCCGTGGCCTCGGATGGAACGCGCAAAATCCTCTGGTCAGCCCCGGATCAAGCCAAAATTGAAAGCGTGCTCATACCAGAACGCGATCATCTGACTTTATGTATATCCACCCAAGTCGGTTGCCAACTCAAGTGCCGTTTCTGCCGAACTGGGGAGATGGGGTTCGCGCGTGACTTAAGCCAAGGAGAGATTTTAGGCCAAATCCTGGGCGTAAAAAAGCTCCTCACCCCGCGAGAAAAATTAACCAACATCGTGTTCATGGGCATGGGGGAACCAGGTTTGGCCTTGGAACCAGTCATGGGAACCTTGGCCATCCTCACTTCACCGCGTTATCTAGCCTTATCGGGCCGCCATATCTCGCTCTCCACGGCGGGCGTGATTCCGGCCCTAAAAAAACTGGGCGAATCTGGGCTGGATTTTGGCTTGACTATCTCTTTAGGCGCCCCCACCGACGAGTTACGCGACAAAATCATGCCCATTAATCGTCAATACCCCTTAAAAGATCTCAAAAAAGCCCTGGCCGCTTATCCTTTGCGCAAAGGGCGGCGTATAACCATCGCCTACATTTTGCTAAAAAACGTCAATGATAGCCCAGCCGAAGCCCTGGCCTTAAGCCACTACGTCACGGGCTTAAAAACCAAAATAAACCTCATCCCGTTTAACCCCTGGCCTGGGGCGCCATTTGAGCGTCCTAGCGACGTGACGATCAATAATTTTTGGCGGATCCTTTACGATAAACGCCACACGGTCATGATTCGCTGGTCAAAGGGCGGGGAGATAGCTGGAGCTTGCGGACAACTGGCTGGGGAAAAAAATCTAAAAAACCTCTAAAATACCCACCATTTTCTTACCTGGGGGCGAGCCTTAATCTTGATCGCTCCAGTTAAACCCATCTTTTGTTTCACCATATTTAACTAATAACAAAATAAAGTTATTATGGCAACTTTATATATTAAAAAAATAATATTCTAAATAAAACTAAACTTTTGTTATTATTGTATAATATTGATTAATTTTTATTATAATTATAAAAGCAAAAACACAAGTTCTTTATTAAATATTAATTCTTATATTAGTAAACTAGCTAAACATCTATGATAGCCTCGCAAGAAGGCCTAAAAACGGAAAATAAATTTTTAAACTTTTTATATTAGTACTCTTTATTTAATAAATTTCTTGAACCTAGGGTTTTCGCGAAACCATCATTTATCTGAAAAAATTTGTCTCGCTAATCCTTGTCGTAGAAAAACTTCTTAACCAATACAGGGTTTAGACTGGAAAAAATTACCCGCGCTCATCAATGACCCCGAGCCATCCGAAGAATTGTTCGCTCATATTCAGGAAGAATCCAATCTATGACTTCAGACTCCTATGACCTCAGACTTCTAATGACTTCAAAGGGAAAATGGCTTCAAAGTGAAAAAAAGTAAATTGTAACCCCCCTCCTCCGTGGAGAGGTCAATTCAATCCCGCCATTGACTAGGCTGAAGCGTCGTAACCACTTCCGCGGAAAGGTCAAATTTAAAGCGTTACAACATTAAAGCTTTGTCCAAAATAAAGTCAGTCGTAACCCCTTCCGCGGAGAAGTCAAATTTAGAACTTTTTAGGCTTTGACGCGGTGTTATTTGAAAGTGAGTCGTAACCCCCCCTCCGAGGATGGGTCAATTCCGCCATTGCCTAGGCTGAAGCGCCGTAACCTCTTCCGCGGAGAGATCAAATATAGAGCGTTCCTAATGAACAGACAGTAAGTCTCTTGGAATAGAAAGTCAGTCGTAACCCCCCTCCTCCGTGGAGGGGTCAATTCAATCCCGCCATCGCCGCGAAGAGAACAAATAGAGAGAGTTCCTAGTGATATCTGGTTAGCCTCATATTAAAGTCATAGGTCATTTTTGCCTTTAATTATATCATTAATTTATTAATTATATGATATAAATCGCGATAACTAAACCTCAATAGGCGAGTTTTTATTAGACCATCTCAGTCTAGTTTTTAACATTTAATAACCCGACTAAACGCGCTAACCAATCCAAGAGCTATTATAGCGTTATTTCGAAAATTTACCACAAAAATTTATGGGCCCCGAAGCTCCCCATTGATTTTCCTAAAAAGCCCATAAGGTCTGATCTTAAAATCACAATTTCGCGGGGGCGGTGGCCACTTAAATCCAAAACATGGGGGGTTAAGACGATTCAGCGGCTTCTTTGGCCTTGGCTCCCCAATATTGTCCCCATAAGAAATAGCGATTCCCGGGATAACGTCCCACGGTCGTAAGGCATGTCCAAATAAGCGCTTATTATTTCAATACCCATTAAAAATTGATAGCGCAGGTTGTATTATATTAATGCTAGAACACTAATTAGTTTAAAAAAATTGATATTGAGCGCTTGTTAAAACCAATAACGTTTGGACAACGCTCCCTTACGCCCGCGCGGTCTAACCAAGCGATAAAATTTAACCTCCAAATACCGCTTCCCATCTCTAACCGTCCAACAAGTCCTGGCCAAGGTAGCTCCATACCTGTTCAACCGCTGTCGATAAATCAAAAGCCGTGTCAAAAAGATCAAGATTAACTAGCTTAGGCGCTCCGTGTTCCCCAACTCAAGACAAATGGTTTCAGGCTTGGCCAAGGGCGCCGAGGCGGCTAACCCACGCGTCAAAATTAACTCCTAAATCTAGAGAGTCCAAGCCAACCGAAAAACGGCGAGCGGTGAGTCAAGATCCGATCGCGGGCGATAGATATTTAAGAAACAATTGTCACCAGCCGTAAATAACAAAACGCTTCCCAAGATCCTAATAAAACAAGAGCTAACTTGCCTCAGAGAGAATTTGCATCCATTGTAACTAAAAATAATGACTAAACAAGTTGGTAAAAGCTTTTAGCGTTTCTAAAATTTAATAACGATAGTTTAAATTATCCTTTTATCAATATAAAGATAAATAAACATCGTTATTATTGCCATTTTAGTCTATTATCTATTATTTTATAATTCATATCTCAATCAAAGACATTTTTCCCTTAGCCGCCCCATCAGTCTTTACCATCCCAGTTGACCCCAAATTTTCTCAATTTCGCGGCCAAGGTTTTCCGGGTGACGCCCAGGGTGGTGGCGGCCTGAGTTTTGTTGCCTTTGGTGAAGGTAAGAGCTTTTTCCACGGCCAAGCGTTCCAACTTATCCAGGTTCAGAGGCAATTCCTCCACCGTGGAGCCCGTGGCCGGGGCTAAGTTTAAGGGCATGTCTTTAGCCGTGATGTACTCGCCACGCATAAGGATGACCGCCCTTTCCATGGCGTTTTGCAGTTCCCTGATGTTACCGGGCCAGTAATAAGTGGTCATGGCCGTCAAAGCGTCTTGAGTTAAACCTTTAACCGTTTTGTGATTTTTGAGGGCGTATTGGCGGATGAAAAAATTGGCCAGTCCCGGCAGATCCTCGGGTCGATCCCTTAAGGCCGGCACCTCAATGGTGACCACGTTTAAGCGCCAAAAAAGATCTTCCCGAAAACGTCCCGCCAGCACTTCTTTTTTTAAGTCGCGATTGGTCGCCGCTAAGAAACGAACATCCACCTTTTCCGTGACGTCGCTGCCCAATGGTTGAATCTCCCCCTCCTGCAGAACGCGCAACAATTTAGCCTGAAAAGCCGGGGAGGTTTCGCCAATCTCGTCCAAAAACACCGTCCCCCCAGCGCTGGCCTTCAATCGCCCATCACGCCTTTTTTCCGCGCCCGTGAAAGCTCCTTTCTCATGGCCAAAAAGCTCGGATTCCAGCAAAGTCTCGGCCATGGCCGCGCAGTTGATGGTGGTAAAGGGAGCGGAGCTCCTTAAGCTTTTAGACTGAATCAGACGGGCGACCATTTCTTTGCCCACCCCGCTTTCGCCGGTGATGAGAACCGTGGCTTCGGTGGGGGCGGCCATTTTCACCAATTCCAAAACTTTTTGGAAGGCCGGGCTTTCGCCTAACAAAAAATTAGGCCCGCCAAACAGACCCGCCTCCTTTTCCTCGCGCAAACGGCTATGTTCCAAGGCCCTTTCCATGGTCAGTCTCACCACTTCCATGTCCAAAGGTTTGGTCAAATAATCATAAGCCCCAGCTTTTAGAGCCGCCACCGCGTCGCGCACCCGAGAAAAAGCCGTCATTATAATAATAGGGGTCTCGATATTTAAGCCTTCTTTTTTTACGCTTGACAAAGCGGCCAAACCATCCATTACCCCCATTCGAACATCCATTAGTATCAACCGATAGTGGTGATCCCGGGCTAATCGCACCGCCTCGGCGCCGTCGGTGGCGGTCTGGTTTTCATAACCCCAACCGCTTAAGACAGTTTTAAGCATGAAAAGATGTTCTCGGTCATCGTCAACAATAAGTATGGGATCGTTCATGGCCTCGCGCCTCGATAGAAAAGGATCAATATTTTCCGTATTTTAACAATTAAATCATCTAGCGCCTAGATAGGCGTCGCGCACCTGGGGATTGTTCAATAATCGCTCCGCCCGATCCGCTAAAACCAAATTACCCACATCCAAGACGTACCCACGGTCAGCCAGCTTTAAAGCCGCTTGAGCGTTTTGCTCAACAAGAATAATAGTCACCCCGGATTGGTTGATATTTTTGATGGTTTGGAAAATGGATTTCACCAATAACGGAGCTAGCCCCAAACTTGGCTCATCCAATAGAAGAAGCTTGGGCTGGGCCATGAGAGCCCGACCAATGGCTAACATCTGTTGTTCCCCGCCCGACAAGGTGCCAGCCATCTGCTTTTTGCGTTCAAACAGACGAGGAAAAAGCTCATAGACCCGGCGTAAATCCAATTCCAGGTTCTGACCCGGACGGGTAAAAGCGCCCAACTTTAAGTTTTCTTCCACCGTCATGGGCCCAAAAACCCGTCGTCCCTCGGGCGACTGAATGACGCCTAATTTAACCACCTCATGGCTTCTTAAAACGTCAATCCTTTGACCTTTAAAATAGATCTCCCCACCAGACGGACGAACGAGGCCACTAATGGCCATCAAAGTCGTGCTTTTTCCCGCCCCATTGGCCCCCAGGATGGTCACTAGCTCTCCCGCGGCCACGGATAAGGAGAGCCCACGCACCGCTTCCACCCCACCGTACGCGACGACCAGGCTTTTTAACTCCAATAAAGGCGGAACCTCAACCATACGCCCCAAGCCTTTTTATCATCCGCTCGCCCCCCAATTGGCGTTTTACTCTGATCAGCTTAAATAAGCTTCTTAATCATCTTGACGGCCCAAATAAGCCTCAATGACCCGAGGATTGGTCTGGATCTCCAAAGGAGCTCCTTCGGCGATGAGGGAGCCGTTTTCCATGACAAAAACCCGGTGACAAACCCGCATGACAAACCCCATGTCGTGCTCAATGAGCATAATCGTGATGTCCCGGTCGCGGATCTGACCGACCAAATCCATCAGATTGGCCGTCTCCCGTTCGTTCATGCCCCCCGCCGGTTCGTCTAAAATCAATAATTTAGGCTCCGTGGCTAGGGCTCTAGCGATCTCTAACCTTCTTTGGTCGCCATAAGAAAGCGAGCCCGCTTCCGCCGACCAGCGCTCGGCTAAGCCGACAAACTCCAGTTCCGCCATGGCCCTTTTTAAAACCAATTTTTCTTCCAGCCTCTGACTCGGTAACCTGAGCAAGGCGGCCACCACCCCAGAAACCAAACGACAATGACAACCGGAAAGAACATTGTCCAGAACCGTTAGCCGCGGAAACAGCCGGATTGTCTGAAAAGTGCGCGCCACGCCCAAGGCGACGACGCTATGGGGCTTTAAACCAGCTAAAGAACGCCCGGAAAAAAAGATGTGCCCATCGTCCGGCCGGATGGAGCCGGTAATCAGATTAAAAATGGTGGTTTTACCCGCCCCGTTGGGGCCAATGAGGCCAGCTATCTGACCCCGCTCCACGCCCAAGGAGACGCCAGCCACGGCCACCAAGCCACCAAAGGTCTTGGTTACGCTGGATAAGCTGAGGATCAGCAAGAGCGATCTCCATCTTTTAATTTTTCTTCGCCCGGATATTTTTGGTCATAAGGCGCCGGCAAACGATATAACCTAGGTTTCGGGGGCCACAGCCCCTGAGGTCGAAAAATCATCATGGCCACCAAAGCCGCGCCATAGACCAATAATCTGGTGTCTTGGAATTGACGGAATAGCTCGGGTAGCCCCATGACCAAAAAAGCCCCCAAAATGACTCCCTTTTGGTGGCCACTGCCCCCCAAAATGACGATGGTGAACATGATGACCGATTCCCCAAAAGTAAAAGATTCCGGGGAAATGGCCCGCATCTTGGAGGCGAAAATGGTTCCCGCCATGCCCGCCCAAGCCGCGCCAATGACAAAGGCCATCAACTTATAGGCCGTGGTGTTAACGCCCATGCCCTCGGCGGCCACGGTGTCTTCCTTAATATACTTCAGAGCCCGGCCAAAGCGAGAGTTCTCCAACCAATGGAATAGGAGCGTGGAGATCCCCACCATCAACCAAATGAGATAGAAAAAATCATGCGGTTTAACCACCCGGTAACCAAAAATCACGGGGCGACTGACGCCAATTAACCCATTAGGTCCCCCAGTCCAGCCAAAAATATCATTGGTGAGGGCGATTTTAACAATCTCGACGATCCCAATGGTCACAATCAATAAATAGTCGCCCCGCAAATGGATGACCGGAAAAGCCACTAACAACGCCATGAACCCAGAGGCCACCGCCGCCACCGGCAAGGTGGCCATTATTGACCAACCGTAAGTCAGATTAAGGTTAGCCGTGACATAGGCCCCTACGGCGAAAAAGGCCGCGTGGCCCATATGGAAAAGACCAGCCATCCCTAAAATGACGTTTAAAGACAACGCCAAAAGAGCGTAAAGACCGATCATGGACAAAAGATCGAGGATATAAGGGGCGCTAGTGAGCCCCAATGAGGCGAAAATAAACGGCAAAGCCAAAAAAAGCCCTACCCCGGCTATCTGTAAGAACCGAAAATCGTGTCTCTGATGATCTAGTCTCTGACTCTTCTGGCTCTGGGCTAGTGGGTGACGGGCTAAACTCATAATTTCTCCGCCACCCGCTCAGGCAGGATCCCGGTGGGCCGGAAAACCAAGATCAAAATCAAAGCCACGAAAGCCAACGCGTCCTTCCAGGCCCCAGAGATGTACGCGTCGCCCAAGGTCTCCAACAATCCCAACAAAAGACCGCCAATCATGGCCCCGCCAATGTTGCCAATCCCGCCAATAACCGCGGCGGTAAAAGCTTTTAAACCATACATCTGCCCCATGTTGAAATTGATTTGTCCGTAATAAATACCCACCAAAAGCCCGGCCAAACCACCCAGAGCCGGCCCAATCAAAAAAACGACGGCGATGACTTTACGGACATCCACGCCCATCAGTTTCGCCGCCCCTTGATCAATGGCCGCGGCCCGGATGGCCAAACCAAAACGGGTGCGATTGATGAACAGGTATAACCCGGCCATGGTGACGACAGCGGTTAAAAAAACAAACACCCGAATTAACGGCACGCTCTGGCCAGCCACCCGCCAAACTATGGTCGGCAATAACGAGGCGTTAAAAGCCCGGTATTGAGCCCCCCAAACCACCATTATAACGTTTTGGAGAAAAATGCTCGCTCCCAAAGCCGAGACCACGGCGGCTAGACGATCGGAATGCCGTAAAGGGCGGTACGCCACCCTTTCCAGCGCGTGCCCAGCCAAAGCCGTGGCCACGCAGACAATGATGGCCACGCAACCAATGGCCAAAGCCGGCCCCAATAAGCCACCCCAATTTAAAGTCACTAAAAAGATATAGCCCACAAACGCGCCCAAGGCGAACAGTTCGCCGTGAGCGAAGTTTATCAATTTCATCACCCCATAGACCATGGTGTAACCCAAGGCGATGAGAGCGTAAACACTGCCCACGGTCAGGCCAAAAATGATTTGCTCAACAAAATGAGCCATGAGGATAGCCTAGAAAACCTTGGTTAACTACTTGACGTCCACTAATTGATTCGATCATTGATTAACCATTAATGATTAACCATGGATCAACTTAAGCCTGATCAACTCAAGCGCCGAAAAGTTATTCGCGCAAAGAAAAATCGCCTTGCTCATCGACTTGGTAAAGGCGGTAAACCTCGCCAATCCGGTCGCCTTTTTCGTCAAAGGAGATGGAGCCGGATAGGCCCTTAAAATCTTTCAGATCATTATGGAGGTAAGTGGCGATTTTAGTGGAATCGGCTCCCACGTTCCCGATGGCCTCGGCGATGACTTGAAAAGCGTCCCCAGCCAGAACCGCCCACACCGAACTGGGCAAACTATTATGTTTGGCCTGGTAGACCTTTAAAAATTCCACGGCCTCGGGGGTCTTCATGTCGCCCAGACTGGGCGGGCTCACAAAATAATAACCCGCCGCCGCCGCCCGGCCAGCGATTTCCACTAAAGTGCGGTTATTGGTGGCGTCCCCGCCAATGACCGGGACGTTCCAGCCTTTTTCGCGCTTCTGACGCAGGATCATGGCGGCTTCGGGATAATAGCCGGTAAAAACTATGATGTCGGGGTTTTGGGCCTGAATCTTGGATAGAGCCACCGCGAAATCCCGATCCCCAGGGTTAATGGCGTCGTAATAAACCTCCGAGATCCCCTGGGATTTAAAAATCGCCCGCGCCTCGTCGGCCAAGCCTTTGGCGTAGGAAGTATTGTCGTGCACTATGGCCGGTCTACTGAAACCTAGCTCTTTGACCTTGCCCGCCAGAACTCGCCCCTGCTCATCGTCGCGCGGACAGGTTCGAAAAAACTTTTTTAGTCCCTTTTCCGATAAACGAATGGAAGTGGAGCCAGTGGCGATCTGTGGGACGCCCGCTTCGTCGTATATATCCTGGGTCGCCTCGGTCACGGAGGAGCCATAGGTGCCCACCACGGCCACGACCCCTAAGGTCAGTAGCCTTTGAGCGGCCAGAGTCGCCGATTTGGGCGTGCCGCCGTCGTCGCCGACCACCACCTCCACCTTGTCGCCCCGCAAACCGCCTTTAGCGTTAATCTGGTCAGCTAAGATCTCTATGACCTTGACCATGTCTTGCCCTTCGCTGGCCCAGGAACCGGTGGTGGGGCCCATGACGCCCACCTTGATGGTCGAAGCCGCCCATGACGACGTAATTGAGGGCGACGTCATGGAGATAGCCGAGGCCACAAGAACGGCCATGGCTAGAAAAGTAACTTGAAAAAAGAATTTACCCATCTCAAATCTCCTTAGCCACCAGGCGGATAGGGCGATATCAGACCAATCCGTCCTAAGCTTTTTGAAAAAAAGCTTCCAAAGCTTTCATAGTCATCCAAACATCCGCCTTAGAAGTGATCTCGAATGGCGAGTGCATTGAAAGGATCGGGGCCCCGCAATCAACCACGCTCATGCCGTGAAAGGCTAAAGACAAGGCCACAGTGCCACCGCCGCCATATTCCTGTTTGCCCAACAGAGAGCATTGCCAAATGATATTGTTATCGTCAAAAATCTGACGCACGCGGGCCATATATTCCGCCCGAGCCTCGGAGGCGCCATATTTACCGTTACCGCCAGTGTAGCGCACCAAACACGGCCCCATGCCCATTCGCGAAGCGTTCAGATCATCGTAAACGTCTTTAAAAGTTGGATCCATGGCGGCGTTCACGTCAGCCGAAATGGCCAAAGAACGGGCCAAGGCCTCGGTGACCGTTAGCCATTGCGGGTCGACGCCGGATTTGGCGAGGGCGGCGGCGGCCAGTCTTAACACAAAATTGCTTTCCGCTCCCGTGGAACCGTAACTACCGATCTCCTCCCGGTCAAAGACGATGAGTAGAAGGGGTTTTTCCGGCTTATTGACCGCCAATAGAGCCTTTAGGGCCGCGAAAACCGAAACTCGGTCATCCTGGCCATAGCCACCAATCATGGAGCCATCGAGCCCCACATATCTAGCCGGGCCCGCGGGCACCAACTCAATTTCCGAAGAGACCAGATCATCTTCGGTCAAGCCCCAACGGCTCAAAAGGATGTCTTGGATGGCCTTTTTTAGGCGCGCTTTTACCTTAACGTCGCCCGCCGGTCGCGAAGCGGCCAAAACGTTCAGTTTTTCGGCCGGGAAAGCGTCGGTTAACTTCTTGTCGCGCTGCACTTTGGAGTCCAGGTGAGGCAAGATGTCGGTAATGGTCAGAACCGGATCCCCTGGGTCTTCGCCAAAACTAAAATTTACCTCGCGCCCATCCTTCAATACCCCAAAAACCCACATGGCCAAGGGGCGGGCCAACCATTGAAACTTCTTCAGCCCGCCATAGAGGTTACTTTTTAGCATCCCCAAATTTTCTTCTTGGTAAAGACAACGTGGTTTAAGATCCAGCCTTGGCGAATCGCCATGGGTCACCACGATGTTAAAACCGTTATCCACCCGTTGACCAGGGACGAAAAGACCTAGGAGCTTGCCATGGTGAGTCAAATAGCCACCGTTGGTCGCGGGCCCAGATTGGGCTAAAT
The DNA here is from genome assembly GCA_031269825.1 of Deltaproteobacteria bacterium. GTDB lineage: Bacteria > Desulfobacterota > Desulfarculia > Adiutricales > Adiutricaceae > JAIROO01. The sequence continues at coordinate 51,895 of JAISYP010000100.1, forward strand.
CCTTAAACCCGGCCGCTTTGGCCGTTTCCAAGAGTTTGACGCTCACCGCCCGCTCGGTTTTGGCCTCCGTCAAAAATTGCCGATACTCCTCCGCCAAGGTCTCGACTTCCTCGCGTTGACGGGGGGATATTCGTTCCCAGATAGTGAGGCGGGCTTCCTGATTGGGCTCGTCATTGGCGGCTTCTGAGCGAGATTCGCCCTTAGAGAAGGCGGCGGTTGATTGTTTTTGATTGAGGTTTTTGGATGAAAACTTGGACATTGTTAGTCAATTAAACTCCCGAATTGGGCAATATTTACCTAAAGGCGGGCCGCTATCCCGATCAGGGCTAAACCACAAAAACGCCCGGGCCAAAAAAGGTTTAAGGGCACAATAAACCACCACCCCCTGGTTGTCAAGCTGGGATTATAAATAAATGACAATATTAACAATATAAATGGTAATCAGCGATATAGATTATTGAAATATCAATAAGTAGTAAATTAGACCTATCTAAACCAATAATCTAAATAAAATTCCAGTTTTTGGCTAGCCTTAGGCGGGAATGATGGTTCGGGCCCATAGTCAAGGCGGGGAAGCGTCCGCGACGCGCGAGAGGCCAAGATTTAATAGCCCCGACCGAAAGGGAGGTCATGTTGAAACTATAATTATAAAGGCGCGACCCAAAGAAGAGACAGGAAAAAAAACCACTAGACCAGAGGCCAATCTAAAAAATCTCTTCCGCCAAGACGCGCCACATGACGCAGGCCAGATCAGGCGAATTAACCTGATTAAAGAACAGTCGACTGGGGCACTCGCCCGGGCAAGAGCCGCGCAAAAAACAATCTTGACAACGCGCTCCCTTAAGGACTAGCTCAGGCAAAGGACTTTTTAAAAACTGATCTGACCAGACGTCACCTAACTTAAACCGATCGTCAAAAGCCGTCTGCCCACAAGGGTAAACCAGGCCTAGCGGCGTCACCGCCAAAGAGGACTGGCGGCAAGCCTGGCAAAAAACTTCCATGGGACTCGCCTGATGACGACGCGAGAATTCTTCTTCCCTTAAGGTCAAGGGATTTTTCCGTCGGGCGTTGATTTGGCGTAAAGTTTGGATTAATCGCCTAACCCCTTTGGCCAAATCATCTTTAGTTATCGCGGGGACTTGGGAGCGACCTTTTTGGATCAAAAGATCTAAGCCTAGCCCTCGAGCCAGGCCATATTGAGACAAAATCAAAGGCGTCTGATAAAGATTTAAGCCATTAAAACTGGTCACCACCGTGGTCACCACAAATGGCCAATCTAAGCGCTCCAAAACCCCTAGTCCCCTTAAAACCTCCCGACTTCGCCCCCTTTGCGCGTCATTGATCGCGGGCGCCCCATCCAGACTAACGCCGATTTCTATTGAATATTTTTTAAGATCCCGAACCAGATCCGCCTCCAGACGCAGGCCATTGGTTTGTAAGCTGATTCGATAAGGCCGACGTAATTTTTCCGCCGCCTTGGCCACGGCCACGATCAACTCTGGAACCAAGGTGGGTTCCCCGCCAGTCAACTGGATCCGCAATGGCCCCGTCCCCGCGGCGGCTAAAGCCAGGGCTGGCTCGATCATCGCCTTATCCATGTCTAGGGGAGACAAATCTCCATTGTAGCAATAGGCGCAACGTAAATCGCAACGGGTGGTCAAAATAAGAATGAGATAATTAACGATCATTAACGCGAACCTAAAAAACTACGCGAAGAAAGATCCGTCAAAAAAAGATTGGTCAACAAAAGATTCGCCAATAAAAAATAGGCCAGCTATTAACCGCCCCCAAAAAACCTTTTAAGCCCATTTATCCACCAACCCCAAAGCCAATCCCCGAGCCACCAATTGTAAAAAGCGCCCATCGTCCAAAGCCTCGGACGGCGAGGGCGACAAAACCTGGGCGTAATGAGCGACCAGATCCAGTCGACCACTGACCGCGGCCGCCAATTGACCCGCGAAAGCTCCCATGACCTCAGGCCAAATCAAAACCGGCAAAACGCCCCAGACAAATTGGTCGCGCGAGCTAGTCATCGCCATGGTCGCGGCCACAATCCAGGGATCATGAAAAAATCCCCGGTAATTATTGGTTAAAAGCTCTTTGGCCGAGGCGGGCAAAAACCGACCCACCATTTCCACCAATTCCAGGGAACTTAAGCGACGCCGCCCATCGGGTCGCTCGTTAAAACGCTCCAAGAGGATCTTCACCGAGCATTGCCGATCCGGGGTCATGCCATTTTGTCGAATCAACACTTCCCGGGCCGCGTCATGGGTCACGCGGCCCAGCAATTCGCCCAATTTAAGGTGGTGGCCACCCCCGACCAAAGGTTTAACCCCCTCGATGAGTTTAGCCGCCACCCCCATTTGGTCAGTGCCCGTGCCGGAGGCCAGTTGAGCGGAATAACGAGAATTGACCCCCAGTTCCCCTAAGGCGCACGTTTTCGCCTCCGTGACCAGGGAGATGGCTCGAACCAAAGCCGCGGCGGTGAGGGGCCGATTGATAAAAGTTAAAATATTTATGGTGCCCTTATAAGGATCCTTGGCCTCTTCCAGACTCTTTGGCTCCTTTGGCGCGCTCAAAGAACGATAACCAGCCGGGCCTTCATGCCCCACGGCCGGATCCCCAGCCCGAGCCGCGTTGGACTCCACTCCGCCAGTGATGGCCGCGACCACGGTCAACTCCTCAAAAGACTCACTCTTAACGCTCAATAAACGCATGTTGGCCGCGGTGCCTAGCAAAGCGCATTTATCCGGCGGTAACCCGTGGGCCGACAAAACCTGGGCTTGATAACCGGCCGGATCGGTCACCGCCAAAAGTCCCCTTTGATGCCCGGCCGGCTCGCAACTTTGGTGATTGCCCAAATACTCCAGCCCTTCCTGATAACCCCCCTGATGGCGGGAAGTGGACAAAACCGCGTGCGGGGTCAAAAACCGGCCATAAACCAGTTTTTCTTCCCGGTGAATTTCCAGACCCTCATAAGGAATCGCCAACAGCATAACGTCTCGCTTGTCGGGCGCTCAGATTGGCCAAATGAGCGCGGTTTAATAATAATTTTAGTTTTTTTTGGCTGGCGTTATTAGCTATTTGGCCCGCCGATTAATGGGCGCGCCGATTAATGGCCGCCCATTAAAATAGTTGACCGCTGACAATGACCAGCCCAAAGGACGGTTTTAAACCGCCTTCGCTTTACGCGTCTCCGGAGGGCTGACGTCATTGATCTCTTCCAACTCGCCCTCCAGCTCTAGATACGCTTCCTTTAACTGATCCTCCATCTGTTGGCTGGTCGACCACATGCCCCTCTTGATGGCCTCCAAAAGTTTATCCAAAATGTTTTGCCGGGCGTAGGGGTTCACTTCCCGCATCCATTTAGCCATTTCGGGATCCAAAACCCAGGCTTGGGCGGCTTTTTCGTACATCCAGTCGTCAATAACCTCGGCCGTGGCGTCCCACCCCAAAATGACGTCCATCATATGGGAGATGTCCCCAGCCCCTTTGTAACCATGCCTTTTGAGGCCATTAAGCCACTTAGGGTTCACCAGCCGCGCCCTTAACACGCGTTTGGCCTCCTCAAAAATGTTTTTGACTTTAACCCGCTCTGGATCCGAGCTATCGCCCACGATGGACAGAGGATATGTCCCCCGAACGGATTTAGCGGCGGCGATCAGACCTCCATAATAATTGTAGTAATCCGTGCAGGAAAGTAGATCGTATTCGCGCGAGTCCTCGTTTTTGACCGTCACGTCCATGCGGGCTAAATTGCGTTTAAAATTGTCTGGCCGAACCAGCCCATAACTACCTTGGCCATAGGCGTGGGCCGAGTGAAGAATATAGGCGTCGGCTAAATCTTGTCGCTCCGTCCATTTTTTGGTTTCAATCAGCTCCTCCACCCCGGCCCCATAGGTTCCCGGCGGGCAGCCAAAAAGCCGAAAAGTGGCTTCCCTAAAGGCGTCTTCCGGAGTTTTTCCCTCGCTTAAATAGGTGGCCACGTCCACTTCCACGTGACGACGGATAAAATTGGCTTCCACCGGCTCGCTTAAAAGGGCCACCATCCTCACCGCCTCATCCAGCCTTTCCACCAAATTAGGAAAGGAGTCCCGGAAAAATCCGCTGATCCGGGGCGTGACATCGATCCGCGGCCTCTTAAGCTCAGACAGCGGAATCACTTCCAAGCCCTCCACCACCCCGTCCGGCCGCCAGATCGGTTTTAAACCCAATAGATACAAAATCTCGGCGATGTCATCGCCTTGGGTACGCATGGTGGAAGTTCCATAAACAATAATCCCGATGTTCTCTGGGTAATGGCCCGTGTCGCGCCTAACTCGGTCAATCAACGCGTCGCCCAAAGCCACGCCAATTTTCCAAGCCGCGCGGGAGGGAACTTTGCGTGGATCCACGGAATAAAAATTGCGCCCCGTGGGCAGAATATCCGCCTGCCCGCGGCTAGGCGAACCGGAGGGCCCAGGTTTAACGAACCCGCCGGCCAGACTATGGAGGGCCGCGTCCAACTCCTCGGAGCACAGACGGATATTGGGAACCAGTTCCGAGCCCACCCAGAATAAAGTCTCCTCCACCAAAGGCTCGGAACGACCCAAAACCTGGGCGACCACCTCTTTAGCCTGGAGCGGGTCAAAAGCTAAAGCGGCGTAGTTTTTAACTAAGCTTAAGGCTTTTTCATGAGCCTGGCTAATAATTTGACCGCCGCTTAGGCCCCCCGAATCGGGCAAAACTTTACCGCGGTTTTCCAGGGCCACGTCATAATCGAAACCGGCCATCTGGACTAAGGATTCGCGTAAAGAAGGCGTGGAGCCATTTTTTAGTCTCGTCAATTGAACCACAAACTCGCTTAAGCGATCGCCCTCGGGAGCCACGCCCAAAATATGGAGTCCATCGGCGATCATGGTGTCCGACAATTCATGGACATAGGCGTGGAGTTTAGCCAAAAATTCGTCAAACCCCTCTTCGTCCGGTTCCCCCGTTTCCAGATCTTTATCTAGGTTAGCCATGACCGTGGCTTCCCAAATGGCTTCGCGCAAGGTCGGTAACTTACTGGGATCGCCTAAGGCCGCTTGCCGGTACTCGGCCACCGACAATTCGATCTTAGCCAAATCGTCATACAGATCCGCGTTGGTGGAAGCCGGGGTCAGATGGTCGATAACACAACAGTAAGAGCGTCGTTTGGCCTGAGTTCCCTCGCCGGGATCATTGATGATGTAGGGATAGATGTTGGGTAGTTCCATAATGGCCAGATCTGGCCAACATTGCTGGGACAACCCCAAAGCTTTCCCCGGTAGCCACTCTAAGCTCCCATGTTTACCCACGTGGATAACCGCCTGGGCCCCCCAAACATCCCTTAACCAGCGATAATGGGCCAGATACTGATAAGGCGGGGGCAAACGTAGATCATGATATTTTTTTTCCACCGCCTCAAACGCGCCCCGGGTGGGTTGGATGGTCACGAAGACGTGGCCATTGGGAAAACCGGCGAAAAACATCTTCTGGTCATAAACAAACAGATCGCCCGGCGGCTCGCCCCACAACTCCCGCTGGTCAGCCCGATTACTGGCCGGCGGCTCCAAAAGCCAAGGCTGGTAAAGCTCCGGCCCCGCCTGGGCCTCCGCCCGGGCGGCCATCATTTCCGGGGTGAGCCACCTTTGATCGGAAGTCAGTTTACTAACAATGGTTTTGGCTAAGGCGTCTTTTTCGGGAAAAGTGTCGGTCACTAGGTAGTCTTGGTCTTGGAGGGATGACAAAATCTGACTCACGGAAGCGAAGCTATCCAGGCCAGAGGCGCAACCGATCCGGTCGTTTCTAGGCGGATAGTGATGGAAAATAATGGCCAGCTTTCGCTCTTTGGCCGGGGTTCGCCCCAGACGCCCCCAATTGATGGTTAACCGGGCCAGCTTGCCGGTTCTTTCCAAATCCGGAACCAAGGAGCTGATCAGGCCATGGGTGATGGGGTCAATCTTATTTTCCTCCCGAAAGGCCACCGGCACGGTGATCAGTTTGCCATCAAACTCGGGCATGGCTCCCGAATGAGTGACCTCCATGGTGGACAGACCCTGCCAGCCCTCAGCCCAAGTTTGACGAGGGGAATAGGAGCAAATACCTTGGATAACTGGAACGTCTAGTTTGGGCAAGATGGGTTTGTAAGTTTGATCCATTAAGTTCATGGACATGCTCATCAGATCCAAAAGAACGTCAATCCTCGCCTGGCCTCGCTCGTCTAGGAAAAACTTGTCCACCACAAAACCTGAGCCTGGGTTGCCCATCTCCGCGTCTCGATAGCGCGCGTGAAATAGCGGCAAGACATTGGCCCCCTCCGCCTCGATGGCCCGGATCATGGCGTCGACGAATTCCAAGTTATCGTTAACCCAATATGTGTGATAGAACCACAACCCCACGGTCACCCGGCCTGGAACGATTTTTTGGGCTAAATAATCAGCCAACTCCACTGGCCCCGGAAAATCCGGATGATAAATTCCGTCAAAAGGTTGTTTTTTCGGCTCCAAAAAACCCCAGGCCGCCTCAGGCTCTATATGATCATGGAGCCGAGCCAGAAAATTTTTAATATTGCCCCGTCCCCCATGGGTTAAATAAGGACGGCAACTGTCCCAAATGGGCCCTGGCTCTGGGGTTAACTCCAAGGCCGCCGACAATGATTCCGCGTCCCCGCTGGCCGGTTGGCAATGGACTAAAGGCCGCTCGTCGGGCCCTAAAGCCTCTAACCCGGTTTTTAACGCCTTAAAGGCGGGAAAATAATCCCGGCCCCCATGCAAAGACAAAACCACGGCTTGGGAGCTTAAGGCCTGGCGGGCGAACTCTTTTTGTCGGGCTTGGTCAAAAAGCTGGGACTGGCTACGCGCGTAGACCTCAATGGCCCGTCCTTCCCTTTGAAGAAGAGCGACGGCCGCTGACAAAGCCGTAATATCAAAACCGCCGGAACTGAAATAGGTCACCTTGAAACTGGGCATGCCGCCTCCTGTGAAGGCTCGCTAGTTTCGAGAAAGGATTTTCCGATCCAGACAAAAAAAAACCGGATCGACCTTCGATCCGGGATGTCCCAATTTCATCGCCAGACAAGCGCCCTCCTTCCCATTTCTAACCCCAAAAGGTCAGAAGAAGGAGATAGACGAACGCCTGAGCCTAAAGGCGCGCGCCTCGACAGAACAGGTAGGTCTTCTGGCTTTGGATCTCCCCTAACGTTCGCCTTCCCAGCTTTTGGCCAGTGGACAAAATGAACGCTAAGTCCCCGATTACAGCGGTGGGCCCGCCCACGATTCACACGCGGTTCCCTATTAAGTTGAGCGATTCAACGCCTGTTCCTGAAATAACACCATACTACAAAGCCAGGAACCTGGCAACCAAATAATTGACGCTTATTTTGCGAGCTAATAATTAAACTAAGTTAGATAATTTAGCTTATTAAATATAAAATATGACAAAAATAAAATTTAAATATATTTAATGATATTAATAAACAAATATATAGATCTTTTACAGGCTATAAAAAATATATAATCGCCCTATTGGATCTAGCGTAACTGGGGCTCGTTAACGTCAAAAAAATATAGTTCCCAGCGCTGGCCTAAATAACTTATAGAACTACTAAATTATTTCAGCGTAGAACCTATAGATGATTATATGTTTCGTAATAATTTAGTTAATCAAGATATATATTACTTCTATAGTATCTTTTTGACGCTAGCCTCCTATTGAGTTGAAAATTAGCTCTATTATTAGGTAAAATTAGTCTGTTTAATCATCTTTAAAAGTTTGTCTGTCCTAGATAATCTTGGCGACGTCTCTGGCCTCAATTATTCTAGCCCTGGTTTAGACAATATCATTCCGTCAATGGCCACGCCCACTTCCACTATGGCCATGGCTTGATCTTGGAATTTGGGGGACATCCCTTTTGTCCACGATTTGTTCCAGCGCGTCTCGGGCGACTGGCCCACGTAAACCAGGCTGGCCCACATAAACCATAGTTCCTCTTCAATATGGGCGGTGAGGGCTATTTTATTCAATTCCGGGAGCCTAGGCGATTGGTCATTTTTTTTGTAGTTTTAAGACACAACTTGAAAATTGTTCGTTAGACAGAGTTTGGCCTCACGCCTGAGTTAGGCTAAGAAATTCCTTTAGATAAATAAATTGTTTTCGGCTAAGGAGCTGAGGCCTAACCTACTGACAAGTTACCATATCTGGTTTCAACGCGGTTAGTATAATTTCCAGGGTTGATGGCTTCTCCATAAGAAAAAGAGTTTTCCAGGCGTTTTCCAAGAGTTTTCAATTCGCTTTTCCCAAAAACCAAATCTTATTTAATCGACTTTCAAAAATAGTTGAAGTCTAAAATCAGGAAAATTTTTTTGGCTGGTCTTTTAAAATTTTCACAAATATTGACAAATATTGATAAATATTGACAAAGATGGAAAATCATCTTAAAATAACTAATCTAACGCTGAGACTAAAATTTATTTTTTTGGGCGCGCCAGAGTAGAAAATTTTTTATTCTAAAAAATATTTAATCGCTAAACATTAGGATCTAAATAATACCTAAAATATTCACTCTCCTGACATGATACACAATATAATAAAGACTATAAAGACGTTAATCAATATATTAAAGACAATAAAATCATTAAAAAAATTATATCAATTGAATATTATCAAAATTAGTTAGTTAATATTGATGAAATTACTAACCAGTCTTAAATATTTTTTAAAATACAATTTTTATACCTTTTTATAAATTATATAAACCGTCATAAAAATAATAAATACGATATAACGCGTATATTACTAGTCAAATTGAATTTTTTAAAAAATAACTAAAAAATTACTCAACCACGAAAATATCAGATATATAATGGATTTTATATGTTGATCTTGTTAAACTAACCAAAAGATTCCCGACCAGCGTCAGCGCTAGGGGGATCAATTGGCGCCGCCCGAGGGAAGTTTATTCCCTGGTTTATCAATTTTTCTCATAGTTGGGTTTTTAAGAGATCATTAAGGATCTTGAATGATTTTGAATAATATTGGAGGATCCTGAAGGATCATGAAGGAAAACCCAGGGATATATCCTCTAAATAGGGAGGAATAAGGAGGCTTTATTGTGCTCAGATTCAATTCCGCGAGCGTCCGCGTCGTCAACAGTGACCGAGCCATGGCCGAATGCGTGGAAATCGCCTTTCCTGACGGCGCGCCTAAAGAGCCCGGACTGTTTATCATAAACAGCGCCCTTGGGCACAAGCTGGACAAACTTGGGAACGCCCTGAAAAAACTCGCCCCCCAGGCCGTTACAATAGGCTGTTCGGCCAGTGGAGTCATCGGCCGAGAAGGGGTGGGCGAATCAATGAGCGACGTGGCTATGATGGCCATCTCCGGGCCGCCCAATGAATGGGGCGTGGCTGGCGTTCGGGATATTTTTGGCCATAACGCCTATGAGAAGGGCCTGGAACTAGCCCAAGCCCTTAAAGCCAAAACTCCGGCCCCCAAAGCCATTTATTTGCTCTGCCCGGGGATTGATATCGCCAATGACTTGGTTCTGAAAGCCTTGATCGAGACCTTTGGCGAGGAGATCAACATTTTTGGCGGAACCTCCTCAGATAACATGCGCGGCCTAGTCAATTATCAATATTACGATGGCCAAATGGGCGAGCACACCGCTTGGGCGGTTGGCCTAGCCGATCCCACTCTTAAGGCGGTCACGCGAGCCACCCACGGTTTCACCGCTTACGGTCAGCCCTTAACGGCCACCAAAGTCGACCGACACCTGATTCAAGAATTTGATGGCAATCCCGCTTGGGCCGAGTACGCCAGTCGCCTCTCGCTCCCGCCGACTTCCCTCTGCGGCGACACCATCCCAGTAGGCGCCTTAGCCGAAAAATTGCCAGAGGATCTAGCGGCCGAATACGGCAATCCCCACATCCTGAGGGTCGTCACCAAATATGACCCCGATGGGACGATTTATTACCCAGTTCTGGCCAAAAAGGGTCTAGAAGTCTGGCTGACCAGCCGAGACGAAGATCTGATTTTCTCCGAACAACGACGCTCGCTGGAATGGATTAGCGCCAAAATGAACGGTCAGAAGCCCGTGGCCGTCTTTCAGACGGACTGCCTGGCTCGGGGGCGCTTTCTATTCAATAAGGTGGTCAAAGACGAACTCATCGCCATGGCGCGTTCCTTTCTCAATGACGAGGCCAACCAGACCCCGCCTTGGCTAGGTATGTACGGATTTGGCGAATACGCCCAACTGGGCGGTCGCAACGTCTATCACAACTATTCCACCGCCTTGTTAACCCTATATCGAGAATAGACGCGTCCACCGCCCTGTTAACCCTATATCGAGAATAGACGCGTGTCAATCTTTAGGAAGGAGCGTCGAAGAGGTGGACAAAGATCAAGAGATAGCCGAACTTAAGCTGATTTTGGGACAACTGCGGATTAAGACCAGTCAGGCCGAGATAACCGAACAGCGTTTAAGAGACGCCCGCGGTAAGGTCGACGCCCAAATCGAACAGTTCACCCGTATCCACCAATACGCCATGCGAGCTTTCGGCGTCAATAGCGGGGACGAGGTTCATACTATGAGCTCCGAAGGCGTGGTGGATATTTTCCAGGTGGAAATGGGGGCGGTTTTTTTGGTCAATGTCTTTGACAATCAATTGAAGTTAGCCAGCCAGTGCAATATGGATGACGCCCCAGAGAGCCTGGCCCTTCCCCCTGACTGGTTGAAGGAACAACAATTGTGGAAATTTCAACGCAGCCAAGCTTCCTTTGAGTCTCCGGCCCTCAGTCCCATGTGGAAAGAACTGGGACTGGCTCATGTGCTCTTCGCGCCACTGTTCGACAATGAAAAACGCCTAACCTGGCTGATGATCGGTGGTATCAGCCAGGAAGGCGAGCGTTTCTATGAATTCAACCCCCGCGAGACTCTCTCCCCATTCATGGTTTTCGCCCAGCAGATGAACGGCATCATCAACAACATAGCCGCCATTGACCGCGCTCGCCTGAGCGCCGAGGCGAAAAATCGGTTCCTGGCCAACCTCAGTCACGAGATCCGCACCCCCATGAACGCCATCATCGGCATGGTTCAACTGGCCAGCAAATCCAATGATCTGACCGAGATCAATAGTTTCGTCAACCAGATCGACCTGTCCTCCAACCATCTGCTGGGTCTTTTGAACGACGTGTTGGATCTGACTAAAATTGAGGAGGGGAAACTAGAGCTAGTCGAAGAGGTCTTTAACCTCAAAGCGGTCATGGACAATATTATTAATTCCGTGCGGACTAACGCCAAGGGCAAAAACCAGGATCTGCGGGTAAACTATCACTCTTTAAAAAATTTCGACCTTAAGGGTGACGCGGTTAAACTTTCCCAGGTCATCCTAAATCTACTCAGTAACGCGATTAAATTCACGCCCAATGAAGGCTGTATCCGACTAAATATAGACGAAATCAATCAAGAGGCCAAGCGAATTTTCGTCAAATTTGAAGTCCGCGACACTGGGATCGGTCTATCCCAGGATTTTCTGACCCGCGTCTTCACTCCTTTTGAGCAAGCCGACAGTGGCATTTCCCGTAAATTCGGCGGCACGGGCCTTGGTCTAGCCATCAGCCAGCATATAGTCGAGCTCATGGGCGGCCGCATTCATGTGGAAAACTTACCCGAGGGTGGGGCCCACTTTTATTTCTACATCTGGTTTGATCTGCCAGAAGACCTTCCCGAGACGACTCAACCGGCGGAGGTGGAAGGGCCAGAACTTGACGGATTGACCGCCCTGATCGTGGACGATGTCGAAATTAACCGCTCCATCGCCGCCGCGTTCCTAAAAAAAGTAGGCGTGATTAGCGAACAAGCTACCGATGGGCGACAGGCCCTAGATAAATTCATTACCGCCGAACGCGGGCGCTATGATTTTATTTTAATGGATATGCAGATGCCCATTATGGACGGAATCACGGCCACCAAGGCCATTCGAGCCGCTGGGCGACCGGATTCCACCAAGGTGGCAATTCTGGCCATGACGGCCAATGTTTTTAAGGAAGACGTTCAGGAAGCCATGAGCGCCGGTATGAACGGTTATATCGCCAAACCCATTAAAAATGAGGTATTCCTCAGCGCTATCCGCAAGGCTTTAGCCCAGTCCTTATGATCTTCGCTTACGGATCGCCTCTAAAGAAAAACTTCTATATTATTACAAAAATAGTTAGTTAGAAATTTATATGTTTTATATTTAATCCTTTTCATGATAAAAATAATCATTAATATTAAATTATAATGATTATATAAATTAATATTTTTCATGATCTATGAACTTGAGCGAAAAATATTTTTTTATTATAAAAACATAGTTTTATAATATTAATTATAACACAAAATGTTATGTAAACTACTTAACATACATATTAAAGTGTATTTATATCTTAAATATCGCTAATATAGTTTATTATTTTCTAATTAAAATTAACTTTGAATATTCTTAAATTGATTTCAGCTTAATTTTTTCTCTAGTCAAGCGCGCGCTTTATTTGATAGACTTAGAGGCGATTCGAAATAATAGGATAAATCAGTTTGGGACAATAATTATTGGTTGGTTTTCGATTTAATGGCTAGCTCCGTTAATAGTTATTGGGGTTGGTCTTTTTAATCCCTGGTCTGGATAATTATTATTAATTTTTCCTTTGACCTAACCCCCTCCGGGGAACAAGGAGCGAAAATGCGGCTCACCGACCAAGATAAGCGCGCGCTCCCCACTTCTAACTCCGCCGCTGACCCGGCTGACGCTGATAGGGATAGGATCACGGACGCGTACAATGACTTTATTTTAAACGAAGACAGTCAATTGTCGCCGCTTTTGAAAAAGAAATTACCGCTAATTTTTCTCGACGCGGAAAAGGGGGACGCCTCAGCTCAGCTATTCGCTGGCGTCGCGTGTTGGAAGGGCTCCGGCGCTATGAAAGACGAGGCTGAGGCCTTTCAATGGTTCCTTTTGT
>JAISYP010000118.1 GCA_031269825.1 Deltaproteobacteria bacterium
TATTAAAAATATCACTAATATAGTAAATATTGACCAATATATGTTGGCACGATTCTTGCTCTCTCTCTCTCTCTCTCTCTCTCTCTCTCTCTCTCTCTCTCTCTCTCTCTCTCTCTCTCTCTCTCTCTCTCTCTCTCTAAATTAAAAAATAATTCTACATTATTTTATAATTACTATTTTAGTTTAAAAAACAAGGTTTTTGCTATCTTTTTTTATCGCTATTATTGTATATTTATGTCATTAAATAGCTATATATTTATTCTAAATAATATTTACATAGCTAAAAAAATAAATAAAATTATATTTATTCATATAGTATGTTATAAATTAATTAAGTGGAAATCATTATTGGATTCGATCTGTCCAAGAGGTAGATGAATTATATTTTGTAGCATATTTATATAAATAAATATAAAATATTATTATTTTTGCCATAAAAAATAAATAAAAGCTGATTATAATATGAATTATTAATATAATGAATAATTAATTGACTTTTAAGAATTTAATATGTACTATATTGTATTTTTTTATGTAACTTTTGGCTCTATATTTCTGAAGGAGAAACGAATGAAGGAACAGAAAGGTTATTATTCGTCTGGTCTATGGTTGGTTGGCTGGGCAGGAGCGGTCTTCTTTGGGCTGGTAGTTTTTTTTCTAGCCCTGGTTGGAGAGCCCGCGCTGGCGTTGGATAAAGTGATCACCTCTGATGTTGAAATATCGGGTGAAAGTAACGATGAATATTATGTTAATGGCTCAACTGTGGATGGGACGGGATTTTCGGAAAAATTAGGTTATCCTACAGATGGAATTATTGTGTCAGGAGGTAAAACAGGGCTTACTTCAGCCGATAACGCGTCAAATAATAATATAACTGTGATTGGTTTAAATATAACTGACGCAAATATTACTGTTATTGGTGGCGTTAACGTTAAGAACGATACTGGATCAAGAAATAATAATGTAACAATAACAAACGATGTTCTAATTGGAACTATTGGAACAAATGGATCTGTTTTTGGTGGACTTTCTAATATAACTAACGCTATAGTTGAAAAGAACAAAGTAAATATTACAAATGGAAAAGTTGGGTTGGACGTTAGTGGTGGCGTCGCGATAAATGGAACAGCCCAACATAATATTGTGATCATTGAGCAAGGGGAAGTTGGGAGGACTATTTATGGCGGCGCGGCCGACAATGGCACCGCCTTTAATAACACTGTAAAGATAAATGGTGGTACTATTGGCGGTATTGTTATGGGCGGCTCCGGCGCGCAAGCTTCAAACAACACCATTAATATCAACAACAGTATCGTTGGATCTTACGTGGTTGGTGGACGAGGAGTAGGATTTGAATCATTGCCCAGTAAAGCTATTTATATAGAAAATAATACTGTGACAATTGAAGGTGGAAGTAATATTTCGGACGTGGTCTATGGAGGATTTCTTGATCATGTTTCAAGTGGCGATAACGCGACTAATGGATCTATTCGAAATAATACAGTCATAATCAATAATTTGAATGGGGAAATTGGGAATTCTTCTATTGCTGACGGCGCGTGGGGAATTGTGGCCGCTGGTTACGCCAACGATAATACCAGCGGGACAATTAGCGGTAATAAGGTGGATTTCCAGGCAGGATCCGTTGTGCATACCGTCGCTGGGGGCTACGCTAGAGGGAACAGCTCCGATGTGTTGAATAACAACGTCACAATATCGGGTGGAACAATTGGAAAGGCAAACGGCCCGGGCCGGGTCGCTGGTGGTTATATATATGGTAGGTCTGATCCCAGCTCTGGGGATCTGCGCGACAACCGCGTGGATTTTAGTGGCGGCCAAGCGTATTCCGTTTATGGTGGGTATATCGATTCTAAAGGAACCGGCAATGTCAGTGGGAACAAAGTTTTTGTCTCTGGTGGCCAGATTGGCGGCGCGTCGGCCAACCCCGGCGACGTTGGAACAGTGGCTGGGGCTTCCGTTGGCGCCAACTCTCTTGGAAATCTAACGAACAATACCGTCAATTTCACTGACGGCGAGGCTAAATTGGTTATTGGCGCGGTCGCGGGCTTTAAGGCCGCCAATAATCTGTCCTCCAACAGGGTGGATATCCTGGGCGGCAATGCCAGTAATGTTATTGGTGGCTCAACAGGGGAAAATTTTTCCGGTAATGTCACTTATAACATTGTTAATATTTCCGGGGCCAATGTTAGCGGAAATATCACTGGCGGTTTTGTTGGCGCTAATTCCACTGGTAGTTTTGTCAGTAACAACACGGTATATTTTAGCAGTCCTTACAACGCGACAAAAATCGTTGGTGGGTTCGTGGGTAATAATTCAGATGAGATTATTTCCTATAACCAAGTTATAATTGTCGATGGGAACGTGACTGAAGGCGTGGTCGGTGGTTTCGCCTCAAAAGGCGTGGCTGACAACAACACGCTGGATATAACCAACTCTCATTTTGGGTCAGCTTATGGTGGTTACTCAATTAACGCCTCAGCTTCTGGTAACAAAATTACCTTGACCAATGTCATTGTTGATTATAATGTCACTGGTGGAGCTAGCGATAATAGTTCGGTGAACTCAAATAGTAATAACAGCGTCATCTTACGGGGAGCCGAGATTGGCGGTTCCATTGTTGGAACTAAAGGCGCCAACAATTCCGTAACTTTTGAGTCAGGAACGAACAAGATTAATGGCACCGTGGACATTTCGGGCAATCTTTTGATCAAAACCGATACCGTGAACACGGTTAATCAATCCGCCAAGGTTGGCAATCTGACCATTGAGGGTGGCCAAAACGTTTTCGAAAATGGCGCCACTGTCGCGAATAATGTCACGATTCAAAGTGGCGACAATCAGTTTTTAGGCGATCTGGTCATTACGGCTGGGGATCTAAAAGCTTCCGCTGGCGATAATACTTTCGCTAATATTACTCTTTCAGCCGGAAATATAACCTTTTCTGGCGCTGGCAATAACGTTTATACCGGGAACATTACCTCGACCAATCTTTCCTTCGCGGGTGGCGCCCATAATTTCCAATCTCAGCTGGACATTACCACCACCAATGATGTCGTGGCCAGTGGCGATAGTCACCTGTATTTAGGCGAGGGGGCTGATATAGCCTTTACCAAGTCCTTAATAATCAATAGCCAGCTAACCCTGCGAAGCGACGCCAGACTGGCCGTTGTTGGCGACACCGGGTTAGGGGTTGTCGGAACTTTAGATCTTGGTGAAAATTTACTTAATGTCGATGGTAACGCCACGTTTTATGATAAGGCGAGCTTTATATTTGATTCCAGCTCCACCGCTCAGGGAGCTCTTCGCGCGACCGGCGATATTGGCGTTAATAGAACAACTGATATCGTTAAAGTCACGCCTTTAAGCGCGATTAACGTAAATACCTCTTTACCTATTATGTACACAGATTCTACTGGAACCATCAGCTTAGACGAAGAAACAAATTTAGTTAGCGATTACTTCGTCTTTCATAAAAGTTCAGACACTTCTGGCGCTAATATTACCGTTGAGTTTAAACAGTTTGATGAAATAGTAGACAATATAATCGCTAATTTAGATACAGATTTAACGCCTAATCAAGCTGAGCTGGTGAATCTGGCGAAAAAAATGGAGGCTTCGCTGGACGTTAATGATGACGCCAAAGTGTTGTTAGTCAGTCTCATTGACCGGTTTATCAAGGCCGCCGCCACGAATGATTCCTCCATTGTGGATAGGCTTTTTAGGGAATCCAACGGCGAGTTTCTCGTTAACGCTTATACGGCGGCGCTGGAATCCGCCATTAAAACCCAAGGCGTGGTCTTTAAGCGTTTGGATCAAATTCATGATTCCTTGGCCCCGACCCCGCCAGCCGCTGGCTCGGCGGACGCCTTTAACCGGGTTTGGGTTGGCGGATTCGGTTCCTGGGCGCGCCAGAAAAATCGGGAGGGAATTTTTGGTTACGATTACAACAGTGGTGGGTTTAGCTTAGGTTATGACCGTCGGGCCGAAGGGACGCCTGGCCTTGGGTTTGGCGTCGTCACCTCTTTTTCTTTTGGCAAGATAGATAGTAATAGCGGCGTGTCAACCGTGGACGTGGACACGGCTGGGGTCGGGCTATACGGTAGTTATCTATTGGATAATGGCCTATTTTTGGACGCCAATTTCGCTTACGCCCATTCCAAAAATGAGTCCAAGGTCTTTACTATTGGTGGCGGCCATAAGAGAGGCGATTTTGGCGTGGACACTTGGCAGATTGGAACGCGGTTAGGTAAGATTTTCGATTTGGGAAATATCAAACTCACCCCAACCCTGGGGTTACGTTATCTGAGCGTCGATCAGGAGGCTTTCAGAGAACGGGTGGTCAATACCACCACGGCTTTTATCAACTATGTTCCCAAGAAAAAAGATCATATTTTTGAGATTCCGGTTCTGTTAAAGCTCAATGGGGCCTTTGAGACCGGAACGACGAAGATTATTCCTGAGTTCCGGGTAGGCTACACCTTTGTCCCACAAAGGCCGGATAGCGAGCTGAAGGTAGGTATTTTAGGTTTCTCTGAGGGGTTAATGACCATTAATGGGATTAAACCGGCGCGTGGTAGCGTCCAAGTGGGCCTCGGGGCGAAGTTTGAGATCAATGATCAATTTGATGTTTTTGTTAATTACGACCTAGACGCGGCCAAAAAGTTCGTCAACCACAACGCCGCCATAGGTATTGGTTTTAACTTTTAAACTTTAGAGCGCGAAAATATGGCGGGCCGCGTCCTGGGCCCGCCAAAAGACGCGCGGAATTGTCTAAAAATCGGTTCTCTGCCGCCGGTTTTAATAGACAGTGAGCCTGGGCTTTGGGAAGTTGGCTGTCCCCTCGCCTAAAGCCCAGGGTCTTAGCTGAGTTCGCGGAAACCATGGAGCTTGATTTTTTGAGGCGATTGGCGCGGAGTTTTAAGAGTTAACGTGGCGGCGATTTTTTTGGCTCAGCCAGGGCTAAAGTCGGTTACGCCTCAAAGGCGAGGCGCTTTGCCTGGATCTCATTGGCCTGGGGTCATCCCAACTTTAAGTTAGGCCAACTCCATTTAGACCAACTTCATTGAGAATAACCCCAGTTAGAACAACCCCCGCTCGAACAGTTCCGTCAAACGAAAGCCCCACCAATTCCGTCTAAACTCCATGTCCTTCCCGCTCCGTAGTCTGGCCTGATTTTTGCTTAAATTCATTTTGGCGGCCGCGTCCGGCCAGACCCGGCAAATTTGACCGCCTAATCCGGTTTTCAGGAGGCCAGCGTGTCTATCAATTCCGTTCTCTACCAAAGTTACTCCTATGTCCGGGAGCCCGCTCTTTTGGGCGTGGGGCGCGGCGATAATTATCAGTCTTTGGCGGATTACCTCGCCGCGGATTCGACGACCAGCGCGAGTACCCAGGTTTCCGACCAAGTGGATTTGGCTTTGGATCAGGTGGCCAGTAAAATCTTAAACGAGATCGCGGCCCTCACCGCCGACACGATCAAGGAAAACCCAGAATTCCAAGACGATTATGTCTTGGCCATCATTGACGATGGACAGAGCCGCGAGGCTCGGGTCTATAGTCGGGCCGAGATATTGGCCGCTTTTGAGGGGACGGAGGAAGAAAAGGCCCAGTTGGCCCAGTCTTTGGACGAAAAACCTCTCTTAACGTACGCCTCCGCCGAAAACCTACCCGCCTCCAGCGATAGCGCGGCGGCCCAGGACTTGACCGAAAAGGTCAACTCGTTTCTAAAAAACAACCAAAAGCTTTTGAATATGTTGGACAAATACGGCTACAATCCGTTTTCCGTGACCGAGTCTTAAGAACTTACGGTTCTTTAACAAGCGGCCCTTTAACCGGTTCCCAGGAAAAAACGCCCCTCGTCTGGGGCGTTCTATTTTTCGCGCGTCATTTAGGGGAATTTTTGAAGGGTAAAATAGACATTAAATGTATAGCTAATGGATTTTGATTCGAGAAAGATTCGAGTTGGTCGCCAGGCCAAAGCTTAAGTTTGAGCTAAAGAACCCGGGAAATGGCCGCGTTTATGACCGCGTTTTGGGGATGACCAAAATCGCGTCCAATCTTGGCCAGAGCCAGCTACCTCCGGGGGTGGCGCGGGGATCCAGTAATCTAGGTCGCTTTAATTAGAGCCATTAAGGATTAAGGATTAAGGATTAAGAATTAAGGATATAGCGGTCACGCCGTGGTAGTCCTAGATTTAAGGGCCTTTCCCCCCACGGTTCCCCCGTGATCTCATAGGCCTCGTCTGGCCCTTAACGCTCCGACGCCAGATAAACAATCAAAGCGAATAAAACTGGCCTAAAGATCTAGGCCCAATAGAGGCTAAATCCCCCAAAGGCGTCCTGGTTTTTCGAATTGGCCACTCGAGGGTGGCGGGCGAGGAATTCTAGCCAACGGCCACCTTGTCCCGCTAGTCTCGCCATGGCGGCGTAGTTATCCGATCTCTTTTTTCGTGGTTTTTTGGTGGTTTTAGGGTTTCAGAAGATTGATCTTTCGGGCCCCGGTCTTGAAAATCTCTTCGCAATGATCGGCTTTAACCCCACGCCTTAACTCTGGCGAGTCTTGGGCGATTAAGCCCGCCAGGGCGGTGACCCCGCGCTCGAAAAGAAGCGGGCTTAAAGGCGTGGAGGGGCCTACCACGGTCACCACGGCTTGGGGGGCTAGTTCCAATAGACGTGGCAAGGTTTTGTTAATGACCGTGGTTCCAGTCACAAAAAGATAGTCTTGTTCTGGCAGAAGATATTCCGCCGCCACGTCCGGCAGATCGCCAGGCTGGGGATTTCGTTCCAAAATGGCTAATTCACAGATCGGTTGGAAGCGATGGAGATAGGGAAAATGACCAATAACGGCCACTTTCCGGCCTTTAACCCGTTCTTGGAAAAAATCAAACGCGTCCGCCGCCGTCCCAGCCAAGGGAGCGGCGTTAATGGCCGCGTTAATGGCGGCTAAACCCACCGCGGCCTGATTGAAATCCCAGGATTTGACCCATTGGGCCACCTCATGAAGGCTTAGGCCCACTGGGTTTAGCGTTGGCTGGGCGTCGGGTTTTTGAGCCAGCCCCACGGCTCCAGTCGAGGAGACGACCATGAGCCAATAACGGCCCGCCTCAAACGCCACGACGTGTTGGCCCGGGTCAGCCAAGGCGATTAGTTGGTCATAAAAGGCCCATTTATCGGCGGCTGTTTTTAACATAAAAACCTTTTTGGGGAAAAATTAGAAAAATAGATAAAAATCTAATGGCCTAGGACGTGTTATTATGAACCCGATAGAAATTTATGTTAATTACGTTGATAGATAATGTTAATAGTGATAAAATATAAAAATATAGCCAAAAAATTAAAGCGTCAAACTATATTTCAAGAGATTGTATAGGTTCCAGGGCGATCTGTCAAGAAAAAAAACGGAGAAAAATTCCCCATCTGGCCACCTTTGGGCTATACTTTTATTGGTGGGCCGCGAAACCAGGCGCTCGCCAATCCCCCGGGGAGGCCAGGGCGTGGAAAAGAAGTTTCAGAAGCTTGGCTCATGGCTCATCCGTCGGCCTTGGCCTTTGATAGCCTGCCTGGCGGTGATGACGGTCTTTCTGGGCTGGCGACTGAGTCTATCGCGGTTTGATAACTCCAATGACATTTGGCTCAATGAGGCCAATTCGGCCATGGGGCGCTTGACCGGGTTTCGAGAACTGTTTGGCAATGAGGATTTTATTTACTTGGTTTTTGACGGCCAGGACTTTTTCGCGCCTAAGACCGTGGCCCTTTTGGCGGAGTTAGCCGAAGATCTGGCCACGAACCTGCCGTTTGTCAAAAACGTCCGTTGGCTCGGCAACGCGGAGTACTTAGAAGGCCAAGACGGCTCTTTGATTGTCGCTAGTTTTTTCGATTTGGTGGGGCGCGGGTTAAGTCGGGCGGAACTGGTGGAGCGGATTCTGGCGGAGAAAATCTATCTCCATCTTTTTTTTGACGAACAGGCCGAGGTTATCGCCATGAGCGTGGACTTTGAGCCTTATCCCGCCGACGTGATTGATCCCGCGGCCCAGATTCGCCAGGCCTTGTCACGGGTCTTAGCCGCGCCTGAATACCAAGATTTGAACGTCAAAGTCGTGGGTCCGCCGATCTTGAGTGATATATATAATGATCTTAGTTATTCTGAGGCGTTAAAATTTCTTCTCCTGGGTCTTTTGATCATGACGATCATTTTAAGTTACCTAGGGCGATCTTTAAAGGCCGCTTTTGTTCCGCTTTTTATTATCATTATTAGTTTAATCTGGTCTTTTGGCCTAACTGAGCTGCTCGGCTATGATTTAAACGTTTTTGTCATCTTGCTGCCCGTTCTTCTCTGCTGCTCCACGGTCGGCGTCTCCACCCACATCATTGATATCTATCGCCAAAACCGACGGCTGGGTCAACCCGATGGCCAGGCTCTGGTGGAGGCGATGGGACGATCGGGAGCCCCGTGCCTGATCACGGCTCTCACCACGGCGGCGGGGTTTTTGTCTTTTTTAACCTCCGATATTCCCCCGTGTCGGGATATGGGCGTTTACGCCGCCATTGGGGTGATGACGGCTTATGTCCTTTCCGTGATCTTAGTGGCCTTATTTTACGCCCCAAGGCGAAATTCCCGATCCGCCTCGGGGGCTAAGCGGATCCGGCGATATGACGCGTTTGACGGGCTCATGACCTGGATTTATCGGTTGAATATGGCTGGTCGTCGGCTTATCCTCACGCTTTTCGCCGGGATTTTTATCCTCGCTTTTTACGGTTACAGCCGCGTGGAGACCGAGTCTAACACCATTGGCATGTTGTCTCCCTCTTTGCCTTTACGCCAGGCTTATGATTTTGTGGATGAGCGGATTGGCGGAACCATGTCGGTGGAATTGATCTTTGATAGTCAACTGGCGGAAGGGATTAAGGAACCAGCCTTTTTGGAGCGGATGGAGCGTCTGCGCGCTTTTTTGGAGGGTCGGCCGGAAGTGACCCGAACCATTAGCGTCATAGACCTATTGAAAAACATCGGTCAAGCCCTCCATGATGGGGATCCGGCTTACTGGACGTTGCCCAAAACTCGGGCCTCGGCGGCGCAATATTTATTGTTGTACGAATTGGCCGATGGCCGAGAACTGGATAAATTGATTAGTTTTGACGGTCAAAAAGCGCGTCTGACGGCCCGCGCCAAAAGTATGGACACGCGACAGGTTAGAGTCCTGACCGAGGCTATTGAGACGGAAGTGGGGCGCGTCTTTGGGGATCCGGCTCAGGTCACTTTAACTGGTGGCCTAGATTGGACGCGTTCCATGAATGACCAAATGGCCCGTGGTCAACGCCAAACCTTTACTTCCGCCTTTATCACTTTAACGTTGATCATGTCCATCGCCATGAGATCTTTAAAGACGGGGTTATTGAGCCTGGCCCCCAATGTGGTTCCGGTGCTGGCGACCATCGGCCTAGCTGGCTCCCTGGGGCTTTATATCGACATTCCTTTGTTAAGTTTTAGCCCCATCATCATCGGGCTGATCATTGACGACACCACGCATTTTTTATACCGGTTCCGGGAAGTTTTTCTCGATACCGGCTCCTACGCCCTTTCTTTAAAGCGTACCTTGGCCACGGTGGGGCGACCTTTATTGTTTACGACTTTAACCGTGGTGGGAGCTTTTTCTTTTTTACTGTGGTCAAATTTATCCGGGGTCTGGAAATTCGGCGGCTTAGGGGTGGTGGCCTTTATTTTGGCCATCGTGGCGGATTTTACCCTTTTGCCGGCCATTTTATTGACCTTTAAACCTTTTGGCCCGGATCGGGCCACGGAGCCCTTAACGCCACCCTTAACGGCGGCCATTAAATGATGTAAGGATTAACTGACTCTGGGCGGTAAGGCTTGTTTTAGGATGGATATGGCTCGCGCGTCTTTTTTTAGGCGTCGCGGCGGGGGAGGTAGTTTTATGGTCGCTTACGCGCGCGTGGCGTTAAGGGCGTTTTTATTAAGAGCCCCGCTAGTGGGGCTCTTGGCGGTGGGCTTTATTGGCCTTTTTATGTCCACCTCTTTGGTCGCCCAAGCTGGACGTGATATCGCCTTAAAGTGGGACGCCGTGGATAACAGCCAAAGCTCTAGTTTTAAGGCGACCATGACCATTAAGCGGGGCGGTCAATCGCTGGTTCGAACCATGGACATCAAACGCCAAAAAGATCCCAATTCGGAAAAACAGTTGATTGTTTTTTTGGAGCCCCCAGATACTCGCGGGACTTCTTATTTGACCTGGGCTTATCGCGACCATCAAAAAGATGACGACATGTGGGTCTTTTTGCCAGCTGAGTCGCTGACCCGACGGATCGCTGGCGGGGCGCGCAAAGGGCCTTTCGCGCGCGGCGACTACGCGTTGGAGGATATTTTTCGGCGGGAAGTGGATGAGGATAATTGGGAGCTATTGGGCGAGGTAAACCTGGCGGGGGCGGATTGTCACGCTCTAAAAGCCACCCCGCTCGACTCCAAGGCCACCGGTTACTCGAAAAGGTTATTGTGGATACGTAAGGACATCAATTTACCCACGAAGGTGGAGTATTATGGGCCGAAAGACAAATTACTAAAGACGTTGGTTTTGGGCGATTTTAAAAATATTCAGGGCATTTGGCTACCGTTACGTCAAAGGATGGCCGCCCAGGGAACTGATTCGGTGACCACCCTGGATCTGACGGAGGTGGTTTTTAACCAAACCTTCCCCGCGGATCTATTTTTATCCCAAAACCTAAAAAGATAGTCATGCGTTGGTTAGGCCCGCTTTTGGCTTTGGTTTTGGTGGGGTGTTTTTCCGAAACCCAGGCTCAAAATTTACCTGGCGATCCTTTTGGCCAAGGCGCCGCGCCGGTAACTTTGCCTGGCGATCCTTTCGCCGTGGCTAGCTCGCCCGCCGAAGCCGCGCCTAGGGAGTCTAGCCTTAGTTCCGAGTGGGCCCTAACTTATGGCGGTTTTCTAGAGTCCAGAAATCGCTTCGCGATTAAGGATGGCTCGCCGGTGGCTTTGACCCAGACCGCTTTTTTGGAGATGAGCGCCAAAAAGGGATCTGTGGGGCTTTACGGGAGCGCTCAAGGGGTTCTGGAGGGGGCGGCTCATTATTGGCCAAGGGGACATCAAGCCGGTTGGGCGGAAGTTAAGGAGTTGTTCCTGACTATTGATTCGGCTAATTTAGATTTTTGGCTGGGCCAAAAACTAAAGGTTTGGGGAACTTCCGACGGCTACAACCCTTTGGATCTATTTAATCCTTTGGATTTAAGGGATCCCTTCCCCTCTGGTTGGAACCTGAATCGGGTTCCCCAGGCCATGGCTGGGGCCAGCTTTAATTTGGGCCCCGTTAATTTAGAGGGCGTATATCTACCCAAAGCTGGGGTATTAACAATGCCTCAGCCAGGTTCCCCATGGGAGCCGCGGGCTTTTCAGCGGTTAAGAACCCAGGTTGAGGCCGGTTTTTTGACCTTAGTCCCAAAAAACGCCCCCCACGCTTGGTTTCGGGATGGCGAGTATGGCTTAAAGTTAAGCGCCAGTCGCGAGGGTTGGGATCTATCCTTAATGACCTATCATGGTTTTTTGGATGAGCCGCTTTATAAAATGACGTTAACGCCTTTGGGCCTCCAAGCGACGGGCGCCTACGCTCGCTATCAAGCTTATGGCTTGGCCTGGGCCAAGGGGTTGGGGGCGGGAACTTTTCGAGGGGAAATGGTCATAAAATCCGATTATCCAATCCAAGGAGCTCTTAATTGGCGTCGATCTAGATTAATCCAAACCGTCGTGGGCTGGGATCGGTCTTTTGATGGTTGGTTATACCTTAATTTTCAGGGATTTTTGGAAGCGCGTTCTTTAACGGGAGCTCAACCTATTGACGCTTGGCCCATTAACGTTCGGCCCGCCGACGCTTGGCCCACCGACGATAGCCATGGGCTAACTTATGAGGTTACCGCTCAATGGGCCTTGGACGCTTGGGCGGCTGGAACGCGGGGCCAAGTTTATCTGACCGGGGAAGGGGCCTTAAACGAGGTTTTTTTGGAGTATCGAAGGGATGACCACTGGAAGTTCTCCGTGGGCGCCCTATTTTTTTCGGGTGAGCGGACGGGAATTTTAGGGCAATTTGGCGATAACGATTGTTTCTATTTGACCGCTCGACACTCTTTCTGAGTTAGGCGATCTTCTCTCGCGCCCCCGGATAGTTAACCTCGGTTAGATTCTTTCGATCCGGTGAGACTTGGTCAGGGCGAGTTAAAATAGGCGCGCCTAGTCAACCATCGTCAACCATTCAAGACTAGCTATCGGCGCGCCCTTTTTGTTAAATTTGGATCTATTAAATTTGGATCTAATTGAAGAAGCTGGAACTGGCCATTTTGACTAACAAACAGTCAGTTCTTCCATTCTCGAACAGGGCTTTTTTTTCTTGACTTTAGGGCGATAATGTCCATATAATTTCTAGATTTAGCGTTATTCGACGGTTGGTCTTGGTAGACTGGATATGGTAGATAAAATATGGAGGCGGCGCGGCCGGATCGCGCTGTAACCATCTTCTGGTTTTCTGGCCAAAACGGCCCAATTTTATGGTGGAGGGTTTATGGCGGACGATCTGGTCAAGCTGACAAGGGCGGCCCTGACCTTGGATGACGGAACCAGGTTTGAGGGACAGGTGGTGGGTTCCTTGACCGAGGCGGCGGGCGAGGTGATTTTTATCACCGCCATGAGCGGTTACCAGGAAGTGTTGACTGACCCTTCTTATCATGGACAGATCGTGGTTTTCACCACCGCGCACATTGGTAACTACGGGATCAATCCCTCGGTGGATCAGGCCGCCTCGGTTCAGGCCGCGGGGGCTATCTTTCATGAACTCTGGCTGCCCCCAGTGGATCATTGGCTCTCGACCGAGAATCTACCTAGTTACATGGCCAAAGCCGGGCTGGTGAGCCTGACTGGGGTGGACACCCGGGCCTTAACGCTCCATCTGCGGGAAAAAGGCTCGCGGAATGGTTATATCGGCCCTTGGCGAGCGGATCCCGAGCCAGGGCTCCAAAAAGCTTTGGCCATTCCCTCCATGAGTGGTTTGGATTTAGCCAGTTCCGTTTCTCGCCAATCGGTTCAGGTCAAAAAAGGCGCCCCGCCGCGGGAGGGGCGACCTAATTTTCAGGTGGCCGTGCTGGATCTGGGGGTCAAAAACTCCATCCTGGATCAACTAAACGCCCACAATTTGGATCTGACCATTTGGCCCGCCCAAACTCCCGCGGAACGGATTTTGGCCGAAAACCCCCATGGCCTATTTATCCCCAATGGCCCAGGCGATCCCGCCCCGTGCGATTACGCCATTAAAACGGCCCAGGCCTTTTTGGGGCGTTTGCCGGTCTTTGGGATCTGTTTGGGCCACCAGATTATGGCTCTCGCCGCGGGGGCCAAGACGTATAAACTGCCTTTTGGTCATCATGGGCTCAACCATCCGGTGGTGGATAGCCAAACTGGCCGGGTTTGGATCACTTCCCAGAATCACGGCTTCGCCGTGGATCCCCAATCCCTCCCCGCGGGTTTAAGACCTAGCTTGTGGAATATCAACGACCAGACCTTGGAAGGTTTGGAATGGGTCGACCAACCGGCTTTCTCCGTTCAATTCCATCCTGAGGCCGCCCCCGGACCCCACGATTCCTTACGGTTGTTTGAGCGTTTTTACCAAATGTTGAGGGCTCATCATGCCTAGAAGATCAGATCTGGAAACCATAATGATATTGGGCTCTGGCCCCATTGTCATTGGCCAGGCCTGTGAGTTTGATTATTCGGCGACCCAGGGCTGCAAAGCTTTAAAGGAAGAGGGTTATCGGCTGATTCTTTTAAATTCCAACCCAGCCACGGTCATGACCGATCCGGAGCTTTCGGATCGAACTTACCTTGAGCCCATGACCCTCGAGGTGGCGGCGGGGATCATCGCCCTGGAGAAACCGCAGGCGATTTTACCCACGCTGGGGGGGCAGACGGCTTTAAATTTGGCCATGGAACTGCACGCGGCCGGGGTGTTGGAAAAAAATGGCGTGGAGATGATCGGCTCCAATCCCCGGGTCATTGAGGTGGCTGAGAACCGCGAGCGTTTTCGGGCGGCCATGACCGAGTGGGGGCTGGACATTCCGATTAGTGGTCTGGCCCATAGCGTGGAGCAAGCTTTGGAAGCGGCCGAGCGAGGTGGTTTTCCGGCCATTGTGCGGCCTAGTTTTACCCTTGGTGGCTCCGGCGGCGGGGTGGCTTTTAATCGTGAGGAGTTAAAAGAACTGGCTTGGCGGGGTTTAACCGTTTCGCCCATTAACCAGATTCTAGTGGAGCAATCTTTAATTGGCTGGAAAGAGCTAGAGCTAGAGATGATCCGGGATCTAGCCGATAACGCCATTATTGTCTGCGGCATCGAAAACGTCGATCCCATGGGCGTCCACACCGGGGACTCCATAACCGTGGCCCCTATCCAGACGCTCACGGACGTCGAATACCAGGCCATGCGGGATGATTCCCTCAAAGTGGCTCGAGCCGTGGGTCTTAATGGCGGTTGTAATATTCAGTTCGCCATTTCCCCGCGAACTGGTCGGCGGGTGGTTATTGAGATGAACCCGCGCGTTTCGCGTTCCTCGGCCTTAGCCTCCAAGGCCACGGGTTTTCCCATCGCCCGCGTGGCGGCGAAATTAGCGGTGGGCTATACCTTAGGCGAGTTAAAAAATGGCATTACCGGAAAATCGGCCTGTTTTGAGCCCGCTTTAGACTATTGCGTGGTTAAGGCCCCCCGGTTTAATTTTGAGAAATTCGTCGGAGCCTCGCCGGTTTTAGGGTTAGAGATGCGGGCCGTGGGGGAGACCATGGCTTTGGGGGGCAATTTTCGGGAAGCTTTACAAAAAGCTTTACGGGGTTTGGAAACGGGCCGCTTAAGTCTGGAATGCCGAGAAATCGCCACCCTCAAACCCGATGAGCGGCTTCCTTGGCTAGAACGCCGTTTAGTCGCCCCGGATCCGGATCGTTTAGCCTTCCTTTACCAAGCGTTAAAACTGGGTCTGGCCCCAGAGCGCGCCCAAGCCTTAACCGGCCTAGATCCCTGGTTCATTGGCCAATTATGGTCGATCTGGGAAACGGAACAATTCATCGCCAGCTCTTTAGCCGAAACTTTGGCCAAAGGCGAGGCTCCGCCCGCCGACTGGTGGATCCGAGTTAAAGCGCAAGGTTTTAGCGATCTCAGCGTGGCCCGAATCGTTAAGGCCGCCCGGCCAGGTCTGGGGATTAGCCCGGCCAAGATCCAAGCTTTAAGAGCCGCGGCTGGCGTCCGGCCTCATTTCCGGCCAGTGGATACTTGCGCGGGGGAATTCGCCGCCGAAACCCCTTATTTTTACTCCAGTTACGATTCCCCGGCTTCCCCACCCCCGCCAACCCCGCGGACAGATGACCAACGTAAAGTTATGATTCTGGGGGGCGGGCCCAATCGGATTGGACAGGGCATTGAGTTTGATTATTGTTGCGTGAAAGCTTGTCAAGCGTTTGAGGCCATGGGCTGCGCGACCATTATGGTGAACTCCAACCCGGAGACCGTGTCCACCGATTACGACGCCGTGGGTCGGTTGTATTTTGAGCCCGTGACCTTAGAGGATGTGCTCGCCGTGGTGGAGGCGGAACAACCCGATGGGGTTATTGTCCAGTTAGGTGGCCAGACGCCCCTTAATTTAGCCCAGGATCTCAAAGACGCGGGGGCGCCCATCTGGGGAACCGCCCCGGAGGCTATTTTCTTGGCTGAGGATCGCAAGGGCTGGAACGATCTGGTTAATCGCTTAAGCCTTAAACAACCCCCCAGCGGGATGGCCCCGGATATTGAAAGCGCGTGCCTGATCGCCGAGCGGGTTGGTTACCCGGTCATTGTTCGCCCCTCTTTCGTTTTGGGTGGCCGAGCCATGAGGATAATCCATCGCCCGGGGGAACTGCGCGACTACTTAGCTGACCTCGGGCGCGGTGGTTTGGCCTTAGGGAGCGAAACCCCGATCTTAGTGGACAAGTTTTTGGATGACGCGGTGGAAGTGGACGTGGACGCGGTGGCTGATGGGGAACAGGTGGTTATCGCGGCGATTATGGAACATATTGAAAGGGCCGGGGTGCATTCTGGGGACTCATGTTGTTCCATACCGCCCTATAACCTAAGTAAGGCCATTCAGACCGAAATTCGCCAAGAGACGGAAAAATTAGGCTTAGGTTTAGGCGTTAAAGGTTTGATGAACATCCAGTTCGCCGTGGTCAAAGAGTTAGTTTACGTTTTAGAGGCCAACCCCCGGGCCTCTCGCACGGTTCCCTTTGTGGCTAAAGCCACCGGACGGCCGGTTATCCAGACCGCGGCTCGGATCATGGCCGGGGAAACTTTAAAGGATATCGGTTTTACCGAGCCCGCTGGCCAGACTTATTACGCGGTTAAAGAAGCGGTTTTGCCCTGGAATCGCTTCGCCGGGGCGGAGGTGGATCTGGGCCCGGAGATGCGTTCGACCGGGGAAGTGATGGGGTTAGACGACAATTTTGGTTTAGCCTTTTTAAAAGCCCAAGCCGCGGCGGGCACGACTATTCCGCGGTCTGGGGACATTGTTTTAACGGTGAGCGATCGGGATAAAGAAGCCCTGGTGCCTTTGGCCCGGGAATTGGCTAGCTTAGGTTTCACCATCCACGCCACCCAGGGCACGCGAGAGGTTTTAGGGGCGCGAGGGGTTTTAGCCAGTAAAATTGAGAAAATTAACGCTCCCCGGCCTAATTTGATTGATTTTTTGTTGGATGGGAAGGCGGTTTTGTTGGTTAACACCACCAGCGACCCCACTTCCATCCAAGAAGCTTCCCAGATTCGTTGGGCGGCCATCCGTCGGGGGGTGAGCATGATTACCACCATGGCTAGTTTAACGGCCGCGGTGGAAGGACTGAAGCAAATTAGGTTAAAGGAGGGGAAAAATCGGCTTTGGCGTCTTTCCCCATTACAAAGTTACCACGGCCAATCTTTGGGCGACTAAGGCCGACAGCCCCGGCTTTGGCCGGTTTTTTTCTGGTTGTGGAAAGTTGACAGATATAGAAGCGCAAATTAGGGACAAGACCAGTGAGCTTAGACTTCTTTTCGAAGTTAGCCAGGCCCTGAACGGGGCCACCACGGAATTGTCGGATCACCTTGAGGAAGCTTTGGCTTTGATGGCCCGTTACACCGGCTTAACCCGGGGGGCCTTTTATTTAATGAACTCCGACGGGGAAACGGTGATGGAGGCGGCTTATGGACTTAATCCATCCGAGCGTCGTCGGGCTCGCTACAAAAAAGGCGAGGGCGTTATTGGTCGAGTCACGGCCACTGGGCAAGCGATGGTGGTGCCCAACGTCTCTCAAGAGCCTTTGTTTTTAAACCGCACCCGAGCCCGGGATCTAAAAAAAGAGGATGTGGCCTTCATCTGCGTGCCCATCATCTTGGCGGGCCAAACCATTGGGGCTATCTCGGCCGATCGCTTGTTCGCGGACACGGATCGGATGGATGAGGACATGCGTCTTTTGACAGTCCTGGCTAGTCTCATTTCGCGGGCGGTGGGGGTTAGGCGTGATTTTAGCTCCCGTCATGAGTCGATGTTGGAGGAGAACCGACGCCTCCAGGCCATCTTGAACCAAAATTTTAAATTTGGGCAAATGGTCGGCCACTCCAAGGCTTTGCGCAACATCTTGGAAGAAGTGGCCCAGGTCGCGGCCACCAACACCACGGTGCTCATTCGCGGGGAAAGTGGGACGGGCAAGGAGATGATCGCGAGCCTAATCCATTCCAATAGTCTGCGGGTGGGCCAACCTTTTATCAAAGTCAACTGCGCGGCTCTGCCGGAAGGTTTGGTGGAGAGCGAGTTGTTTGGCCACGAGCGGGGGGCTTTCACGGGCGCGGTGAGCGGTCGGAAGGGCCGGTTTGAGATGGCTCATGGCGGAACTTTGTTTTTGGATGAGGTGGGGGACATGAGTTTGGCCACCCAGGCCAAACTCTTGCGCGTGATCCAGGAAAAAGAGTTTGAGCGGTTGGGGGGAGGTCAGACTTTAAAAGTGGACGTGCGCTTGGTGGCCGCCACCAATCGGGATCTGGAGAAGATGGCCGAGGAAGGCCGTTTTCGGATGGATCTGTATTATCGTTTGAGCGTTTTTCCGCTGTCGCTACCCCCATTGCGCAAACGCGTCGAGGATATCATGGAACTGGCGGAAAACTTCGCCGCCAAGTTTTCCGCGGATCAGGAAAAACCCATCCATATCTCCAATGAGGCTTATAGTTTGCTGCGAGCTTACGAGTGGCCAGGTAATATCCGGGAGTTGGAGAACATCATTGAGCGAGCCGTGGTTCTCTGTGGTCCGGATGGGAGTATTGAGGCGAGGCATTTACCGGATTGGCTGCAGAATCAAAACCTTAGTAAGGAGCCTAAGACCTTGGAGGAGGCGGTCTCGACTTTGGAAAGAAGGTTGATTATTGAGTCCTTAGAGGATACTGGGGGCCACGTGACCCAGGCCGCCACGCGTTTAGGGCTCACGGAGCGCAAGATGAGCCTGAGGATGGAAAAATACAATATTGATTTTCGGCATTTTCGCTCTAGCTGGAAAACTTGAGCTGGGGCGTCCCATCGGTCGCTACGCCATCGGATATTCTTTGTTAGGTCGCTGCCTTATAGTCATAAGTCTCGCCGCCATTTAGGCCCAAACGTCGCCTTAACGCGCGAGCCTTGGCCGTAAGTGGCCACCCCGAGGTAGATAATCTCCTGGGGCGCTGGTTTGAGCTGGCTGGGGTAGTCCCTTTTTATTAGGTCTCTAACGGCTTTCTTGGCCGTCTTAAGCAAGATCTTATTGACGCGCTTTTCGGTGAGAGCCAAGGCGCGAGCCGCCTCAAACAAGACGTTTTTTATGACGTCTTTGGCCCATTTTTTCTTAGCCGCGCTGGCTATAGCTCGCTCGATATGGGTATTGGGGAGCCATTTTAAGGCGATTAGGGTCATTTGATGGCTTATCTCGTCTGGGGATAAATTTTCTTCCAAAGCCTGGAAAGTTATTCTAGCGGTTTCATTGGGCGACAGTTCGCGCGCGGCTAATTCGGCGAAGCTCTTGGTTACCTCCGCCGTGGTCAGATTTTTCATCCCAAAGTCAGACAAAATCTGGTTTTTTTCCTTGGGCGTAAGCTTAATATGATGATGGCTAGACCTCAGCTCAAGGACGACCAAGACTTGATCCGCCAGTTCCAGGGATAAAGCCAATCTATGGTTAGATCCTAAAAGCTGGCTTTTCGTCTTAAAACCCATACCGGCAAGGAGCGTTGGGGTCAGAGCGTGAAAGACCTTCTCATTGTCGGGCCTTGGATAATCAGATAAGGCGGCGAACAAAGCGCTAAATATAGCCTCAATGGTCTGGGCGTCACGGTCGAGGAGGGCCTTTTTCAGGGTTTGGCCCAGCCGCTGGAGTTCAGAACCCAGGCTAACGCCAAAAATAATCCGGAACAAATGGGCGATATCGGGAAAAGAAACCTCGAAATTGGGCGGACGAAAAGAGTAGGAAAAAACTTTCTCCATCTTTTGGGTCAAGGGATTGGCCACGACGCGGCTGGTAGTTTTGTCCAAAGTGAGGTAACCGCTATGAAAGAGAACTGGGGCGGCTTGGAGCTGAGCCAAATCTGATTGGCCTAAGTCCTCATAAGAATATGAGTAAGGAGATGAGGCCAGTCTGGGCGGCAGATAATCCTGGGGCCTTTCCCGGATTAGGGCGCTTAAAAAACTAGGTTGAGCGCTTTGAGTCCAATAAGAGTCAAAAGTGGCCGTTTTAAAAAATTTGAGAAGGGAAAAGGGATTAAGAACTCTGGTCTCGCCTCCCCAGTTGTAGCCATCATACCAAGCGAGGATTTTGTTTTTCAGATCGTCTATGGTGGCCGAAGGGGCCATGTCGTTGGACTTTTGTAGTTTGACCAAGGTATCCGCCAGCCTCTCGGCGAAAAGGAGGTCGAACTCCGATAAAGTGAAACCGCAGATACCCGCGTAATTAGGATCCAGCGAGATATCGACTAACTGGTTGGGCCCTGAGTCTAGGGAGGGCCGGCCGAATCTAGTCACCCCGGTCACGAAAACGAAGTGGATTAGGGGGGCCACGTCCCCGTCTCTCAGAACAGCTAAAAAATCGCCAAGAAGCGTGGCGTTAGCCATGGCGGCTTGAGGATCGCTCATCATGGAAGTCACGGGGGCGTCGAATTCATCAATGAGGATGGCCACCTGAGGGTGGCGGTCGACCTGGGGAAGAAGCGAGTCAGTCGGGTTGGGCTCGATCTCGGTCGCGGTCTTTTTATAGAAAGCTTTGATGAGTCCGCCAAAATAGACGTCAGGCGCGTTTCCCTTGACCTTTAGATGGTTGTTGGCGGCTATTTCCCTAAGGTCGGCCAGGATTTTTTCCTTAAGGCCAGCTGGGCTAGTCGCGTCCAAGGACATATTCAGAAAGATAGTCGGGCGCTTAGGCAATTGGTAATCGGACTGGTCAATAAAAAGACCCTTGAAATGAGAACGAACGCCTGAGAAAAGCGCGTTGAGGGTATGTAGGAGGAGAGTTTTGCCAAAAAGGGGCGGTCTGGACAAAAAATAGCGCTTATTATCGTTTTTTAAAAGCTTATAGATGTATTCGGTCTTGTCGGCGTAAAGTAGATTTCGCTCCCTAATTTCCGCGAAGGTTGGCTTCTCCAGCGGCAATGATTTCAAGAACATTATCCAGTTCCTTTCGGTTGGCCCGACCAAGGTTGAAGTTTTCAGGTCAAGGTTAATAGAGTCAATAAAATTATTACGCCGCCTGGGGTCGACTTGTCAAATACGCTGGCCTCGCGAAAACCCCAGTTTCCCGAAATTAGCTAAGCGAAGTTACTACCAATAGGCGGGCGGCTATTTTTTGATTAATAGACACGCTCTTTCCAAAAAGACCACCGCGTCGGTTTCCTGGGCCACATAAAGGATTTCCTCATGTAGAATAGGGGACGGCGAGATGGGCGAGAGGTTTTTGTCCGTCAATATGGGGCAGGGCTCTTGGTCGCCAGTGAGGTATTCGGCTATTTTCTGGAGGATAACAAAAGGCGGAATGGCGAATCTGACCTTAAAAAGCTCATCCAAGGGGGGAAATGAGGTGTGGATGTCTTCCATCACATAGACGCCGCCACTTTGGAGGCGCGGATAGAGGGCGAATAAAGCTCGTAACTGATCCGGCCACCAATGCGAGGCGTCGTCAATGATAATTTCGGGCTCTAGATCGGCTAAAGTCGTGAGAAACTCCATCTGGGCCAGATCCCCTAAAATGACTTTGATTCGGTCGCCTTGGCGAGCCAAGGCCTGGGGCTCATTGTCCACGCCGATAATGTTGGCCTGGGGAAAATAGTCGGCCCACATCTTTAGGCTCGCCCCCTTGTAAACGCCTAGCTCCAAAAAAGTAAAAGTCGCGTCACGCCGGGATCGAAAGAAGAACTCGTATTTGCGTAAAAAGTCGTGCCCCCGCTCCCCAGAGCGTTTGTCGGTTCCATAACGATGACCTAATTCATCTAAGACGGGCGAATGAAACATGGTCTTAACCCGTCCGCGAGGCGTTGTGGGGATTAAAGGCTTCGCGCAGCCCTTCGCCCAGTAGATTGTAGCTAAGAACGGCGCCGAGGATACACAGACCCGGGAAAAGACTGAGCCACCAGGCCTTGGATATTTGATCTTTGCCTTCGGTGAGCATGCCGCCCCAAGAGGACATGGGGGGTTGGGCGCCTAACCCCAGAAAGGACAAGGAGCTTTCCGTCAGAATCGCCCCGGCCACGCCTAGGGTGGCGGTGACCAGAACTGGCCCCATGGCGTTGGGCAATAAATGGCGCCAGATGATCCGAAAGGCGGAGGCTCCTTGGGCGCGGGCGGCGAGGATAAAATCTCTGGTCATTAGGCTTAAGAACTCGGCTCGGACTAAACGGGCCACCCCCATCCAGCTGGTTAAACCGATGACGACCATCACGTTCCAGATGGAAGGCTCTAAAATCGCGATGACCGCTAAGATCAAAAACATGCTGGGAAAACAGAGCGTTAAATCGCAAAAACGCATGATCATCCCATCAACGATACCCCCGCGGAAACCGGCCACCGCGCCTAGAGCTAGACCGATCAAGGTGGCTAACCCCACGGCCACAAACCCCACTTTTAGACTGACCCGGGAACCCCAGATTAGACGCGATAAGACATCCCGGCCCAAGGAATCAGTGCCCAGCGGGTGGCCAGCGGTTCCGGGTGGACGTAGCCTTGACCGCACCATCACTTTATCGGGATCGTGGGGAGCCAGGATCGGGGCCATCCAGGACACCAAAAACATGGCCAAGACCACCACTCCGCCACAGAAGGCCAGACGGTTGGCCAAGATTTTTTTGAGGCCAATTTTAAACATGTTTTTATCCTAAACCGTTACCCTAAACTTATAGCTAAAAAATAGATAATCGCTTTATTTTAACGGAAGGCCGCGTCTCGCACCCGGGGATCGACCAAGGCGTAACCTAGGTCAGCGAGGAGGTTGCCGATTAAAGTCAAAACCGCCCCAATGACTAAACCGCCCATGATGACCGGGTAATCCCTGCTCATGATGGCCCCATAAAAAAGTTGGCCTAAGCCTGGGATGGCGTAAATGGACTCCATAATAATTGAGCCGCCAATCAGGCCCGGCACGGAAAGCCCTAAAATAGTGATGACCGGGATCAAGGCGTTACGGAGAGCGTGTTTCCAGAGAACCACCCGTTCCGATAACCCTTTGGCTCGGGCGGTGTTTAAGTAGTCTTGTCGGATGATCTCTAAAGTGTTGGAGCGTAGATAGCGGGACAAACCGGCTAAACCGCCTAAAGAGGAAATGATGACCGGCATCAATAGGTGTCGACCCAAATCCAGGGCTTTGTCCCAAAAACCCATGGAATGAAAATCCAAGGAGGTAAGACCGGAGATGGGGAGCCAGCCTAGACGCGCCCCAAATAGCCCCATGCCCAACAAAGCCAACCAAAACGAGGGGGCGGCGAAACAGATAAAGACAAAAACCGTGGTCATCCGGTCAAACCAACCGCCCGCCCTGGTCGCCGCCCATAGCCCTAGCGGTAACGATAAAGCTAAGATTATGGCCATGGAGGCGATGTTTAAGGCCAAAGTCACCGGTAGTCGCTCAAAGATTTTGTCTTTGACTAGGCGGCTATCCGAGGAAAACGAGCGCCCCAGATCGAGCCGAACTAAGTTTTTGAGCCAATTCCAATATTGGATATGGATGGGTTTGTCTAAACCGTAGAGTTCCCTTAAGCGGATTTGGGCTTGTTGGCTGGCCTGGGGATTGAGGCTGGTGACCATATCGGTGGGATCGCCTGGGGCTAAGTGGATCACCGCGAAACTGACCAAGGTGATGCCCAAAAGGGTCGGAATCATCAAGATAATTCTTTTGATGGCGTAGTTGAGCATGGGGCCTTAAAAAAAATTTCGTCGTTAGGGTTGACAGGAAAAAAAGCGTGTTTATTTTTTAACCAGGATAAGGACTTCCGGGTTCTTCCGAAGGTTAACCAGGCCCAGCGTGGGTCTTAATTCATTGGCGAATAACGAGGAGGAAAGAACAATGGCTTTTCTACCTATTTTTGGTCGCGGCTTTCCGGTTCCTTTTTGGGAATTGGAAAAAATGCGTTCCCACATGGAAAATGTTTACAACGCCCTGGCCGGGGGGATCAACCATTTTAGGAGGAATTATACAGGAGTTTTCCCATTGGTCAACACTTTGGAGGACGACGATAATCTGTACTTGACCGCGGAGCTCCCTGGTTTGGCCGCTGACCAGCTGGAATTGGCCATCAAGGGCGACACCTTGACCCTAAAGGGGGCCAAGGTCGCCGATAACGTCGACGCCAACGCCAACCACCACCGTCGGGAGCGGGAGGTGGGGAGTTTTAGCCGTTCCCTGACTTTACCGATTAAGGTGAAGGCCGAGGAAGTGGGGGCGGTCTTTAAAAACGGCGTTTTAACCATAACTTTGCCCAAAGCCGCCGAGGCCAAGGCGCGTCAAATTGTCGTTCAAGCCCAGTGAAACGGTGGGGCCAGCGAGGAGGAAAAATCATGACCCAGCTCACGAACCAGGAATTGAGCCCGAAGGAAAAAAGGCCTTTGGAGACTGGCGTGGCGGAAAACGCTAGTTCCACCCCCCAGTTTAGCCCCCAGGTGGATATCTGGGAAAACGACCAGGGCTTGACCGTGGTGGCGGATATGCCCGGCGTGGCCGTGGAGGGGCTCAATATTGATCTTAATGATAACGTCCTAACCATTCATGGTCAGGTCAGTTTACCCAACGTCGGGCGGAAGGTTTTGACCCAGGAATATGAGATTGGCGACTTTTATCGTCAGTTTAAGGTCGCTGGGGAGATTGACAAAGAGGCCATCGCCGCGACCATTAAGGATGGGGTTTTGACGGTGACTTTGCCCAAACTAGCCCCAGCTCAACCCCGAAAAATAGTCGTGGTCTCCGCCTAAACGAAGAATCGGTCGCTTAATGTGGGTATAAATAAGCCAGGGGTCAAGCGCTTACGCGCTTGGCCCCTGGCTTTTAGGGCCGGGTATTATTTTGTTCTAGTTTTATAATTGTAGTTTTTATTCTAGTTTTTAATGGTCGCCGCGGTTAATTTTCGCTGATTTAGCTCCCCATTTTAATCCAAACTCTTCATATTATTGACGGCCCAACGGATCTGGCGGCAAACGCCCCGGAGGAGGTGGCTTTCGCCTTCGGTTAGGAGCCCCCGGTTAAAGATCTTTTTGATGTTCATGAGCCAATGGCCAGAGTTGGTCTCGGGGAGGAAGCCGATTTTCACTAAAGTGCTTTCCAGATCATCATACATATCGTTGAGTTGGAGTTGGGTCGCGGCTTTGATGGGGGGCGGTGGGTAGGGCTCGCCGCCAGCGGCGAGCAAGAGTTCGTAACCCATGATGAGAACCGCTTGAGCTAGGTTTAAGGAGCCGGTTTGGGGATTGTCGGTGGGGACGCGGACGAATCTTTGGCACAGGCGGATGTCCTCAGTCGATAGGCCCATCCTCTCTGGCCCAAAGACCAGGGCCACCTTGGGCGGATTAAGGCCCAACAACGTTGGGGCTAGCTGACGGGGGCTCAACAATGGCCCTCGTCGACTGCCTATCCGGGCCGTGGTGCCGACCACCAGCTCGTACGGTTCCACCGCCGCGCGCAAGGAATCGCGGACGCGCATATTTTTGAGGATTTGTTCGCCCTGCGGGGTAGCCATGGCCGCGGCTAGCTCATCGTTGATCTTTCTCGGGCTCACCACGATCAGATCGCCCAAGCCCATGTTGGCGATGGC
Organism: Deltaproteobacteria bacterium; assembly: GCA_031269825.1. Lineage (GTDB taxonomy): Bacteria > Desulfobacterota > Desulfarculia > Adiutricales > Adiutricaceae > JAIROO01. Next base: position 25,370 of record JAISYP010000118.1, read on the forward strand.
TCGAGCGGAGCCACCGATGTTTTCCGACATTTGGGGGCAATGAAGGATGACGTCGATATGGCGGCGACTGGCCACCCGAACCCGGTCGGCCGGATCCGGGGGCGGGGTAGACCGCGATTTATCTTCAATAGGACTGGACATGACCAGCCTAGCGGGCCTTGACCAAAGTCCAGGTCTCTTCGTAAAGCCGGAAGTTGGATCCGAGATCTTTAAAATACTCCATTTTCTGTTTCAGGCTTTCCGGGGGGTACATGCCGGGATCGTTTTTGTCCTCATCGGAAATAAATTCCATGGCCTTTTCATTGGGGGTGGCGTAATTGTTGAAGGAAGCGAGTTTGGCCGCGACTTTGGGTTCCAAGATGTAGTTAAGGAATTCATGGGCCACCGCCGCGTGGGGGGCTCCCTTGGGGATGGCCAACACGTCCAACCACTGCTCGCAACCTTCCTGGGGAATGACGTAAACGATGTTTTCCTCTTCCCGGGAAGCTCGGATGGCCTCGCCACTGTAAACCTGAGCGATGGAGGCGACTTGGCCAACCACCTTGGCTAAGCCCCCGACGCCACTGTCAAAGCCCATGAAGGTCGGCTTTTTCTTGGTTTCGATTAAAAGTTGACCAGCCGCCTGGATTTCTTGGAGATCAATGGTGTTGGCTGAAAAACCTAGAAATTTTAAAGCGCTGCCCAGCGCGTCTCGGGCGGTGTCAAAAAGGAGGAAATTGGCCGGGTTTTTGTTCTCAAAAAGCAGTTTCCAAGATTGTTCCACCTCATCCTCAGCCTTGGAGCGCGCCACCAAACCCGAGGTGCCCCATTGGTAGGGGATGGAAAACTTGTTGCCCACGTCAACTAGTAATTCGGTAAATTCTTGTTTTATATTACCAATATTGGTTAATAAAGTATGATTTAAAGGTTGAATAAGGTTAAGATTAACCAAGATAGGAATGAAATATGTGCTAGGAACGATGAGATCGTAAGCTCCCACTTGACCACTCTGGAGTTTGGCGATCATTTCCTCGTTGGATTCGTAATAATCTAGTCGAACCTTGACATTGTAGGCTTTCTCGAAATTAGAGATGATCTCTGGATCAATGTATTCCGACCAAATGAAAAGGTTGAGCTGACGCTTGGGCTCGGCGGCCCTAACCTCGACCGCCGCTCCCCCAATGACGATAGCCAGGGCCAGGGCGACGACAAAAAACAAACCCGAGCGGAAATTAACCATCAATAAAGCTCCTTTTCCTCAATTTTCCCCAAAAAGAGGAAGAAAAATCGGGCCTGGTGGGCTCCGTTATTGGGGCCTCCAGTTGAACCGGAAACTCAAAAAGGCGAGGACTAGCCTTAAGGCCGAAAAATGCGTCTAATCTTAGGGGAAAGGGGAACTGATTTCAACAGAAAATTTGATTTAGGAGCGGGTCGGGCTTTAAACGTAACTACTTGATTTTTATCATTAGATCCTTTCGCCTCGCCCAGGGATTCCCAATAAAGGCGATTAAAATCAAATAGTTATGACCATAGAAAAGCCTATGAGCTCGTTTGGGTTTAGCCTGGTTTTTTGGTTGGCGGGTGGGAAGCTTGGGCGGGGTTGGCGGCGGATAAGGTCGCCAAGAACGGTTGGCTTTAGGCGTCACGGCTATTGCGATGTGGCTATTTTCGGGGTAAACTATTTTAAAAATATTTTCGCTGGCCAAAACCGCTAGGCTAACGGAAACTGGCTAGTTGAGCGAGCTGGCTGGAGTCGCCTAAGTCATGGCCTGGGAAAAGGAGTCGTCTTGTCCCCCCAAACTCGTCTAGCCAATTTAGTTAGGCTCATCCTAGTTGAGTTGGCCCTTGTCATGTTGGTCTTGAGTTTCGTCTCCCCCCTCCAGGCCAAGAAAGCCAAGAAAACCTCTAAACCTCGTTTTGTCTATTCCGGCCAGGTGGAAAAGGTAACCGATGGGGACACCATCACCGTCTTGACCACGGATTATGAACGGATTAAGGTGCGTTTTTACGGTATAGACGCGCCCGAGAAAAAACAATCTTATGGGCCCCAATCCACGGCCGCCCTCCAAAAGCTCCTGGCCAATCAGACCGTGACGGTCGAAGAGATGGACACGGATCGTTATAGCCGGATAGTCGGCTTGGTGCGCGTGGATAAACAGTTGATCAATCTAGCCATGGTGGCCGGCGGTTGGGCTTGGGTTTATCCTCAGTACTGTCAGAGCGCCCAGGTTTGTGAGGCCTTGAAAGAAGCCGAAAGCCAGGCTCGGCTAAATTCCGTTGGCCTATGGGGGGAGCCGGATCCCATCGCTCCTTGGTTGTGGCGGAAAAGTAAGCGCTGAGTGACTTTGGCTAGCTAGATCCTCGCTAGATTCTAGCTGGAATTAGGCTCGGCGATTTTTTTCCAAAAAAACCTTGATCCGCGGTGAGGTTTTAGTTATTATTGTCAGTTACCTATGGGCGCGCTCTTTGATTCCGCGCCATTTATCTAGGAATTTCCAGTAGTTGGGGTTTTTTGACCCCCTATTTATATCAGGAGTTATTGTCATGGACGCCATTACCCTGCTCAACGCGGAACAGACCCGCGTGGATCTGCCTTCTTTCCGGCCCGGCGACACCGTGGCCGTGCACGTGCGGATCAAGGAAGGCGACAAGGAGCGGATCCAGATCTTCAAAGGCGTGGTCATTCGGCGACGCAAAGGCTCCATGGACTCCAGTTTCACGGTTCGTAAAGTGTCCTATGGAATTGGGGTGGAGAGGATCTTTCCCACTCACTCGCCCATCATTGACAAGGTGGAGCTGATCACCGAGGGCCGGGTTCGTCGCTCGCGCTTGTATTACCTGAGAAAACTGCGGGGCAAGGCGGCTAAGGTGAAGACCAAGAGCCTGTTCAACAAATAGTCGGTCGGTTCCGCCAGCGTGGGCCGGAAGCCATCGCGCTCGCGACCGTCTAGGTCATCGAGCGCCGTCAAGGATCAAGGGGTTCTTGACGGTTTTTTTCTGGCTGAGGCCGCCCTAGACCAGGAAGACGCTCAGGAAGACCTAGATTTGGTCGCCTTTGACGAAAAATGGGGCCAAAGACCTTTGTGTGGCTTGGATGAGGCTGGTCGAGGCCCCTTAGCGGGGCCTTTAGTGGCCGCGGCGGTTATTCTGGATCCAGCCGTGGATTGGACTGGGGTCAATGACTCCAAAAAATTGACCGCCGAAGAAAGGGATAGACTTTACGAGCGGATTATGGGCCAGGCCCTAGCCACGGCCGTGGCCATAAAATCCGCTCAAGACGTCGATCGCCTAAATCCTTTGGCCGCTTCCTTAATGGCCATGGCGGAGGCTTGCGCGGGCTTGAGGATTGTCCCGGTTCTAGCCTTGGTCGATGGGAATAAAAAACCGGTTTTACCTTGCCCGACCCAGGCTGTGATCCATGGCGACGCCCGGTCGTTGGCCATCGCCGCGGCTTCCATTGTGGCCAAAGTGACGCGCGATCGGTTGATGTTGGAAGCTCACCAGCTTTACCCTTTGTATGGTTTTGACCGGCATAAGGGATACGGCACTAAAGATCATCTATTGGCTTTGGCCCAGCATGGCCCTTGTCCCCTCCACCGTCAGACTTATCGAGGCGTTAAACCCCCCGAGCCAGGCCTGTTTGATGACTGACCAGCCTTTGGCGGCGGGTCTGTACTTGGCGCCTAGCCCCATTGGCCATCTGGGGGATCTGAGTCTACGTTTAATCCAAGTTTTAGGCCAAGCGGATTTAGTGGCCGCCGAGGATACTCGGCGGGCCTTAAAACTTCTTAACCACCTGTCTTTAGCCAAACCTTTAATCTCCTATCGCGAACAAAATCACCAACGGGCCTGGCCCAGGATTGAAAGCGGTCTCGCCCACGGGGGCCGAGTGGCTCTTCTCTCCGACGCTGGGGCTCCGGTCATCGCCGATCCGGGCGCCAAATTAGTTCAGGCCGCCCGCGAGGCCGGTTACGCCATTTGGCCGTTACCTGGTCCTTCGGCCGTGGTGACGGCTTTAATGGCTTCGGGTTTTTGGGCGGAACGGTTTGTTTTTGGAGGTTTTTTGCCAGAAAAGGCCCAAGAAAGGGAGCGTTTAATCCGAAAATTGGACGCGTTAGGCTTTTTGATGGTTTTTTTTGAGGCTCCACACCGTCTTTTAGCGTCTTTAAATGATTTAGCTCGGATTTTGGGCGATAGATCGGCTTTATTGGCTCGAGAGATGACCAAGGTTCACGAAGAGTATCTTCGGGCTGACTTAACGGAAATATTGGCTAGCGTCACGGCTAACCCACGTAAGGGTGAGATAACCCTGGTCATCGCTCCTGGGGAGACCAAACGGGCGAGCGAGGAAGAACCGGACTGGGCGAACTTGGCCGCCCTCGTTAAGACGGATCCTCGGCCTTTGGGTCAGGTGGCCGCGGAGTTGGCGGAAAGCCTGGGACGATCCAAAAAAGAGGTTTACGCCCAGTTGGTTAAGAACTTAAAACCGGTTAAGGAAGAGTAGGCGATATTGATGTAATAATCTTTTTGGCAAGCCAATAAAAACGCTATAATTATAATAAAAGAAACAAACATTTGGCGATCATCGAGCCTCGACCATCGATCCTCGATCGATATGGAAAAAATTAAGTCAGCTTTTTGACGGACTGTGGCTATATTGTCCCCGCGAGGTTTAGCGTCGACCGACGAATTTCTGGAAAATTAACGCGTTATTAAAGCCCAACGCGTAACCAGGGGACAAGCGCCCGAGGGAACGCGCGAGCGGGCCACGCGGCGGAAGAGCTTCGACGGATTTATCCCATCCCGTCCGTGGATTCGCCGGGGCGTCATGCGCGCCAGCGGGCCAACGTTAATGTCCAAGGGAGTTTTTCTTTATGGCTACGCGCCAGTGAAGAGATATGTTTTTCGGCGCGATCATCGTTGATGATTGATTGCTGACGCGCTGGGATGGTTGATGGCCCGGGCGAACTTTAGCGAATTTTAGGCTCAATCGGATTACCGTTGTTATTGACCAAAACGTTACGCGCTCTCATTGAAACGCCAGGGCTGAATCAGATACTTCTTCTTCGAGCCGCGCTTTTTCCTTCTGACTCTCCCTCCAATTCTCTAGGTGACGCGGGCGCGATCCGGTACTGGGGAACTGACAAATTTTGGGGAGAACTTACGCCACCTTGATTATGATATGAATCATAAAACACTTTTATTAGAGATAATAAGTGATAAAATAATAAATAAAATAATATTATTAGATTTAATTACATTATATTGAATCTTTTAACTAACTACCGGAAATTCCAGGAGAAAATTTTATTTCACTTACCACTTGACCTGCTCTTCCAACTAGGGGGTGTACCTAAAAAATTTGATCTATTTTTGAAATCTGGTATAATCTTTTTGGCTTGGTGTTGATCTTCCAAGGAGTAACCCAAGGTATGGAAAAAAATAGTCAAAACCAAGAGCTGGTTCCGGTTTCTAAGATCCAGCAGGGCGTGGATGACTTGAAGGCTATCCTTCAAGGCATGGAAAAAAATATAAATTAGATGAAAATACGCTTAATTATATTAATAAATTACTGGATAATATTCATTTAGTCCGTAAATTATTTTCCGAAGGTACCTCATCGGATACTAATTTTCTTTCGTTAACAAATATTGAAGATCTTCTTCTTCATATAAACAAAACACATAAAGAGGTTGCTAAAGA
>JAISYP010000122.1 GCA_031269825.1 Deltaproteobacteria bacterium
AGCTGGGCTCAAGTATGAGATCAACGACCAGTGGGATATTTTCGTTAACTACGACCTAGACGTGGCTAGTAAGTTTGTCAGCCATAACGCCGCTTTAGGCGTTGGCTATAACTTCTAAAAAACCCATTTGACTTGACTAATATTGGTGGGCTTCGTTTTGAGGCCCACCAATAAAACATAAATATTTTCGATCTATTCTGATATAAACATCAAATACAATTAAATAATACTAAAGTATTGATTATTTACCTTAATTAGAATGAGTTTGTCTCAAGAAAATCGGTATTTCTGCCGCCGGTTGTTTAAGAGGCATAGACCCTGGGTTAGGGTAAACTTGTCAATCCTCCCTCGAGCCCAGGGTTTTGTTATAAAGGCCATGATGGCCAATAAGGGATTTATAACTGTCTAAGCGGATCGAAAAAATTCAATAGGCCTCTAAAACTAGGCTGGCCTGGAGTTACTGTCGCGACCAGATTATTGATAATAATTTTGGTCTATTGGCCAATAGTGGCCAATTTTTTTGGAGAGTCTTTTTAATCGTTCAGGCGGCTCTAAAGCCAGATAAAAGTGGCTTGGAACCAAGACTTCACCAATCTAACGGCTTGGTGGCCGGTTTTACTCGTTTGTCCCAAAATCTACTTTGGATTGTCACCGGGTAGGGGCGGAGCAGTTTTGGTTGGATTGGCCAAGCGTCATTTAAAGGGTGGGTTTTACCTTCAGTGCCCACTCCGGGGGCTTTGACTGATGGCCTGGAGATAGATCATCTCGACGGGCGCCTGAAAAAAAACTGAAACTGGGGAACAATTGATTGAAATCTGGAAAGAATGTCTAGCTGGCTTGACTCTTTGAAGGGTATTAACCCCTCTAACTGAAAAATGACTAAGACTCCGCCAAGGGGCTAACGCCTCAATAAATTACCCTTATGAACGGATACTAATTTTTTTTACCATCCAGGAGGTGAGATGGTAGCCAGACGTCAACCAATTTTCTGGCCCGAATGAAGCAGGGGTGAACTTTGGAAAAACAAACGGCTAGCGACATTGGTATCCGAGGCAAGTACGGGGCAAGAACAAGGAACTCCTTATCGCCGAACTTGTGGAAACGCTTTGCCACAACCCAAGGATCTCCTCTTTTTGGGAGAGCTTGTCAGCTAAGACGCTCTATAGATAGTCCACACGTGGCCGAAAGAGTCAGCGTCCGGCCCACAGCCAGATCGCTTGGTATTACCAAGGCCACAGTCAACTAAGTTATTCTCAAGGTTGGGGAACATTGTCATAAAATCTTGACTGGACTTACGCCTTAGCTTCAACTAACGACTGATTTTACCACTTTGTTCTTACACATTTTGTCTCTTTACAACTAAATATGTTTATGGGACTGTTTTATAGATTAAACTGTAATTACTGGAATTTTCCTCACTACCAAAATTTGAAGTTCCATAAGTTCATTTATTACGGACGCGTAAAGACACTAGATCCCAATAATTTATACCAAGAACAAACATTTGTTTATTAAATTGATAGTAGTAAAGCAAAAATATATTGATATCAGTTGTATAGACAGATAATAAAATAAAAAAAACAGTCTTGTTGGATAAATTTAGCTTTATTTTTTTCTTTATAAATTTATGGTATATAGCGCGATAATTAAAAAAATCTATCGTTTTAATGTTTTTGTTATTATAAGCTAATAAATAAACATAATTTAATTAATCATAAATAATTATAGTAACTATAAAGAATTATTAAAGTTAAAATTATTTAGCTGTACTATTTACGCGCATTAAAAGTTAAATATTGATTAATTGTATTGTATTAGCAATTAAAGATGGCTTTGCGAAAACCCTTGTTTAAGTGAAATCGTCAAGTAAAAGAGTAATAATTTCAATAAATTATAAATTTGAATTTTGGAATTTTAGACTTTTCACAAGACCATCATTAAATAAAAGACATAGCGTGGCATTTTTATTTATGTTTTTTATAATATATATCAAGCAAAAAAGGATTTAACTCTACGTTATTTTATCTCTTTTTACCGAGAACCCCGGTCTGGAATCGCTCCAGTTTAGTTCTTAGCTGGAGCGCGAGAAGTGGTTTGAGCCTTGACGGGGTCTGGCCTCGCTGTCCCGCTAAGTTTACTGATGTCCACCTGTATTTCCGACATCATTTTCATTAAATTATCAATCCTCGCGGTCAAATCATCAATCCTAGCGGACAAAGCGCCATTAATGGAATCAATCCTAGCGTTCAAATTGACATTAATGGAGTCAATCTTGCTGTACAAGGCATCCGTCCTGGGATCGAAGCCTTTTCGTTTTCATTTATCCTGTTGGATAAATCTCTAATGTTATCATTTATCTTGTTGGATAAATCTCTAATGTCATCCTTTATCCCGCTGACTGTATATAAAGTGAGCGTTACACCTGTCCCGCCGATAATAACTACGACTATGCCAACAAACCACATGAACATTTTGAGAGTTGAGGGAATTGCCGTATTATCAACTTTCTGGGCTTCCTGGGTGACTTTGGCCACGGGCTAATTTTCCTTGGCGCTAGATTGTAGGCCGTTTATTTGAGACTCGAGTTCCAAGGCTTCGAGTCCGCGTACTCTCTCAAAAATATCTATAGCGCTATCGCTCAATGGGCGACCATCGGAACCTAGTGGGTCAAGCGTTGGCCCGGTTAAACTTTGAGAGTTTTCAATCGACATGGCTACTCCCTCCAAATTAAGATCAATTTACCTTATTCCCGGCTAGCGTGTCAATGGCAATCTGGTATATTTTTAAGTTTTTTTAAAAATTAATCCAAAGGGAGCCGGTGGCCGCGTGGGTAAGTTTAAAGTCCTAATTTAGAGAGGCCGTGAACGCGTGGATCACGACGCGAGTGACCGCTGATGATCTCGCGAAAAGTCCATAATTCAAGAATCCTAATTGATAAAGTATTGAAATTAATACTTTTTCATTGATGATTTCCCTGAATCTAAGGTTTTATCAAAGACTTATTTATAATTTTTTAAATTTTAATATTTTTAGTTTATAAAATATATTATACTATTTATTTTAATACTCTAACATATAACTTTAAGCTCTTTAGAAATAAAAGAGGCAAAAAAATAACGCCAGCGATGGTCGCGGGAATTACCGACCTCCCGGGAGCGTTTTCGGATTTAGTAGGTGCTAAAGTTATTATTAATTAAACTAATTAATCGCTGATTATGTAAAAAAACATATTTAAAATGTTATTAATAGTTTATTATAATTTAATTATATATAAATAATCATCTAAAATTAATAAAATATTGTGAGAGATTGAAATCGTTATATTTTGAACAATTGTCACCCAAAGACAAGGAAAAACCAAGAATTTATGACCGCGCGAGAAGGCCTAAAATCGGAAGATAAAATTTTTAACTCTTTGATATTAGTACTCTTTTTTTAACCAATTTCTTGAAACTGGGATTTTCGCTAAGCCATCAGAATTATTTCGCCTCTAAAAAAACGTCTCCCTGGGCGCGTCCCTTGACGTGGGGCTTTGTTTGGCTAAAAGACTCGGGGGCGGATAGGCTTTTTTCGCCCTTAAGCTCGGATCTGGCTACTCGGATCTGACTTTGATTTTTTACCAATTGAAAACCACAATGGGCTTATGGTACGCTTATTTATGAAGTGATTTTGGTGGTTTTTTGACCATCATTTATGGCCGCGGTTCTGGATTGGTTGGAGAAGAATATGGAATACGCCTCAGAGACCAAGGGTATTTGCCCTAAAAGCTTGCGGTTTGAGCTAAATGACGGTATCGTCAGCGGCGTTCAGTTTGAAGGCGGTTGTCCTGGCAATCTGGCCGGAATTGGCCTTTTGGTCGAAGGGCGGTCGGGCGTGGAAGTGGCCAAAACGCTTAAAGGGATCAAATGTGGGCAAAAAAAATCCTCTTGCCCGGCCGAGCTGGCCAAGGCTATCTTAAAAGCGGTGAAGGAAGAGAAAAAGTCCGTTAAGGAACTTAAGACCGTTAAGCCTAAGCCTAAGTCGAAACTAGCTAAGTCGGCGGCCAAGTCGAAACCAGTTAAGTCGAAACCAGCCAAGGCGGAGAGCCCCAAGGCCAATAAGAGCCATAGCCAAGCCAAGGTTAGCTCTAAAGCGAAGGCCAAAGGCGTGGCGAGCTAAGTTCCAGCCCAACTGGTCGTTTTTAGGAGGTTTTTAGATGTTCCTGGGAAGTTCGACCACCAACCAGATCACTAAGACGACCGTTGAGTCCCCCTTAGGCCCTTTAACGGCGGCCTTTCAGGGCGAGGATTTGATCGGCTTATGGTTTGAGGGCCAGAAATATTATCCTTCTAAGGCCAAGGATTGGCTCCCGTCGCGGGGTGGCGCGAGGGATAGTCAGTTACGACAATGGTTGGCGGCCTATTTCGCTGGAGAAAAGCCTGAGCCTTTTCCGGGGCTTAGGCCCCCAGGGACATTTTTTCAGATGGCGGTTTGGGCGGAGTTAGAGCGAATCGCCTATGGTCAGACCATAACCTATGGCCAGATAGCGGGGATTTTGGCCCAAAAATTAAGTTTTAACCCACGCTCGGCCCAGGCCGTGGGTGGAGCGGTGGCCCATAACCCCATTTCCATTCTTATTCCCTGTCATCGGGTCATAGGTAACAGAGGCTCATTGACTGGTTACGCTGGCGGATTGGACAGAAAAAAAATTCTCTTGAGTCTAGAGGGTTTTACGGATTTTCTACCAACCTGACCGATAACCAAGGAAAATTAGCGCGATATTCGCGCGCGTCTTATGATGTCTAGTTAAAGACGTAAAAAGTCCGCTTCAGGGCGTAGTCAGTAACCTATTGACCGAAGAAGGAAACTGTTTCGTCGAAAGGCGTGGCGACGAGTCGGAATTGGCCTTACGCTCGTAACGCCTAATTATAAGCTTCACAAGGTTAACCGCGCGCGGATAGACTAATATTTTTTGAGCCACTAGTATTTATTAAAAATAGTTTTTTTATGATTATTTCAACTACCTCCATTCCTTCCTTGTCGTAAATCCTAAGCGAGCGACGCGTTAACGTTAAAAGACATAATCGGTCTTGACCGAAGCTATTTATTCGGGTGTTCGCGTTCTAAATATATCATTTAAATATTTATTAAGGGCCCGCTCGGAGACGCCGTGGCTAAGCTCCGCGAGGACGTAAAAACACTTAACGTTTTATCCTAAATCGGCTTAACCTTTTATAAGCCGTTTTTGTCTTCACGTCTCCAAACTGGTTTAGCGCGGAATTATTTTGAGAGTAAATAATGTTAAATCAGATACATTAAAAGTCCTGTTTAGTTATAATTATTTTGAATCATAAAGTAAAACAATAAATTAGAATAAAATTAGATCAACGATTAAATAAATTGAAAACCCCGAGAGACGAACAACTGGTTAACAGGCTGATGAGCTTTGGATACCCCTTTAGTTAATCCGGGAAAAAACAAGCTAATGACCGCCTCTACCAATGATTTAACGTCCATTATTTTTATTCGCTGGCCAGGGGCCAGATAGAATGTTTAGACTTTGAAAGATTGGCGCGGACGATCGGGAAAGCGCGTTCGCCATCCAGTCCAGAGGGGGGCGCTGAAAGTTAGCCGCGCCAAGATCGTCTTTGAAAGCGGCTAGCGCGCGATAATAACGAAAGTTTTTTCGCTAGACTGAGCCAACGAGCGGGAACGAGTTAATTTATTTCCTCAAAACGGAAAATCCTCAGTCATGGTCACGTCGAGAGTTTTTATTTTGACTGGCGAGTCAGCGGTCTGTTGAACCAATAGACCCGTCACCCGGATAGCGCTGATGGGGCGAACTGGGCAAGCCTGTTGGCAGGCCCCACAACCGACGCATAGATTATCTTGGAGGACAGGCTCATCTCGACCAGCTTTCGTGGGAACCATGCTGACCGCCCCGGTGGGACAAAGTTCGGCGCAGGCTCCGCAACTGGTGCCGTTGCGGATAATGACGCATTCGTCGCGCTCAAACAAGGCCGTCCCTATCCGGGTTATACGCTTGGTTTCCAAGCTCAAAGGAACCAAGGCTCCGGTGGGACAGACGCCCGCGCATAGAACGCAATCGTACTGGCAGAACCCTTGATAGGCGTCAATGACTGGCCGATTCCACAGGGCCGGATGTTGATGTTCGCTGGGAACTAGAGCTTGGTTAGGGCAGAGACGAACGCAGCTGTGGCAAAAACTACAGTGGGCGTTCAAATGAGCCAGCGATAGGGCTCCTGGGGGTAGAATCGGGATGGAACTAGGCGGGCCTAAGGTTTTGGCTCTTAAGGCGTCTGGGGTGAAGTAGGCGCCCATGGCCAAGACCCCAAAAGTCAATCGCCCTAAAAAAGCTCGGCGGCGGGCGTTGGCGTTGGCTTTAATCCGCCCCCAGGTTAAGGAGCCATTGGGGCAGACGGCTAGGCAATCCAGGCACAAAAGACACCGGCCTGGATCCAAGGTTTGGGTTTGGCCGTCCACGCATGAAGCTCGGCAAACTCGGGCGCAAGCCCCGCAACCGAGGCAACTATTATTTATATGAAGATGAAATGGCGCGCTTTTGGCCAGGATTTTGAGGATAAAACCCGTGGGGCAAAGGTGGTCGCAAAAGTAGCGACCCCGGAAAATGGCGAGGATAATGACCGCGATGAGCAAGAGGTTGGGCCCAGGATACCAAAGGCTTTTGGCGATGAGGAGGCTGTAGGGCTCCAACAACCCAAAGGGCGCGGTCACCCCTAGCCAAAAAAGGAGTAAGAGGGCGAGGGGAACAATGATTTGACGGGGGGCGTTGGGGGTGGGGCCGAATTTTTGTTTAAAGAAAAGACCTCGGAGGCGACTTGTCAGATCCATCAAGGCCCCCAACGGGCAGATAAAGCCGCAAAACCAGCGTCCCAATAGCCAAGTTAAAACAATCATGAGGGTCAATTGGACAATCAACCAGTGGTCAGCCCCCGAAACCAAGTGGGCTAAAATCTGGCCAAATTGCCATCTGGCTAGTTCCTCGACCATAACTGGTCGCGGCCAGAGAAAGCCCGTGATTAGGAGCCCCAATAGACCATAGGCCAGAAGGCGGCGAAATACCGCCAGGCGCCGCCGTCTGTTTTTATTGTCAGGCATAAAGCGTAACTTAGGCGCTCAGTCTTTGAACGCTCAATTGGTTAAGATCCGCCACCCCTATCCCCATCTGGGCGGCCAACTCAATGTAGCGGGGGACGATGATCCCATTGGCCTCCAAAATTTTGGCGCAAGCGGCGTCGGTGGCCACGGGATCTGGCGAGACAATGAGCATTTGGCTGGCGAGGTAACGGGAGTCGCCCCGGCCACGAGGGCCACCACTGAGCATGACTCGGGCGGCGTCCACAATGTGAAGGTTGGGTTTTTTGTGGAGCGTCAGCTCGGGAATGGTCTCGTCTAGCCCTAGTCGGTGAAGGGGATGGCGGTCGTAAATGGCCCCCATGAGGTTTTTCATGGCCGCGGTCATCTTCGCTCCCCCATGGTGTTTTAACACCGGAACGTTTAGGATGACGTCGGCTTCCAAAAACAATTCATGGAATTGGGTGGATTTTAAAGTCTTCGCTCCAGGGAGGTCTATTTTTTGAAAATAGCCATCTGAGTTCGCTGGGGCCACGGTGGCTCCAGCCTCGGTGGCGGCTTTTTCCAGGCCAGAGACCCGGTAGGCGTCTTTCCAGTTGTCGCAAGTGTTGTCAAAAACGTAAACCTTTTTGGCGCCAAGGTTTAACGCGTTTTTGATAATATGGGCCAAAAGGGCCGGATTGGTGTTGGCCGCCCCCTCGGGAGTCACGGCCCAGCCCATGTTTGGTTTCACCAAAACGGTCTGGCCTTTTTTTATAAACTGACCCAACCCACCCAGAGCTTCTAGTCCACGGTCGAACATGACGGTCAAATCAGAGCCCTTAACGGCCACCAGATCGGGGAAATTTTGGGCGTTTAGTCGCCTCGGGGCGAGGGGACTTAAACCAAGCCCACTCCCCAGGTCTAAACCCAAGGCTAAAGCTGAGCCAGCTAAAGTTTTTAGGAAAGTTCTTCTGTTCATATCAAAAAAGTCCTCCAGGCGTTGACCGAAAGGCGGGGCCTTTCCAAAGATCGGACAAGATTAGGGAGCAAACAGAATTTTGTGGAGAAATAATTAAGCTTAAGTTTTTCAAGGCGGATTATACCACAGGTCGCGGATCCGAGTAAGAAATCTTTTTGGCTAAGAGCGTGAGATTTGGGGGCCGCGCTCAAAGGATTTGCCCTAAATCCGCGCGTCCATAGGCCAACTCAGCCATGGCCACAGACCAACCCAGCCAGGGACGCGACCCTGGCTGGGTTGGCTCAACTTAACGTTTTACGGGGTTCTATGGTCAATGGGCGTCTTTCCCAGAAACAGAGCTGGTGGGCCGGCTAATATTGAAGCCTTACAGCTTGGAAGATTATAGGCCTTGACAGAGCCAAGGCCACAGTCTTGGCTAGTCTGGCCGCCCATAATAAGTAAAGGTTTATGATGGACTAAGTCCCATGGTAGAGCGACTTTTTACCAACCCGCGTGGAGGGTAATCACACGATTGGCGCGCGGCTGGATCATAAAGACCAAAAGCGTATTTTCATAGAAATATAAAAATTGATAAAAAATAGGTATTATATGGTTCTCATGTATTTAGCTTAAGAGCTTGACTGAAGACTATATTATATATAGTGTTAAGCAGTGTTTGCCTATAAACGTGAATTTTGGGATTAAGATTATCAGTTATCTTTTTAAGCTCTCGTTTAAAGCGCTCTAGACACTATTGAATGATAACTCCATTTTTAACATAGCGACGATAAGCGGAGAAATAATCACATCCCAGAACTCCACCATAATTGTCCCCCAACATCGCCTTAACGTAATCTTTTGAGTGGTATCCAATATGATGTCCAATATGATGTCCAATATGATGACACTAAAGGTTTCGGTGACAAAGATCCATGTCCATAAAGTTAATCGGTATTCTGGGCGACTGGTTTCATCAAAGTTAACTTGTTCGCTGTCAGGCCAAGCCTTTTCCAGTTCTCTCACAAGCCCTTCAAGAGCCGCCGCGATTAGTTTCGGGTTTTGTCAATTAGACCTTCGCGCGCGTTCAGTTTGAAGATACCATATAGGAATTTCTAAAAGCCCAAAGAGATCCTTGGAGCGATAAAGGCGAACCTTGAAACTAAAAAGAGAAATTTGAATTTAACCGTGGCGTTAGTTGGTCAAATTCTATCCCGACGCGGAGCGTTTTCGTCTAACGCTAAAATTTATGATGAGTGGTTATAGGATTGGCCAAGATAGACTGGGAGCCAATTTGGCGATATTTTCGCGCGCGTTAAGGCGATAAGATTAGTCAGATCTTATTTCTAAACGACCGCCCGCGAGACAAAAGAAGCTCCTTAAACAGCTGATTAGCCAAGTGATTAACCGAGTGATAGCCGATTGATTAACCTATTGATTATCTAGGGCCGATTGAGAGCTCGACTTTTGGCCCTTTTTCGTGTCACATGTCTAGCGTCAATTTTGGCCCAAAAGTCACTTTAACTCGCGAGCCAAGGCCGAAGATGGCCAGCCCTAGGTCGATAATCTCTTTGGCCATAGGCTTCAGTGAGCCATGGTAGTCTCTAGTTATTAAGTCGTTTAAAGCTTCTTGGCTAGTCTTGAGCAAGATCGCCTCGATTGGTTCTTCATAAAGTTTCGAGGCGCGAGCCCCCTCCAATAAGGCGATTTCTATTACGTCGTTGGCCAATCTTTTCTTAGCTAAAGCGGCCAGAGCTTGATCAATATCGGCCTGGGGAAGCGATTTTAAGGCGGCTTGGATCAGTAGCTGGTTTATTTCGTCTTTGGAGCAATTTTTGTCTTGGCCGTCGGAAATTATAAAATAAGATTCCACGCGCGCTAATTTATACCTGGCTAGATCGGCCAAGGTCTTATTTTTCTCTTCCGTTGAGAGTTTATCCATAGCTAAGCGAGCTAAAATCTGGTCATTTTCCTCGGGTTTGAGTTTAATTTTAATCGGGCAACTCTTCATCTCCATGACGGCGAAGACTTGATCCGAGAGTTCAAGGCATAAAGCCAATCTATCTTCGGATCCCAAAAGCTCGCTATGAACCTTAAAACCCAAACCTAAAAGGAGCGATTTGGTCAGAGAATGGAAGGCTTTCTCATTTTTGGGATTTTGATGACAAGTGATGGCGGAAAAGAAAGAGCTAAGTATAGCCTCAACGGTCTTGGCGTCCTGTTTTTTGAGGGCCGTTTTAAGCTCTTCGCCCCGAGCTTTGAGCTCGGCGTCTGACTTTAAATTTAAAATAACCTGGAGACAATCCGAGTGATAAGAAGAAGAAACCTCGTAATTTGGCGGACGGAAATAGTAGGAAAGGAGTCTATGTTCGTGGTTTTTGGGAGTTTGAAAGGCGTTGGAGGGGCTATTATCCAAAGTCAGGCTCCCACTGTGAAAAGGAACCGACGTGGCTTGGGGTTTATCAAATTCCGTTTTTATTAATTCTATATTCAATCGCGGATCGTTCGTCAGAAAATCCAGGGGCCTTTCCCTGATTAGGGCGGTTAGATGACCAGGTCGACCGGTTTTAATCCAATAGTTGCCAAAAGCGGCGTATTCAAAAAAATTGAGCAGGGAAAATGGATTAAGAATCCTGGTCTCGCCCCCCCAGTTGTAACCGTCAACCCAATCGAGGATTTTGGCTCTTAAATCGTCTTGGTTGGCGGAAGGCGCGATCTGGCCAGATTTTTTAAGTTTGACCAAAGTCTCCGTCATCCTGTCGGCGAAAAGGCGTTCGAACTCCTCCAAGGTGAAACCGCACAGGCCCGCGTATCTAGGATCCCGCGAGATATCGTTTAAGTGGTTGGGGAGTAAGTCCGAGCAGATCAGGCTGTGTCTATTAACGCCGGTCAAGAAAGTGAAGCGAACACAGGGGCCTACGGTCAAGTCTTTGAGCGTGACGAAAAAATCACGTAGAGCCACGGCGTTGGCCGTAGCGATTTTAGGCTCGTTCATCATCCTGGTCACTGGCGCGTCGTATTCATCGATGAGGATCGCGACTTTGGCTTCGGCCTTTTCACAAAGTTTTTCTATGAGTCCGCCAAAATAGATGTCAGGCGAATTCCCATCGACCGTTAGATTGTTTTTCGCGGCTATCGCCCTAAGGTCGAACAATAAATTTTTCTTAAGTAGCTCCGGGGTAGAGGCTTCAAATGACAGACTCAGAAAAATGACCGGACGCTTAGGAAAGTCGTAATCGGAGGAGCTAATCCAAAGGTCTTTGAAGCGCTCGCGATTACCCGAGAAAAGCTCATTGAGAGTATGTAGCAGGAGAGTTTTGCTAAATCGGCGGGGTCTAGATAGAAAATAGTTCCTTTCCGAGCTTTTAATAAGCTGATAGATGTATTCGGTTTTGTCGGCGTACAATAAATTCCCCTCCCGAATTTCCGTGAAGGTTTGTTCGCGAAGAGGTAATTCTTTCAAGGTCATTGTTAAGTTCCTTTCGATCGGCGCGACCATTATTGAAGTTTCGAAGCAAATAGGGCGATGAGGACGCGTTTAAAGTAAATGGAAAAACTTAGACCAGCTTTAACGAGTCAATTGGTCAATAACGCCACGGGTTGATAATGCCACATTTTGGGTGGCCAAGCAACTTTAACCAGCCAAAAAATGAGGCGGTCGCCGTGAACGATTTCATTAACAAGTTATTTTAAGATGAAATATATTAAATAATGTTTTAATAAACCGGGTAGTTTTTTTAAAAATGTTTATTTCTTTCTGACTTTGATGTTGTGTTAACTGAGGCGTAATTTTTGAACGTGACAAAAATTATTTCAAAAGATAGCTTAATTAGTAATAAAAAAACTGTTTTATTAAGCTCATTTATTGATAAAATATAATTAAAGGTCTGGGCCGTCGCGCGCGACGACCCTGGCCTCTTAATGGTTTTATTGGGCTCGAGCTAAAGATTTGATCGGCTCCAACGGGGGCTCGTAGGAACCCAGGATGGCCAATTTTTCTGACTCGGCCGCCAAGCTTTTAATGGCCGTGGCCACTTTTTCTTCCTTGAAATGTCCCTCCAGCTCCAGGAAAAATTTGTATTCCCAGGGCGACTTGGGATTGGGGCGACTGTGGAGCCGGGTCAGGTTGACGCCAGCGTCGGCCAATGGTTGCAAGCACTTGTAGAGACTACCTGAGTTGTGCGGCGCGGCGAACCATAATAACGTCCGGTCATGGCCCGTGACGGGGCTATCGTCGCGGCTGAGGATCAGAAAGCAGGTCTGGTTGTGTTGGAAATCCTCAAGGCTGCCACTCATGACGTTTAATTTATAGAAAGAGGCCAAGGCGGGGTGACCAATGACGGCGTAGGAGTCGTCGTTGATGGCCAGAGTCGCTCCCGCGGCCGTGGAGACCGTGGGGCGCAGTTCCACGCCTGGCATGTTTAAGGCTAGCCAGTTGCGACATTGGGCCAGGGCCTGGGGATGGGAAGTGATGACCTTTAGGCGAGCGATATCCCCGTGCGCGCTCATGAGGGCGAGGTTGACGCGGAGGTTGAGCGTGGCCTGAACCTTAAGATTGGTCTCGGTCAAAAGATCTAGAGTTTGGCCGACAATGCCTTCGGTGGTGTTCTCAAACGGGGCTAAGGCGAAGTCGGCTTCCCCAGACTCGGCGGTCTTAAAAACTTGGGCTAAATCATCGCCAGCGATGAAATGGGCCAGTCGGCCAAACTGCTCCAAGGCCGCCGCGTGGCTGAAGGTGCCAGCTGGCCCAAGGTAGGCCACTTTTATGGGAGCTTGGGCTTCGCGGCAAGCCTTAATGATTTCCGTAAAGACCGCGGCCACGGCTTCTTGGCCTAAGCCGTAACCTGGCGTCACTTTTTGGGTTAAACGGGTTAGCACTGTCCTCTCCCGAGCTAGATCCATGATAGGCAGGGAGTTTTTCTTTTTGAGTTGACCCAGCTCAATGGCCGTCTGGGCTCTTTTCTGAACCAGTTCCAGGATTTGCCAATCCAGGGCGTCGATCTGGTTTCGCATGGGCGTCAATATTTCGTTTTGGTCAGGGGAAGTCATGGTTTAACTCACGCGTTTTCGGCTAAGAGAGCCGAAGGCGGGGAAAGGGTGGAGATCCGCCGCCCAAAATGGGGGGCTAAATCCTTTAATTGTAGCATCAGTTCTTGGAACTGCCCTGGGTTTAGCGATTCCTCGCCATCGCATAAGGCGTTAGCTGGGTCGCAATGCACCTCGATCATGAGCCCGTCGGCCCCCACGGCCAGGGCCGCCTTGGATAACGGGGCCACGTAGTTGGCTCGACCAGTGGCGTGGCTGGGATCGACTATGACCGGCAGGTGGCTTTTTTCTTTAATGGTTAGGATCGAGGAAAGATCCAAGGTGTTGCGCGTGCTCGTCTCAAACGTCCGAATGCCGCGTTCGCAAAGGATGACGTGGGGGTTGCCGCCAGCGAGGATGTACTCGGCCGAGTTAAGAAACTCCTCGACCGTGTTCATCAGGCCTCTTTTTAAAAGGATCGGTTTATTAGTTAGACCCAGCCGCTTCAATAGCGAGAAGTTCTGAGCGTTACGGGCGCCCACCTGGAGAATATCGGCGTAGGAAGCCACCAGATCCACCTCTGAGGAATCCATCACCTCGGTGACAATGGCTAAGCCGGTCAGTTCCCTGGCGTGGGCTAGCTTTTTGAGGCCTTCCTCGGCTAGGCCTTGGAAACTGTAGGGCGAGGAACGGGGTTTAAAGGCCCCGCCTCGGATGATGTGCGCCCCCCCCACTTTCACGTCCCAGGCCGTGCCCAGCATCTGGGGATCGGCTTCCACCGAGCAGGGGCCGGCCATGATGATAAATTCTGGCCCACCGATGGCGTAAGAACCCAAGGGAATAAGGGAGTCCTCGGGGTGGTTCACTCGACTGGTCAACTTATAAGACGGCGGCTTAACCGGTGGGGTGGGGGCCTGAGAACATGATGTGGCCATTTGAGCGTCCTCCTGAAAAAAAAGGCCGCCAGCGGTGGTTAGTTTCGCTGGCGGCCTGTAATTATATATACAGTGGCTTAGTCAGACGAAACATCGCTTATTAAAGTAAAAAAAGTAAAAATTGGGAGCGTAGAGAGCGAGCGGATCCGCGCCCGAAGCCTGCCACGAGGTGGGAGCCCAATAGTTTGGAGCGGCCAGGCGGGTCGGATGGGTCATGATGAAGAGATCCTCGCTTAGAGACTGGTTAGAGGCTATTTAAAGACTCAAGGCTTAAGACGTTGGGGTAATAAGAATCAGTCGCCCTTCAAAAAGACGCCCAGTCTTTGGACAGATTAAAGCTGAAATAATTTAAACCCGATTTTTCCGCTTGTCAAGAGAAATTTCCCGGTCAGTGAAAATTTTTTTAAATAGGTTATTTTAAAACGATCACTTTTAATTAACGCCTTAAATATTGAAAATGAGTATAATATATGTTAAATACTGATAAAAGCGTTAAAAAAGCTAAAAAAATTCTATAACAATATTTTTTTATTTCTCATTGATTAAATATTTTCGTAATTTACGGCTTGGTTACGCTACTATAATCGCCAGTCACGTATTGTCCTGAGCCTAAGTTAATGATTTCCACACGGCGATTGCGTCCATCCTCGGGGTCGATGTTGGGTAAATGCCGGGATTCGCCCAAGCCATCGGTGGGCAGACGACGGGAGGGGAGGTTAAAATGTTCCATTAAGTATCTTTGGACGGAACGGGAGCGACGTTGGGACAGATCTATGTTGTAATCATAAGATCCCTTGGCGTCGGTGTGCCCTTCCAAACGAAAGGTGGAGTTGGCCAGCTCCTGGGAGGTGATGGCTTTCCCTAGGGTGTCCAGCGTCGCTTGGGCTTCGGGGGTCAACACGTCCTTGTCAAACTCAAACAGGATGTTTAAAGCCAACCTGGGCCGCTCAGTAGGCTCTGGCAGATATTTTTCCGGGGGTGGGGTACCACCGCGGGCGATGGTGAGCGCCGCGATTTGCTCTGGGGTGTAAGCTGGGCGGCGTGGCCCGCCGCCGGTGAGGGCGTCGATCATTTGGCGAACCGAGGGGCTTTTCTCCCCAGTTAGATCGGTTAAGCGCCGATTATTGATATAACGGAAAGGATAGTTGATGAACGTCCAACGGGGCAAGGGAAAGTCGGAAAAAGGCGGTTCTTTGGACTCAAAGGCCCCGCTCCCGTCGTAATCCACGACTTGGTAATCCCAAGGATCGGCTAGATCGTGATCGGCCACATAGCAGAAAACGCGGCCATTATGACTTAACCGAAGAACGCGGCCTAAGTTGTCGGGCAAGATAAACTCCTCGCGCCGAGTTTCCTCGCCTTCCACCGAGATGTCAAAATCTATCATTTGGTCATTGACGCGCAAGGCTCCGTATAAAGCCGGTTTTACCCAACCATAAGGAAAATAGTCATGATGGTTGGTCATGGCCTCAGTTTTGGTCGCCAACGCCGTGGCCATCGCCAGGGCTAAACCTAGAGTTAGGATGAAGGCGAGCCAACCAGGGGGGCGTTTATGACGAAAAGACGGATAGGGCATTAGGATAGGCTCCGACTCCAGAGAGATCTTAACTTTAGGGCGAGCTTAACTTTAAGGCGTTCCAAAACTGTAGGGCTAGCCAGAACCAAACCCGCCCCAATGGGCGCTCCCAGCTCTTGGTTTCCTAACCAATTTTCTTATCGGCCAAATGAAAAAAAAGTTAAATAATCGGCCAAATAAAAAAAAGTTAAAACATCCGGCTTGATACCCTTGATTTTTTGAAAACAGTTCTTATTGTTGAGTAAGGCTCTTAGGCGCGGTTCCCGCTTAGGCCTTTGGGCTGGTCATGATTTTTCACTTTAAAGGGTTGGTCGGGCCTTTTTTGGCCTTGGTCGGGGATAGCCTCCCGAATCCCGCGGCCAAATTCCCCTGTAGCGACTATTCCTAACGTTATCACCGGTTGACGCCGTATTTTTTTGGCCTGGTTCTCTTTTTTTCTGTTTTTTGAGGGGCGCTCGCTTGCTTTACACCAGTGAAAAAATTGAGGAAGTGCTCGCGTCCGTGGATCTGGTGACCTTGATTCGCCAGTACGTGGATCTTAAGCGCGTTGGCTCCTCCTATAAAGGGTTATGTCCTTTCCACGCGGAGAAGTCTCCTTCCTTTTCCGTGACCCCAGAAAAGGGCGTCTTTTATTGCTTTGGCTGCGGCGTTGGCGGCAACGCCTTGAATTTTATGATGACGCTCAATCACCTGACTTTCCCAGAGGCGATGGAGTATTTGGCTCAGCGGGGCGGAGTGAGCCTGCCTCAACCTAAAGGTTATAGCCCCAGTCAGGCGGGCGTCAATAAATCGGCTCTTTACGCGGTCATGAAAAAAGCTTCGGATTTTTTCCAGGCTAACCTGTGGGAAAATGACCATTCGCGGATTCAAAAATACTTAAAAGAACGCGGTTTGGATCTGGATCTGGCCCGAAATTATCGCCTGGGCCTGAGCCTTGACCAATGGGAAGGTCTGCGGAGTCATTTAAAGAAAGCTGGCTGTGACGACCAGCTTATGGTGGAAGCGGGCTTGATTCGGCGGCGGAAGAGCGACGCCGAGGCCGGTTTTTATGACGTTTTCCGGAATCGACTCATGATTCCCGTCTGCGATCCCGAGGGGCGGGAAGTGGCTTTCGCGGGCCGGGTTTTGCCAGGCGACAATGACCCAGAGAACGCTAAATATATAAACTCCCCAGCCACGGGGATCTATAAAAAAGGAGCCACGCTATTTGGTTACCACCAAGCTCGGCCTCATTTGCGGGCCGCGGGGATAGCTTTCTTGGTGGAGGGCTATTTTGATCTATTGGCGATGGTTCAGGCCAAAGTTCCCAACGTGGTCGCGGCCATGGGCACGGCTTTAACCCAGGGTCAAATCAACCTATTACGTGGTCAGGTCAAGGAAGTGTATCTGTTGTTCGACGGGGACGCGGCTGGGCAAAGGGCGGCTAGCCGGGCTTTGCCGGCTTTATTGAACGTTGAGCTGGATGGGAAGGTCATTAAACTGCCTGGGGAAGATGACCCCGACACCTTTATCCGAAAATATGGGGCCGAGGGGTTGTACGAGGCGGCGGAAGAGGCCACGGATATTTTGGATTATTTCGCCGAGCGTTTGATGGCGGAAAATGGCTCGAGCTTGGCGGGCCAGGCCAAGGCCATTCGCGAGGCTAAGGACATGCTCTCGCGAGTGCCGGACGCGGCCAGAGGCCAGATGTTGCGCCGGAAGTTGGCCGAAAAACTGGGGTTAGAGCCTAATGTCCTGGCTTTGGGCTCGCCGGCCCCGGCTAAACCTTTACCCAGGGAAGAGGTTCCGGCTCAGGCCCGGTTGTCGTCTTTGGAACAGAGTTGCCGCTCCTTGTTGACCCAGGTCATTGTCCATCCAGAGTTGGCCAAACGTTTGGCCGAGTTGGCTCCTTACTGGTCAAAAGAATCCAGTTTGATTTTGTTTAATGGCCTTTGCCAGCAGTTCTCGACCGCGGGGGCCATTGAGCCGGAAAAGCTTCATTTAGAGGCGAGCGAGGAAATGGCCGCCTTGGTCTCAGGGGCTTTGTTGAGCGAACGAGTGGATAACCCCCAACAGGCGGCCGTGGTTTTTCTGCAAATGGCCGAAATTTTGCGGGGCCAGGCGGACGTGAGAGAGCGAGTGAAATTACAGCGAGATTTGGCCCGAGCCCAACAAACCGGTGACCAAGAAAAGATTAAAAACGTGGTGGAACAACAAATGGTCTCGCCCACGCGGTGGAGCAAATTAAAGACCCAATGATAAAGACCCTAATGATAAATATTTTAATAATAAATAACCTAATGATCTTAAATTAGACCATCAGGCTCTGGATAAACTTGAATAATCAACCACCGCGCGAACCGCGCGAACGGATTGTTTTAGTTGACCGGATCCGAAGATTGGGGAGCTAATGGGGAGCTAGTGGGGCCCTAATTGAGCGAGAATAAAGATTTTTTCTGGGCGCGGGGGCGAGGATTTAAGAAGGCGCCTAATTTGGCCGAAACGACAGTGATGGGGTTACCTCTATAATTATTGAGGCTGGCGGCTTATTTTTTGTCCAACGCGGGGGATTTTGGGGAGTTAATTAATATGGTTGAGGTTTTTCGCGACGCGCTGGAGGATATAGGCGGGCTGGACGAGCCGACGCTTGGCGGTCAAGGCTTGACCGAAAAGCCGAGTTTGGCTCCGGGTTCTTTAAGTATGGCTTCGGTTTTTGAGCTAGGCTCTGAGATAGGAGCTGATTTGGGCGTTGATCCAGTTGATCCAGTTGATCCAATCGTTGATCCAGACGACCGCGTCCATTTACCCAAAACCTCCGACTCCGCTGAGACGGATCCGATTAAGGTTTACTTTAAGGAGATCCGCCAATTCCCGTTGTTGAGTCGGGCGATGGAGGCGGAACTAGCTGGCCAGATCGTGACGGGTGAAAAGGCCTTGATCCAAGCTCTTTTGGAGACGCCAGCGGCTTTGGAGGGTTTAAAGGCCTTTGGCGAGGCTTGGGCGGGGCGGGGTGGCCAGACGCTGGAAACCGATCCAGAGCTGGATGGCTCGCGTTCGGACTCAACGACCGAGCCACGAAACGAGAGCGCGTTAGCGGTCGTCGCGGACATTGAGCGAACGCTGCGGGAAGCTATTATTTACCAACAGAGCCACGCCCAGGCTTGGCGTGAGTCCGCCGAGCGGTGGCCAGAAATTTGGGCTGGTTATCTGGAGATCCAGGAGCGGGCTCGGGATCTTTTCCTTAGTTCGCGTCTGGATTCGAGGCTATACGCGGCTATGGTCAATCGGCTCATGGAGTGGGAGGCGGCTTACCAGGCCAACGCCGACGCCTTGGACGCCGTGACCGGCGACGGGGGCGTGACGGCCAAACTGTTGGAATTATTTGAGTTTAAACGGGAAAGGTCACTTTTCACGCTAAAACCTGAGGTGGGGTTAGACCAGTTAGACCAATTAGTTCAGGTCGAACGTTCCGTTCAGGAAAACCCGGGCTTGATGAGTCTATGGAGAGCGAACGATAGTATATATTCCGCTTGCCAAAAGAGTTGGGCCGAGTTAAAGGATCTGTTGAAAATCATTGAGGTGGCGCGTCGAGGCGTTAGCCAGGCCCGGCGTCAACTGGTGGAAGCCAACTTGCGTTTGGTGGTTTCCGTGGCCAAAACTTTCCAAAACCGAGGTCTGTCGTTATCGGATTTGATTCAAGAGGGCAATATTGGGTTGATTAAAGCGGTCGATCGTTTTGATGGTAGTTTGGGTTTTCGTTTTTCCACTTTCGCCAGCTATTATGTTCGGCAAGCCATCACCCAGGCTTTAGCTGACCAGACGCGGGTCATTCGCGTTCCCTCGAAAGTTTTGGAGGTTGTTTATAAACTTCATCGGGCCCAGAAAGCCCTGGCCCAGGAGTCGAGCCGAGAGCCGACCATTGAGGAAGTGGCTGAGCGGGCTGGGGTGCCGCTGGAAAAAGCTAAGGCCGCTTTAAAAGTGGTCAGGGAGCCGATTTCTTTGGAAACGCCCATAGGCGCGGAAGGGGAAGGCTTGTTAGGGGATTTTATTGAGGATCCTCAGGCTGTCAACGCCATTGATTCCATTATGAGGCGGGATCTGGAGACGGGGATCCAATTTTTTCTGGGCTCTTTATCGGAAAGGGAAGCTGACATCATCCGAGCTCGGTTTGGGATTGGCGAGAAAATGTCCCAGACCTTGGAAGAGGTGAGCCAGACGTTTCAATTGTCGCGGGAGCGCGTCCGGCAGATCGAGGCCAAGGCTTTAGCCAAACTGCGCCAATTGGGGGAGCTACGGCGGTTTTCCTCGCTGATGGAAAATTGACGGTTCTGGAGCTTTTGGCGGGCTAACTATTGGCTTGCTCGCCTTGATAACCTAGTTTGTGGATTTTTATTAGCGACCATACCCCTGATTTTTTTGGGGTTTGGTTTTTTTTTCGGTTAGCGCTACAATACCGGGCCAATGGTCAAGACTAGGGAGCGCGAGGGAGGTTTAGGGGAGGGGTTTGGTTCGTTGGCTTAAAATTTGACGATAATTTTACAAAAGATCCCCTGAAACCCCAAAAAAAAGCGCTAAAATTTCTTATGGGCGAGAAAATTTTTCTGGCGGGCGGAGTTATTCAATTATTTCACGTTAACTATTTATTTTTAATCTTTAAGATCTTAAATCATAATTTTCAGAAGCGATAAAAATGAATTATTTTTATTAATGCCCGCTTGAATATCATTTAGTCACTTCTGTCATTATTATTGCCTGTTCGGCGCTGAGGAAGTTAGGTTCTTTGGGAAATTATACGTTTTTTTCTTGAGACAGTGGGGGTAGTTTCTTAATTTTATTTTCGGGCTGGTTCCAAAAACTAGTGGTAAATTAGTAGTTTTATGGTAAATTAAAACAATGTCCGATTCCAGCCAGAGGGGGGGATTACGCCCTCCAACGAAGGGATCGGGGCAGGGCGGAAGGCGGGGATCGCCTGGCCACTGTAAATTTTTTGTTCGGGGACATTATGGCATACAGTTTCACAACCAACGAAGACATCAGCAACACCTCTCCTTGTACTGACCCGGCGTTTGAGGAGACCAACGACCTAACCCAGGACTCGCCTGAGTATGGGGATGGTTACGGTTCCGAGGGCGATAACCAGTCAGGCCAAGATGATCATATGAACCAACTCTACGAGGAGAGCTTCCGTAGTCTCTCCGAGGGCGAGGTGGTCAAGGGCGTCGTGGTTCAGTTCACCAAGGAATACGTCATGCTTGACATTGGGGCCAAGTCGGAGGGCCGGATCCTCCTGCAGGAGTTCTATGATGAGCAAGGCGAGTTAAACGCGAACATCGGGGATCAAGTTGAGGCCCTGATCACGCGTCTGGACGAGGACGAATCGGAGATCTTCCTGTCCAAGGAAAAGGCCGCCAAGATTAAGATCTGGGAAGATATCGCCCGCATCTACAATGAGGACGGCGTCATCTCAGGTTTAATCACTAGCCGCGTCAAAGGCGGTCTGTCGGTGGACATCGGGGTTAACGCCTTTTTGCCTGGTTCCCAAGTCGACACTCGGCCCATCAAGAACCTTGAGGCGTTAGTTGGACGCACCTACGATTTTAAGGTTCTTAAATATAACAAGCGTCGCGGCAACGTCGTTCTCAGCCGTCGGGTCATCCTGGAGACCGAGCGCGACAAGATTCGTAGCCAGACCATGGCTAACTTGGAGGTCGGAACCATTGTCGAGGGAGCGGTCAAGAATTTGACCGACTACGGGGCGTTCGTGGAACTGGGCGGCTTAGATGGCCTGCTCCACGTCACCGATATGTCCTGGGGCCGGTTAGGCCATCCCTCGGAGCTTCTGACCGTGGGCGAGAAAGTTCGGGTTAAGGTTTTGTCCTTTAACAAGGACAATGGTCGGGTCTCGTTGGGCCTGAAACAATTGCTGGAAGATCCTTGGGTAACGGCTTCCTCGCGTTACAAAGTTGGCGACAAGACCCAAGGTCGGGTCGTTTCTTTAACCGATTACGGGGCTTTCGTGGAACTAGAAAGGGGCCTGGAGGGCCTGATCCACGTTTCGGAGATGTCGTGGACACGCAAGGTTCGCAATCCTTCCACTGTTCTGAAGGTGGGGGATCTGGTGGAAAGCGTGATCCTGAACATGGATCTGACGGCTAAGCGCATTTCCCTGGGCATGAAGCAGGTGGAGCCTAATCCCTGGAGCACCGTGGCCGAGCGTTATCCCATTGGCACCATCATTGAGGGTAAGATCAAGAATATCACCGATTTTGGGGCTTTCATCGGCATTGACGAGGGGATTGACGGGTTGGTGCACATTTCCGACATCTCTTGGGTGCGTCGTTACAAGCATCCCTCGGAGATCTTCAAAAAAGGCGATTCGGTGCGGGCCTTGATTTTGGCCATTGACCGGGAGCAGGAACGTTTTTCCTTGGGCATCAAACAGCTTGAGGAGGATCCCTGGTCGGCGGCCATGGGTAGTTTCCCCGTGGGGGCCAAGGTCTCTGGCAAAGTGACCAACATCACCGATTTTGGGGTTTTCATTGAGCTGGCCGATGGTATTGAGGGCCTGATCCATGTCTCGGAGTCAGGGCTACCCAAAGGCAAACTCTTGTCGGAGACTTTTAACCTCGGTGACGTGGTCGCGGCTAAGGTGGTCACGGTTTCGGCCGGGGATCACAAAATAGGCCTGTCCATTAAACGTATGCTCAAAGACGATGAAGAGGGCGTTTACAAGGAGTACGGCGGGGAAGGCCGTTCTGGCGGTTCGTCTTCCTCCTCGACGGGTTCTTCCGGGTTCGCGGCTTTTGGGAACCTGGATAAGTTGTTGGCGGAAAAAAAGCATTCCGTGGAGTCGGACGCTGAGCCCGTTCCCGCCTCTGAGTCAGATGAGTCAGAAACCGAGCCTGATGAGCCCTCTTCTGGTTCTGACGCTGACCAAGCCTAAGTCCTTATAAGTTATGTTGGAACACCCCTATCCCGAAGAAAGCCCGGATCCGGCCACGAGCCAAAATCCGGGCCAGAGTCTGTCCCCCCAGAGTTCGCCAGCGGGGCCTGAGGTCGCGAAATCGCCTGAGCCAGTCGAGTCGACTGGCCCGGGCGGTTCCACGGTTCGGGCGACGACTAGTTCCGGGGCTAATTCCGTGGAACCACCCTTAAGACCCCCCCTTAGCCCAATCGCGGCCAGACGAGCCTCGAACCGGCGAGTTTCGCCGGAGGCGAACTTGATCCCGCCTCGGCGAGCGTCCCGTTTGGAAGGCTGGCCTTTAGTCTTTTTACTGTTGGGTTTGGCCATTGTCGGCAGTTGTCACTACAGCGCGTTGAATATGGCTGACGTCTTAGGTCAAGGGATCGTTTCCATCGCCGATTCTTCGGCGGAACTACCTTCGGTGGGGGTCTTGGCCGTGGAAGGCGAGATTTTTTCTTCCCTCTGGGCGGTTAAAACCCTAAAGAAGTTTCAGGAAGACAAAAATATCATGGCCGTGGTCATTCGGCTCGACACGCCAGGCGGGGCGGTGGCCCCTTGTCAGGAGATTGTCGAGACCATGCGAGCTATGACCAAACCCGTGGTCGTTTCCATGGGGTCAGTGGCCGCGTCGGGGGGGATGTATTTAGCCGTGGCCGCGGATCACATCATGGCTAACCCCGGGACTTTGACTGGCTCCATCGGGGTGATCATGGAGACGTTCCAGGTCAATGAGACGATGGACAAACTGGGGGTTAAGACCGAGGTTTTCGCTAGCGGGCGGTTTAAAGACATGGGCTCGCCCTTCCGGAGCGTGCGGCCGGAGGAGAGAGCTTTGATCCAGAAGATGGTCATGGAAGTGTACGAGCAGTTTGTGGCCGAAGTGATTAAGGGGCGTCCCAACCTGCGGGAGGAGCGGATCCGCCAATTGGCCGATGGACGGATCTTTAGTGGCGAAGAAGCCAAGCGGCTTGGTCTAGTCGATGAGATTGGTGGGTTAGAGAAGGCCGTGGAAAAGGCCGTGATCTTGGCCAAGGGTTCCTTTGATCCCAACCAGGAGCCGGACATTGTCTATGAAGACGGCAAGGGCTCATTAATCCAGAGGCTTCTGACCTCCAGTCAAGGTTTTTTGAATCCCTCTTCGCTTTTGCCCGCGAGCGGACTGAAATTTCTCTACCGTCCGGGCCTGTAATCCCGGCGGTGGATCCGTGGCCCTGGTCAAAAATAAAGATCTTTTGGATCGGGTTGTGGAACTTGGTTCGGATTTACCTCCGCAAGTCACTCGTATGGCCGCGAGTCTGATGCTGGAAGCCATGGCCGAGGGGTTGAGCGAGGGTCGGGAAGTGTGCCTTAGGGGGTTTGGGCGGTTTATTCCCCGGTTTTACGCTAAATCCAATAATAAAAAATTGGGAATTCTGTTCCATCCCAGCCCTCGTCTTTTGGGCAAATCCGGGCTAGATCCTCTGAAGCTAGACGATTTGGGGCCAGTTAATTCGGCGTCAGTAGAACCGGAGCCAGTAGATCCAGCTCCAGAACTAGATAATTCAAGCGAACCGTCTTAAGCGAGGGTCTAAAAAGTTGGGGTTTTTTCGTTTTTTACCAGCTTTATTAGACAGAAATTTATTTTACCGGCCTTATTTTACCAGGCCTTAGTAGACGAATTAGTCCGTAATTCCCGCCTGAAAAAACGCGCCACAGGATTTTTTTGATTACCCCGCCACTGAAAATTAAAAGCGGTTATTTGGATAGTTAGTGGTAAAAATGGCTTTAAAAAAGCTGGACATCCAGCTTCGGAGAAGGTAGTTCCTTGTGGCGTGTCGTGAATTAAAATTTTTTCGCGCCCACCACGCCACTAAGCGAGGCGGTAACTGGCGTCTGAAAAAGTTTTGATCAGATTTCAGAAAAAACGGAGCGGAAACGACCCTGATATAGAGTATTGTACCTATTGTGTTCCTCAAAGGGTTAATAGGGGAAAAAAGAAACAATAAAATATGGTTTGGAGGAGTCATAAACAAGGAAAAGATAGTTTATTATAGTAATAAAGACAATTATTTTACTTTTACTGTTATAAATGGCAAAATAGCGCTTTTAAAGGATCTTATGAATTACTTTGCGCATAAGTTTAATAATGATGAATAATTTAATGAATGTGATTTAATATATTTTTCTATTTTACCAGCATTAAAATAATAATTTAAAGAAAATTCTGTTTATGAACAACTTATAAATAGTGCATTTAAATTTATTGCGCATATAAAAGTCTAATAAATCAATTTTTTAACTATTTTTATGAGTTTTTTAAGGATATATTTGCATAATTATCTGATGAAATATATTTATTTGGATGGTAATATTATTAACTTTGCTGAACTTATGCGATCATTATTCAATATGGTCGCGGCTGAGGAAAGAGCTGAGAAAGAAAAGGCTTGGCTTGAAAGCGCCAAAGATCTTCTAGGCCGGAGTTTTTCCATTGAGGAAGCCGCTAAGATAACCGCTTTGGAATTAGAGAAAGTCTAACCCTGGTCGCCTAGAACGGCGATTGACTCGCCATTCTGACCATTGGTTGGCTGGGTTTGGCTTTGGCTCACGCCTTGTGATTGGTCTGTCGCCCCACTGGGTTAAGAAATCGGGCGGACGCTTCAACCTAACAGACTATACTATATATAATACCGATGGAAGATTTTGTCAAGAGAAAAAGCGTTTATTTTAAGTGAAACAGGTAACTTTTTTTAAAGACGGTTTCTTTTGTAGTTTTAGTATATAGAGGCGACTGCGCAAACTGCGCAAGAACGTGGGTGAGTCATGGGCCCTTTGGACATTGACAAGTCCCTAGAGTGAAAGGAGTAGCGACCCATCATTAACCTCGAGCTATG
>JAISYP010000136.1 GCA_031269825.1 Deltaproteobacteria bacterium
CTCTGAGACGAGGATTTGATGGCTTCGCGAAAACCCTAGTTTAATGGGAATCATCAAGTAAAAAAGTATTAATTTCAGTAACTTATAAATTAAGATTCCTGAATTTTGGCCTTTTCGCGTGACCATCAGGATTTGGCGCGCCCGGGAAAAGCTCAGGCCCTTTCTTAGGCGAAATTTAAGCGTCCTAAAATCGTCTTCCAGTTTTAGCTAGATGAATTTGACCCCAAAATCCCCCAAACGATCAGGCGGGCCATCTGGCCCGCCTGATCACCTAAATAAAAGAGGGAAGAACATATGGGAGGACGCTCCGAGTCAAGAGCGGAGGGGGTTTTTGATCATCCACTCTGGATGATCTTTTGGGTGGGATTTTCGGCGGAAATTGGATTTGACGGAAGGTCTGGGTTCCCCTGTTTTCCCTAACATTTATGGAAAACTATTTATAGCAAGTTTAGCGCCAAAAAATCGAAACCGTCCCCTTCCCCTAAAGTTTTCCCGGCTAATGGCCCGAAAAGTTTTATTGGCGTGAGCCAGGGATGTTCTTAGCCGCCTTTCAAACCGGGCCAGACTTCCTAATCCCACCATTAAATCGCTTTTTTCGGCCAAACCAACCACGAAAAACGACCTTTTTGTAAGAAAAAAATCCTCCTCTGAATAACAATAATTGACTCAAGGGCGCCTAAATTGGCGCGTCAACCTGTTTATCTCCGAACATCAGGCGTTATTGGCTAGCTAAACCGGTTGGCTTAAGTTAGCGAAAAATTGATCCTTAACCCTATGGTTAACCTGGTCTTGGTCAGCCTCTTCAGCCAAAAAACGTTTCCCGGATCGCCACCCCCTCTTTTCCGGATCGCTATAACAATTTAAATCTAATTAGTTTTTATTAATCATTTTTAAACCTAATTATAATCTCCCCCCGAATCGGTGACCAAAAAAAATCTTTTCTTGGCCACAATTTTTATTTGTCAATAAACTAACACATTGAAATCATTAGATTTTTTTCTTTAAATTTTTATTGCTATTGATTTTCATTTGTAGTAAACTCTTTTTCAGGTCGACACATAAGGATCACTTGTGAAACAGCCTCCCACCTGTAACCAGTTTCCCAATGTGTTGTCCACACCGGGACCAGGTCAGTGGGCGAAATTCCTGGCTTTTCGCCCCCTGACCTTTTTTTCGTTCCAAGACGAGCGGAAAAAACGGGTCAACTGGCCTCACCCCCTTTAAAATCATCGCTTTCGCTTAACCAATATCTCCCGTCCATCACCCGTCGATCCCTACAATCTCACCAAAAAACCGCGTCTTTCTCCCCTGTTAACCTAAAAAATGTGGTCTAACGCGCCCATAATCATCAAAAAAAGCTCTTTTCTCAAAAAACCTCCGGACGTCAATACTTGACTTGGATTTTGAATTTGTTAATTTAGATTTAATTAGACTAAAATATTATAAAAAATGCTCTAACCATGAAAACAATTTTTTAGTTTTTCTAATTATAAGCATATTAACTATATAATCAAAAATTTAGCCCGGAACTCGGCCAGGGACTATAAGAAATCTAGCCTTAAGCCGACCAAAATCTAAGCCATTTTCTAACCGCCTTCAGTATCTGGTTATTAAAAAAAGGCTCGCCCAAAATTGGAATGGCCTATGTTCTTTATTTTTTAGAGTTTTTAGCTTATAATTTTCTTTAAGCCGAGGTAATTTCCTCGCTCTTTAACCATATTTTCCACTCGCCGAGAAAAACCTCGCTTAAGGCGACCCTAGGGCGCTCGGTAGGTCTTTATTTTGAATAACCAGTTCTGGCTCAAATTTTGTTCGCCAGGCGATTTTTTTTACTGACTTTCAAAAGACAAAATAGGCTCTTAAAAGACAAAATATCTAAAATACATAATAATAGTTAGCCCCAAACGCGGCTTCCTTTATTCCAGGGCCAAAGCCCGTGGTTGAGAAAAAGAGCTAGGTAAAGAGCCAGGCAAAGAGCTTGGCAAAGAGATTAGGCTCAGACTAGAGCGCTTTAAACCAAATCGCTCTAACCAGATCGCTCCAAAGAAGAAACCAGATGGTTCCAAAATTGTTCCCTCTGACCACTCCCACCCCCCGGGGGTCAATTTTCAGCCAGTTGGGCTTAGATAAACAGACCCAGACCGTGACCAATGGCCTAAGCTCGTTCAAGCCGAAGCCTGGAGGCCTTAATGCTCTGCCCCAAATGTGGATACAACAGTTTTGATTATTACTCCAACTGCCCCAAATGCCGCCGGGATTGGACGCCCATTCGGCGACAGTTGTTCCTTAACTCCCCCGAACCGGGGGTGGTGAATTTTTTCGCCATATTGGGGCGCCCAGGCGGGGCTTTCTCGCCGGAATTGGGTTCGGGCTTCGACCTACCCCAAGATCCCTCCTCGCCAGGCTCTATTTCTGGTTTTGACGAGATAACGCCTAGCTCGCCGTATACGCCGGATCCAGCGTCTATAGGAGCCCAATCCCCGTCTAAGTCTCGGCCCATGGATTTTCCGCCACCCGCGGTCAGCGATCCCATGAAAACCGTCCTCGAACCCCGCCCCACGCCGCCGCCGATGGATTTTCCGCCAGGGCCGCCACCAGCGCCACCTCGAGCCGCGACACCGCCGCCGCCTTTCCCGCTCGCGCCTCCCACGGATCCCACGCCGCCGGACATCGGATCTCTTTTATCCGAGCCCTCCGTGGACTTGATCGATGGCGACCTCACCACGGTGGACGTGGATCTTATTGACGATAACCCCCCGATAGACATCATGGTGGAAGAATCCCCGACCATCCCCGTCACTCCAGAAACGCTGGAGGTTCCGGTGGAACCGAAACCGACCGCGGTTCATGAGCTGGATTCCTTAGATGTTTTTGACGTGGAGCCATTTCAGTCGCCTACCCCAGAAACCCTAGAACCTATTATCGCGGAACCGGTGGTCGCGGAAGCGGTGGTCACGCAACCATATAGACCAGAACCAACGCCTCAGCCGACGCGTCAACCTCCATCGGTCGCTCAACCTCCATCGGTCGCTCAGCCTCAAATGGTCAGAATGGAGGCCCCAAGCGCGTCTAACTCCGCCATTGGCCAAATCCGCGCCACCTTGACCAAAACCGGGGATTTGCCCAGTCCTGATCCAACGGAAACTTTTATGGTGCAACCGAACTCCTTGGAAGTATTGGGTCAATTAGACGACAACGCCCCTACCAAGGGCTCGCCTGAGGTGACCGCCAATACCCCGGTCATGTTGGATGACGATTTTGATTTTGAGTCAACCGGGGATGGATTTGACTCGGAACTGTCCGACGAGGTGGAGTTAGATAGCTTAGATAGTCTAGATGACGATGACTAAACTGACCAAAACTAATCTAGCCAAAATTAATCTGGCTATAAATAGTCTCGCCAACCAGGGGATAATCAATCCATGGATTTAATGGATTCCGACACCCCCCAACGCCAGCGAGCCTTAAAACGTCTAGTTTTCCCCCTCGACGGGAACCGGAAACAGGTCTTGGCCTGGGCCAGCTCCTTGGGGGATCTGGTGGGCTATTTAAAAGTTGGCCTGGAGCTTTTTGTCAGCGAGGGGCCAGCGATTATTGACGAGCTAAAAAAAATAGCTCCCCAAGCCAAGATTTTTTTGGATCTAAAATTACATGACATTCCCGCCACGGTGGCTAAAGCGACCAAAGCGGCCGCGGGTTGGGGGGTGGATCTTTTAACTATCCACGCCCAAGGTGGCTCGGAAATGGCCCGCGCCGCGGCGCGAGCCGCGGGGCCGGTGAAGCTACTCGGGGTCACCGTTTTAACCAGCGTCAACCCCGGGGATTTACCAGAGTTAGCCCCCCTTTATCAAAAGGGCGGCCAATGGGTCAGCCTGCTGGGCCAAAGGGCCATTGAGGCGGGTTGCGCGGGCCTAGTCGCCTCCCCTTTAGAAGTTAAAGCCTTAAGAAGCCAATTGGGGACAAAACCCATCTTGGTTATCCCAGGGATTAGGCCCGCCTGGGCTCAAGTCCCCAATGATGATCAAAAACGGGTCGGAACCCCTTTTCAAGCGATCAAGGATGGAGCCGATCTTCTGGTGGTCGGTCGCCCTATTAGTCAGGCCTTGGATCCCCGTCAAGCGGCCCTCGCGGTGGCCGATGAAATGATTTTCTAGCCGCGTTTTTTGAGGAACCAGTTTTGCGATTTTCGTTTTGGCCCGAGTTGGCCGAAGAGCTAATGGACATAGAGCGTCCGGGTCGTTACCTCGGCTCTGAAATTGGAGCCCAGCCCGGATCCGAGCCCGATGAGCGGGGTTTTATCTTAAGGACGGTTTTAGCCTTTCCCGAAGTTTATGAAATCGCCCACAGTCACCTTGGACACAAAATCCTCTACCATCTTTTCAACCATCAAAAAGGTTTTTCCGCGGAAAGGGTTTACGCGCCTTGGCCGGATTATGAAAAGCGCTTGCTAGGTCGACCATTACGCAGTCTAGAAACTCGCTCGCCTCTATCGGAATTTCATGTGGTGGGCTTTTCCCTCCAATACGAGTTGTCCTACACTAATATATTAAACATGTTGGCTTTAGGGGGCGTCAACCCCAGGCGAGCCGAGCGCGCCGAGGGAACGCCCTTAATCGTGGCCGGTGGGCCAGGCGCGGCCAACCCTGAGCCTTTGGCCGACTTTTTTGACGTGTTCTTTGTGGGCGAGGCCGAGGACGCTTGGTTAGGCGATTACACTATCATAAAAGACTGGGCTTACGCCCAAGCCCCCAAAGCCGAGCTTTACGAGCGCCTGGCCGGTCGGCCAGGCGTTTATCTGCCAGCCCTATTTGAGCCTGAATACGAAAAAGGCCAATACCTCGGCTCTATAGCCAAAAAAGCCGGTTACGAGACTATCCCGCGCGCCACGGTGGCCCGCTTAACTGGCTCCCCTTTCCCATCCCGCCAGATTGTCCCCTGGGTCAAACCCGTCCACGACCGGGTGGTGGTGGAAATCGCCCGGGGTTGCGCCCGGGGTTGCCGTTTCTGTCAGGCCGGTTATATCTACCGCCCAGTCCGCGAGCGCGAGCGCCAAGAGATTTTAACCCTGGTGGATCAAAACCTCGCCGCCACTGGTTACGACGAGGCGGCTTTTTTATCGCTCTCGGCCGGGGATCACTCCCAAATCGAGTCCTTATGCGCCGGGTTTATGGGTCAGTGGGCGGAGGCGGGCGTGGCTTTATCCCTGCCCTCGCTAAGGGTCAAAAGTTTGTCGCCCGCCCTCGCCCAACAGATCGCCCGGGTTAGGAAAACCGGCTTCACCATCGCCCCCGAAGCCGCGAGCGCGCGGTTACGGGCCGTGATCAATAAAGATCTGACCGAGGATGACCTCTTCGCGGCTTGTCAAACGGCTTTTTCCCTGGGCTGGCGGACTTTAAAACTTTATTTCATGACCGGTTTACCCACTGAATCCCCAGAAGATCTACAAGCTCTGCTCCAACTGACCCAGCGGGTCAAAAAAATGAGCCGGGCTCAAATCAACGTCTCGGTGGCCACATTTATCCCCAAACCCCACACCCCCTTCCAATGGCGAAACGCCTCTTCGGAGGCGGAAATCCAGGCCCGGTTAAAAATACTTAGCGCGGGCCAAAAACCCGGCCTAGATATACGCTATAGCTCCGCCGAAGCCGCCTTGGTGGAGGCGATCTTGGCCCGGGGCGATCGCCGTTTGGCCCCGGTTATTGAGGATGTCTGGCGGGCCGGGGCGCGGTTTGAGGCTTGGAACGAAAACCTTAAAGTCGAGCTGTGGAAAGAGGCCCTGGAGCGCCGAGGGTTCGCCCTGAACGATTTATTAGGCCCCAAAGACCCAGCCAAGCCTTTGCCTTGGGAAAGAATTGGCCCGTTTGTTCAACGCGAGTTTCTGTTAAGAGAGCTCGTTCGCGCCGAAAACGCCCAAACCACGCCTGACTGCCGTCAGGCCGGTTGCCAGGGTTGTGGGGCCTGCGCGGGGAAAGCCCAAGAGCTAGCGGCCAATTTAGCGGCTAATATGGCCACCCCGCCCACCCCTGACTCTGACCAAATTCGCTCGCGACCAATTTTAGAAACCGTTCTAAAAAAAGGGCGCCCCGCCGGGCTTTCCTCGGGTCAGGAGACCCGTTTTTTAGTGGAATTCACCAAAACCGGCCCCATGTCTTTATTGGGCCATTTGGAAATGGTGGAGGCTTTAAAAAAATCTTTCCGCCGATCTGGCTTACCGGTGGCCTATAGCCAAGGATTTCACCCGCAACCTAAGTTATCTTTTATGAGCGCTTTGCCCTTGGGCCTAGAAAGTTTAAGCGAACTAATGGTCGTCACCTTGACTGAGCGTAAGTCTTCGGAATTATTACGATCTTCCTTAGATTTACCCGAGGGTCTAGACATTATCCGTGTCCAAATTCTCCCCCCCAACGCCAAAAAATTAAAGGTAGCCTCCATTTCCTATCTTATTGAGGCGGATAAAGCTATCTTTATTGACCAACCCCTTCACTCGGCGGCTTCAATAAACTATACTGATAGTAAGGGCAAAACTCGGCGTTTTGAGCTGGCTGAGTTTGTCGTCGCCGCCATCCCCGACCAGCGGCGTCTTACTTTGGTCATTAAGCCTGGCTTAACTGGCACGCCCAAGCCTTTGGCGGTGACTCGGGCTTTGTATGGCTTAAATGAAGAGCCTTTGAAAATCAAAAAAATAGCCACGAACCTAGCCTAATCGGCTAGCGCGGCCAGTTCGCCCAGTCACCATTCGTCATTTAGGTGCCCCATGTCCTCGGATCTGCTCATCAACTATCGACCTTATGAAACCCGAGTCGCGTTAGTGGAGAACGGGCTCTTGGTGGAATTTCAGGTGGAACGCGGGGCCAGAGGGGCGGGTCTGTTGGGCAATATCTACCAAGGCCGGGTCATCCGGATCCTACCTGGCCTACAGGCGGCTTTTGTGGACATTGGGCTGGATAAAGCCGCTTTTTTATACGTTGACGACCTTCGCGGTGGCGAAAGGGAGTTTAACCGTCTCCTCGGTCAAGCCGTGGTCGACGATGACGAGGACGATCTCAATCGCGAACCGGCGCTAACTGGCTTGGATCCCGACGAGCCCATGCGGCTGGGGATTGAGCCGGAGATAGCCACGGCCCCCATTGAAACGCTTTTGACCGAAGGCCAACAGATTTTGGTGCAAGTGTCGAAGGAACCCATGGGTCAGAAAGGGGCTCGGGTGACCACCCACATCTCTTTGCCCGGTCGACGGCTAGTTTTTATGTCTAAAATCCTCCATTTAGGGGTTAGTCGGCGCATTGAGGATGAAAATGAGCGTCAAAGACTGCGGGATATCCTCGACTCCATCCGGGGCGACCACGGCCTCATCGCCCGCACGGCCGCCGAAGGGGCTACCGATTACGAGATCCAGGCCGAGGCTAATTACCTGACCCACCTTTGGCGTAAAATCGTTAGCGAGGCCGAAAACGTTCGGGCCCCGAATTTGATCCATTTGGAACTGGACGCGACCTTAAAAGCCGTTCGGGACATCTTCACCGACCAAGTGGAGCGTTTGATCCTAGACGACGCGGAGCAGTTCGCCAAGGTGAAAAAGTTTTTGGAAACCTTCGCCCCGGCTCTGGCTTCGGCCCTAACCTTATACGAAGGCTCGGAACCCTTGTTTAGCGTTTACGACGTGGAGGCGGATCTGGCTAGAGCCTTAAACCGCAAGGTCTGGCTTAAAAGTGGTGGTTACTTGGTCATTGACTCCACCGAGGCGCTGACCGTGGTGGACGTGAACACCGGTCGTTACGTGGGACGGCATAATTTTGAGGAGACAATCCTGAAGACTAACCTGGAGGCTGTCCGGGAGATCGCCTACCAACTTCGCTTAAGGAACCTCGGGGGCCTGATCGTCATTGACTTTATTGACATGAAAAAGGAAGCCAACCGGGAAAGGGTTTTCACCGCTCTAAAGGAATCTCTTCTTCGCGACAAGGGGAAAACCAAAGTCCTGCCGATGAGCGAGCTGGGCCTAATTGAGATGACCCGCAAAAGAACCCGGGAAAACATCGATCGACTCCTCCGGGAACCTTGTATCTATTGTCAAGGCCAAGGCTACTTACTCTCTCGAGTGTCCGTGCTTTTACAGGCTTTCCGAGAAATGGAAATCGCCGCCTGCGACTACCCTGGCCAACCCTTAACGCTTTCGGTTCATCCATTGATCCGGGACGTCATCTTGGACGAGGGCCGAGGCGCCTTGGAGGATCTGGAAAAACGACTCAAAACAACTATCGCCATCAAGGCCGACGAGTCGTTGCCCATGGAGGCCCACTTAATAGAGCCTGGCCGAAGCCAGGATCTGTGGGCCGGCCAACGTCAAAGGAGTTGACATGCCCAGCCGGATAAATTTTGAGTTGAATAAGCTGCGCCTCATAAAAAGCCTCTTCACCACTAATCCTGGTTACCTCCCGCCGGCTCCAGGCGAGATGATCGCCATGGGGGTGATGCTGCGCAATGGAGGCGAGTTTTCCGTCGATGGCGGGCAGGCTCATTTTGTCCAAAATTTTAAAACTCAGGCCGCTTACGAGATGCCCTTTAGTCTGGAAGTTGAGTTTGAGGCTATCTTCGCCCTATCTTCGCCCGTCTCCCACCCCGAGCGCGAGCCCTTTCTGGTTCAAATCTTCCCCCAAGTCGTCTTCCCTTTCATGCGCGAGTACGTCGCCGAGACCACTCGTCGCGCCGGCTTCCCACCTTTATTAATCAACCAAAGTTTTTATCCCGACGCCTCTAACGAGGCTCCGGATGGGGAAAAGGTCGTCACTTCTAAGTGGATTCATTAGAAATGTCAGCCAACCCTTGTCAAACTCACCCAAATAGCTAGGTAGTGGTTCCTTTGGACAACTAGGCGACCAGGATCAAATGAATTTTTGACCCCGGAGGCCCTAGGGCTAGCTCGGACGTGGTAAAACGCGCCTCTTGAAGACGTTCCATGGAAAAAATTTGGATTATTGACACCAGTTTAATAATACTATGGTAAAATAGTTTTGTAGTGGCTCGTTTGGACGGCCAGACAGCCAGGATCAAGTCAAGTTTAACCCCGGACGCCTTAGGGCTGTCCTGGGGGCGAAAAAAAAGCGCCTAACCAGGACGTTCCCAGGGGATTGATTGGGAATTTGGACACAAATATGGTAATATGGTCAGGTACTGGTTAATTTGGGCGGCCAGACAGCCTGGATTAATCACAGTTCTGGCCCCGAATTCCTGGGCGAGAAAAAATTCGCGCCTTCCATAATTATTGTCTAGGAATTTAGATAAAAAAGTGGTAAGGTAACTATGTAGCTGTTCGTTTGAAC
Organism: Deltaproteobacteria bacterium; assembly: GCA_031269825.1. GTDB lineage: Bacteria > Desulfobacterota > Desulfarculia > Adiutricales > Adiutricaceae > JAIROO01. Next base: position 9,321 of record JAISYP010000136.1, read on the forward strand.
AGCAAGGTGGCTTGGATCAAGCGAAATTAAAGCTTTTCGCTAGATTAACTAGGCGGGTGAAAAAAAAGCCCCTTCCGTCAGGATTATTTTTGATTTTAACTCAAATTATGGTAAGATGGTTACCTAGTTTGACGTTTGGGCGGCAAGGGAGGTTGGATCAATCAAAATTTTTATCCGGTTTTCCTGGGCGGGAAAAAAAATGAGCCTTCCGAAGAAATTTACTGGGAATTTGGATAAAAAAGTGGTAAGATAGTTAGGTAGTGACTTGTTTGACGGCAAGGCGCTCAGAAGACGCTAGCTACCTAAGCGCTTGGAGGCAAGGTAACTTTTTTGAGACGATTTTTTAGCTCCATCGCTTATCAAACCATCGGGGGCTTGGCCGCGGGGCCAGCTCTACTGTGGTTAACTTGGCGGGGACGCTTTGGTGGGCGATGGACGGATCGACTGGGGTTCCCCCTGGCGGGTGGACAAAATCCGTGGTGGTTTCACGCGGCTTCGGTGGGCGAGGCCCAAAGCGCTTTAAATGTTATTGAGGCCTTAGACAATAAAATCTTAGGCCATATACTCTTAGACCATGTCTTAGACCATATAGTCAAAGACAGCCGCTCCCCAGACAAGGGGGTCGAACATAATGTCCCTGGTTTCCCACCAAGATTCGTTCTTTCCGTGGGAACGCCAGCCGGTTTAGCCCGGGCCGAGTCGTTGACCCATGGCCATCCGCGGATTCAAGTCATGGCCCCGCCAGTGGATTTTTGGGGGGCGCCTGGACGGGCTTTAGAGCGGGTTAACCCCCGCGCCTTGATTATTGTGGAAACTGAGCTGTGGCCAGAGTTGATCGGCCAAGCCCAAAAAAGGGCTATCCCGGTCATGGTGGTCGCTGGCCGCGTGAGTCAAAAATCAAGTCACCGTTACCAAATGGTTCGCTCCCTGATCCAGCCTTTATTGGCTCGTATGGCCTTCATGGCGGTCATTGGCCAAGCGGATCGCGCCAGATTTATCGAACTGGGCGCGTCCCCGGCGACCACCTGGGCGCTTGGCAATCCTAAGTTTGATCCTTTGATCAAACTCGCTCAGCGAAAGATATCTGGGATCGAACGTCCGTTTGGTCGCCAAGTCATGGTCGCGGGCTCCACGGAAGAGCGAGAAGAGAGACTAATTGTCGAATCCTGGCTTGACCAAACCGAAAAGCCCCACTTATTGGTGGCCCCGCGGCGCCTAGGGCGCCTCGGGGAAATCGTGGGGTTCCTAAAAGAACGCGGGTTAAATTTCCGGCTCTATTCGGAACGAGCGGATCAATTGGCCAATTTAGAGCGAACCGATAAAAACTGGCTCCCTCATTTTGACTGGGCCAGCGAGCCAGACATAATTTTAGTGGATCAATTAGGCGTTTTAGGCGCCTTATACGCCATAGCCGATCTCGCCATAGTGGGTGGCAGTTTTTTCGCCGGTTCAGGGCACAATCCTCTGGAACCGGCCGCTTACGGGGTTCCGGTGATTTTTGGGCCCCACATGTCCAGTTTCGCGGAGGAAGCGGAGCGGCTAGTGGCCGCTGGCGCGGCTATAAGCGCCCACGCTTCCGAATTGCCTAGGGTTTTGGCCCAGTGGCTGGCCCCTGGGAGCCAGATCCTGTCCGGTCAAGCCGGGCGGGAGCTTTTAGCCAATCGAGATCTAGTCGGTCCCCGGTTGGCGGCCTTGGTGGGGCGGGCCATGACAGTCCCTTTTCGCCGGAGCTTGCCGGCTTGATTCCTATTTCATCTTTCCCCCTCTGGGGACACTGTGAGAAGCTCTTATGAAAATTAACGGCGAAGCCTTTCAAAAAGCCAGGGAAAATCAGCTATTGAGCACCATCGGCCTGGCCAAGATGGCCGATGTCTCCCCCAACGTCATCCGCTCCTTGGAGCAAGGACACAATATCCGCCCGGAATCCATCCGGAAAATCATCGAGGCCTTGGGCCTGACCATCGAGGACGCCCAGCGTAAAGGCCTCATTAAGACCTGATTGGCCTTGGCTCGCGAAGGCCGGGGATTCCCCGGCCTTGGAGGAAATCCGGCCATGCCAAAGCTGGTCATGGGCCTAGCGATTGGGCTAGCTATTGGCCTGGCTGTTTTTAGCGGCCAGGCTCAAGGTCAAATCCGCTCCGCTTTTTTGGGGGGCTGGCCAGGCGTTTGCGAAAACGACACCTGTTACGATGACGGGCAACCACTTTCGGATCCTCCTTTATCCATCCATGAGCGCGTTTTGGAGCACCAATTGGTCTCCCCGACCTGCCCGACTGACCTGATCTATATCGTGATCAAATACCCCGCCAACTCTGGCGGCGTCTTGTTGGACACGCGGGTGTCTAATGAGATGACCGCCAGATTTGAGCAGGCTAAAAAATGGGCTCTTTCCCTGGTTTGTAATGATTTTTTTGGTTGCGAGGAGGAATGTCTGCCGGTGGGTTTGGAAATTCGCCACTATGTCCATCAAAGCGCGCCAGGCTTTTTGTCTCTCTTCCGAGTGGAAAGGATCAACGGCAACCAACGCCAGAAAGCGCGTTTAAAAGGCACGGTCAGAGCTAGTTTTCATAATTATCGTTTATCGGATGGAAGCGATTTGTCCCTGGCGGATATTTTTGTGGATCCGAAAAAGTCCATTCCCCTTTTTTGGGATAAAGTCAAAAAGTCGCTGGCGACTAAGGGCGATTGTCCGATCGCCAAGTACACGGTCAATAAACGCAGCGTGAAAACCGACGTTCTAAAACCAGATGATTTATTATTAAGTCAAGGTGGGGCCACGGTGGTCTTGGACACAACTTATCCCTGTCGACCGCGAGCCGTGGATCTAGCCTTCCCAGAGATGATCGACATTGGGGCTAAACCAGAACTCTGGGGTCGATAAGGTTTAACTTTATCCGCGCTGGGCGCGCTTTTTTTTATCGTCCCATTTTTTGGCCCCTAATTTCGCGCTATATTGCTCCTTTATAACGATCCATTTATTATTATGATCCGAATATGTTCTGGACTTTACAAGGGCCGCTTATTGGCCGTGCCCCCTTTAGCCCGGCCCACGGCTAGTTTAGTCCGTGAAGCCTTGATGAGCATGGTGGCCGCCAAAATCCCCGGAGCCCGGGTTTTAGATCCCATGGCCGGCTCTGGGGCCATGGCCCTGGAAGCGTTAAGCCGCGGCGCCGAGATGGCTGTATTGGCGGATAGCTCCCCGAACGCCCGACGCGTGATCGCCGCCAATATCGCCCTTTTACAAGCCCCGGCCAAACTAGTCAAAGCCACCCAACCCCAGGATATTGGCCGATTACTGGCTTATGGCCCATTTGATTTGGTCTTTTTAGATCCCCCTTATCAAAAAAGCCTCTTGGCCCTGGAATTTTCGCTTCTAGCCGTTCAGCGTAAACTAGTGACCCCAGGCGCCTGGCTGGTCTGGGAGCAGTCCCCCCAATCCCTCCTGGAATTAACCGACTTAGCCGTCCGGCCTTGGATCATAAAAAGCTCGCGAACCTGGGGCCAACGGGCGGCGGCGATCCTGACTCTGCCCGAAGCTGAGCCAACTCCCCAGAAAACTAGCGATTCCCCGAGGGAACTACATAAATAAATGGGAAAAAAGCCAGTTCGCCAAAGCTAGCCGATCCAAATTGATTCTTTTTAAACAATTAAATTATTATTTAATATTAGTTTCAAAAGTCGCGGTAGGAAGTGCCCTTTCGGGCACCCCCCCGCACAGATCCCTGCGAGCGGGACTACCGCGCAGGGCTCCTCAATTGGATCGGACGTGTATACCTTTGATTTGGACAGGGGCGC
>JAISYP010000140.1 GCA_031269825.1 Deltaproteobacteria bacterium
GTCTGACCCTCCCCGGCGACAACCAAAAAGTAAGATTTTGGGACAAACGAGAAAATCAGGTCAAGCCGTCAGATTTGTGAAGCCTTGGTCTGAAGCCACTTTTAACTGGTTTTAAGACAGCGTGAACGGTTACCTAAGCCGGGTCGGTCAATTGTTATGAAAAATAAACTTTTCCCATTTGGATTTCCAACGATTAGCTAATTAATTCAATATATTATCAATTAATTTTAATAAAAACTTTTTATATATTAATTTATCATTTACTCGCGACCGAGAAAGAGTCAAAACATACTTAGAACTGGAATAAGCCCGCCCCAGGCCTTGATCCGCGACCCGATAACCGCGCGGTGCCAAAAGACTCGGTGGGCGACGACCTGAGGCGCGAGAGCGAGCCGTGGGAGACGCGCCTGAGGTAGGCTTGTGTCACGACGAGCGCGTATATACATTAATGATGGGAGATCCAGAGACGAACCGACCGAGAAAGACTCCCAAAACCGTTCTATAGCCTCCTTAACGTTTTATGATGACGATATCAAAACTGATTATAATCTTTTATATCAATTTTATATGCTTTATATATTTAATTAAGTCTACCATGGCTTTTAAAAACAATATTAATATATTAAAGGCTGTTTGATGGAATAAGGAAGATCGATGGGAATTCCCAATCCATCGCCATAGGCTCCTTCGCTCTTCAGTCCTTAATTTACAGCCAAAAAAATTTTTTCTAAACTCTAACCCTAACCCTAACCCTTGACTTGAGTCTGAAATGGTGGTACCGTTAAATCATGAAACATCTAAATATATCCAGTACCCCGCATAGATGGATTGCAATAGCCCTACAAACCCTCTACAATCTTGGGGACATTGGCTTTACCCCCGAAATGTATCAAGAGGCCGAAGAATTGTTCACCAATGTAGCGTTCACCTTAGACCGACTCCTTACCACAAAATCGACCTTACAGGCTAAAGCCAAGGAGATAGAAACCAAGATTGAGAAACTTTCATCCAAAGATTCGCCTTTAGAGGCCAAAAACAAGGCTAATCAAGCCGAAATCGATACGCTTATGTCACAACTTTTGAACGTACAGTCCGAGTACATGGCTAATGAAGACGAGATCAGCTCGCTTATATCATACATGTTGTCCGAAAATCCTGAGTCATTCTAACTCAGTCTCCAAAAACTCCATCTACATAAGATTAGATCATTTTTTTACTGTCATTTTTTATATATTTAATCTTTTTTTAACTTAATTTCCTTTTCTTAAAATAAATAACACTAAATAAATAATTATTCTTAATACTTATTAAAAAAATTCCCACCACTATCATATTGTTTGTTCCCCACGGACAATCTTTAGCGTTTAACAAGTTTTGGCGGAACCCCCCGACCGCCCGTTATAACCACGACCTCATTGATAGTGACTACCTTATTGGCGAGCTCATTGACCGCGACCAAGGCGACGTCTTCATTGGTGACCAGCCTCACCGGGGCGAACCCTCGGAGAGACTAACCGCCTCGCCACCCAACTCCATCGACCTAGCCCACCCACCTAAACCAGGCCAGCTTATCGCCCGCTAGCTTATAGCCCGCGAACCTGCCAAATCTGGTCACCCACCCAAATTCCCCAATGTCCCCGACGCTTTCGCCCCCATCCAGATCGCCATTTTGATTAATCTCGATGGCCCATTTCTGAGACCATTTTCCCTTTTTTAAGTGATTTTAAGGGGTTAAGCTTGACCACCCTTCGCCTGATCTAAATGAGAGCGCGCCGAGTATCCCTTCCCCTCGGCTGGCTGATAATTTTTTTCTTGATTTTACCTGGAGTTTCATGTTATATTTCTAAAAAGATATAACACTCGTGGCCGTTTTCCGCCTTTACTAGCCCAAATCCTTGCCGGCCCATTCGAGGAGATTGTGAGTAAAACTACCCATAAAAAATTCAACCTGGCCGGTCCCTGCGATCCGGCCAATCACTACACCATCCCTGTTTTGAGACGCTTGCCAGTCATTGAGGAAATGATTGAGGCCAAGAATTATTTCATCATGCGCGCCCCAGACAAGTCTGGCAAGACCACGTTCATTAACGCTCTGACCGACAAAATCAACGCCGATGGCCATTTTTACGCGATCGCTTGTTCGCTCGTCTCTTTACGGAGCGTCAAATTAAAAAGCGAAGTCGCGACCGCCATCGTCGCCGCCCTCAACCAATCAATGGCCGCGTCCAAGGTTGACGTCATTAAACTAAAAGCTTTCGCCTTTGACTCAGCGTCAGGGATGCTCTCACCCGAGAGAAAGATCCGAAACTGCCTGAAATATCTGTGCGAAGACCTGGACAAAGAGCTGGTCGTCTTCTTTGAGGAGTCCGATAGCCTGTCTGGGGCTGGGCTCATGACCTTTTTGTCCCAGCTTAAGGAAGGCCACGCGTCCCGCCAGCGACCCGGCAAAAAATTTCCCCGCTCCATAGGGTTAGTAGGCGTCAGAAGCGTCCACGACCTCGGGGATCCTAACGAGGCGGGCAAAGACGTCATTGGGCCACGCGAGATGTTCAACATCTCCAAAGCGACCGTGACTTACCCCAATTTCACCCGCGAAGAAATAAGAAGCCTCCTCCAAAAGTACACCATCGACACTGGCCAACAGGTTTCGGTTCAAGCCATTGATCGGGTCTGGTTCTGGACGGAAGGGCAACCTTGGCTGGTCAACGCCTTGGCCAACGAGACAGTGGCCAAGATTTTAAATAACGACTATGAACAACTTGTCAACAGTTCCCACATTGATTTAGCGGCCAAAGCTTTTTTCCCGCGTCGGGAAACCAATATCCACAATCTATTGGAAAGGCTCATCGAACCCCGAACCAGAAGAATTATGGAGCCTTTCATCGTGGGAGCCAGTTGGAAAAAACAAGCCACCAAGGCGGACATCCAATACGCCCTGGATATGGGATTCATGAAGCGTGAAGGCCGAACTTATCTCCCCACCAACCCCATGAGCGCGGAAATCATCTTCGGGACGCTAGCCGGACATTTATTTGAGACCGTGGCTAATCAGATCTGCGCCAATGACAGTTGACTGGGGCAATAACCGCGAGCGTTGAGCCTAGACGCTTTTAGATGGCCTATTTTCGTGGGCTAGCTGTCCACGGTTTAGCCTCATCGCTCAAACTGGCCAATCTCTAGCTGGCCAAAACCGTTTCTAACCTCATCCTTCGCCCTCCACCGCCATAATCGCGTGGCGGTGAGGGAACTTATGACGCCTTCGCCCAAAATCCCAACTGATGTTTATAGTTTTATAAACAGCTCGGCGACTCCTGGCTCACTTTATCCGGGATAACCTCCTCCCTGTCCCGCGGATAGTCCAGATCGAACAAATATATGGTGAAAACAATAGTCGTCTGACTAAAGATCTAGATCCTTTGATTTTTATACTCATTATTTAGATGTATTATTGATAATTATACGTTAAAATATTATTTTTAGATATAAAGCTAGATTTTCTACTGAGCAAATTCCGACTTTGATCTAGAGATCTTAAGTTTTAAGTCGCGGTAGGAAGTGCCCTTTCGGGCACCCCCCCGCACAGATCCCTGCGAGCGGAATTACCGCACAGGGCTCCTCAATTGAATCAGACGTGTGTACCTTTGACTAGGATAGGGGCGC
>JAISYP010000025.1 GCA_031269825.1 Deltaproteobacteria bacterium
GTCCAAGCCGCCGCTGAAATGGGCGTTGAGTTGGTGTCTCCATCAGCCGGCAAAGATCCTGAGTCGGGTCAAGTCAGGCTCGCTGAATTCCAAACTGACGAAAATGATGTAGTGACCTCCTGTCCCGAAGGCCAGGAACCATGGAACGTGGAGACCGGAAAGGGCGGCGGTGTGGTGGCTGGCTTTGATAGCGCGGTTTGTAAGAACCGCGCGCGTTGCTCTAGCTGTCCAGTTGGTCAGAGTGGCGAGAAGGCGAAATTATCTCGAGCGCCAAAAAAAACGCGGCTCTCCCACCGTCGCGCTTATGAACAAACTGATGGTTTCAAAAAGCGGCGCTCGACGCGTTCAGGCATTGAGGGAACCAACAGCCACCTGGATCGAGTCACTCACTTCAAGCGACTTCGATACCTAAGGGATAAAGGCCGTAAGCTTGGCCATCTTCCTCAAGATCCTCGGGATCAATATAAAGAGAATCGCGTCCATGAAAATGTAGCGCGACTGGATAATTGTACTTAATTATGTATAATTATGCTTTAAAATATCGGTTTTAGAGAAAAAGCTAGATTTCCTACTGATCGAGATCTGATCAGGATCCGAATCGTGATCTAGAGATCTGGGGTTTTGGGAAAATTTCCTGTCAGAAGCCCAAAAAAAATTTTGGCCAGGGAAACTCCTATTTTTTTAAAAAAAGGGGTTTTAGCGAAGCCATCAACCATGCTATTATGGTGACTTGGAGAAAACCGATAGTTTGGCGTTTTTTCGAAATCAGCTCTCCAATTTTTTTTAAACCAACGGCCCAGCGCCCTTTATAGTCAGCCGGGTTAGCCACCTCGAACACTCATCATGGATCGTCAATCTGGTTCGGCGCTAGGAGGGTCATTATAAAAAACTACGCCTAAAGGCTAACGCCGATTAACCCTACATTTCTAGCGTTTTCTTGATTCATGTTTATACAGTTATTCTTTATATAGTCAGTCAATTAATTTTTATTAAATTATATTAATTAATCATAAATTTTTTTAACCACCCGTCAGTTTTTGGCCTTTTTAAACAATTATTTCACCCATGGATGTCACCGGATGAGTTTCAAGCCGTTCAAAATCACCAAGATTCAAATTCATTCCCAGGCCGAGCTACTCGAAGGCCTAAAAAAAGTGGTCATGCTCAAGGATCGCGAGGCTCGCCCCTACGCCCAGGCTTCCCTGAGCGTCACCACCCTACCTTGGTCAGAAGTTAGGCCCGCCCAACGCTACGCTTTGGTTGACGGCTTGGCCAAGGTTCACTGTCTGGAATGGGAACTGGCCAAAGAAGGCTTAGATCTATTCAACTTGGATGGCTACTTGACCATTTGGACTGATCAGAGTTCGCCGCCCATAGATCTACTTCCACCAATCGTGGAGACCATTGAGGAGGCTGACGGATCTTTAGTCAACATCATTAACGACGGGTTACACCGGATGTACGTGGCTCGTCTAGAATGGAAACAACCCAAAATAGTTCTTGCCCGAAACATTCCCCGGGAGTACCCTTACTACGCTTATCCTATAGTTGGCGAAAACCCCTGGGACAGCATCGTCTTAGTGGAAGGGGAGACTATCCCAGCGGGCCTAATAAAAAAATGGCACCGTCAGGAGGATAACAAACTATTGTACCGAGACTTCAACTCGGCTTTCCAAAATGTGGGTGGGCCTCGGGGCCAGGGTTGACATCTCCATGTCCAGCCTCTTGGTTAACTCTCTAGCTAACCACTTAGCTAACCCAGAGTCTGATTCCAGGCCCAGCTCCCTGGTCAGGCCAGTCATGGACATCGTCTCAGAGAGGCTCATCCCCCGCCCCAGTTGGAGCGAATACTTTCTGGCCCTGGCTAAAATCGTCAGCACCCGCTCCACCTGTTCCTCGCGCCCGGTGGGCTGCGTCATTGTCCGGGAAAACCGAATTTTGGTGACCGGCTACAACGGAGCCCCACCCGGAGAACCCCACTGCACCGAAAAAGGCCCGGATGGCCAGATTTTTTGCGCCCGTCGAGCCAATAATATTTCCGACGAGGATAAACACAAGGTCTGCCCAAGCGTTCACGCGGAGGAAAACGCCATATCCATCGCTGAAAAACTAGGGCTTGTCCATTTGTTGATAGGCAGTTCCATCTACACCACCTTGGCCCCCTGCGTCCGCTGTTCCGAGCGTCTGGCTAAAGCTGGGGTCAAAAAAGTTTACTACGAGCTAGCTTATGAGTCAGTCAACCGAGTCCGAGATCAACAATGGCTCCAAATAGCCCTGAATTCTTTTGAGGTTTTTGAGCGTGTGGCTTTAAATGGCGATCATCTCCATAAAATAGCTAGCGCCTTGATGAACACCACCTCGGAGCGGCTTTTGCCCTCCAGATAATTTCTGACGGAAGGCTTTATGCTTGATTTCCAATGGGCGGTGGAGTCCAATAAGGTTAGGCTCATCAATCCTCAAGGAACCGTGGCCATCTGCTGTCTTTGGACGCCAGTGAGCCATCTGGAAAAACTTTGGCTCAAACGCGCCCCTTTTCTTCTGGCCGCGGACTCGCCTCTAAGCTCAGTGGGTGGGCTTTATGGCGGCGGGCTAAAGATAATGCTCCGCAACCTCCACCACAACCCTCAAATTGATACCGTCATTCTCCTGGGTAAAGACTTTTCAGGGGTAGTGGAGCACGTGGTCAATTTTTTCCAAGGCCTGGTGAATAAAACCGGGCGCAAACAGTGGTACGTTTTTGAGGACGGACATAGAGAAGAACTGGAAAAGCTCGAAATCCAGGGGGCCGAAATCCACCACAGTCTGGATGAGTTGATTCGGCCAGAGATGTTCCAGTTTCCCCCCCAGATTCTGGACTGGACCAAGGATCCCGACAACGCTGACCCACAAAAACTGGTTCAGTTTCTAAAAACCTACCAACCCCGAACCCCGACGCTAGAAACGCGACCAGCCAGCGTCCCCCTCCCCCGGCCCGAGACGATCACTTTTCCCTCGGAAATAGCCGGGCACGTCATTGTGGCCGAAACCATTCTGGATGGCTGGGATGAGTTACTTTTTCGCTTGGCCCGTTTTGGCCCCTTGATCAAACTTAGGAACGGCAAGGAACGCAATGAACTGTTGAACATGAAGGTGGTGATCAAAAATCCCGGGCGATACGCCATTGAGGAGCTAAACAAACGTAATATCACGGAGTCCCAAATCCTCTCTTACCAGGCCGATCTCCTCAAAAGCGACTTAATCGAGGGGGAAAGTAGCTATTCCTACGGTAACCGTCTAGGAAAATATTTTGGCCATAACCTTTTGGACGTGGTGGTCAAGGATCTAGCCAAAAGCCAAGACTCCCGGCACTGTTATCTAACCTTATGGGATAACCAAAACGATCCCCTGGGGCGCGATAGCCCTTGCTTGGTGAGCGTTTTTTTCCGGAAAATCGAGGCGATGGTTCATTTAACCGCCACTTTCCGGTCGCACAACGGGGCCAGGGCTTGGCCGATCAACTGCTTTGGCCTCTGGGGACTATTGGATAATGTCTGCCAAAGAGCCAATGAGCTTCAAGAAAAGACAGAGCCTTTAAAGCTGATCCCCGGCCAAATGACCGTCTTTTCCCAATCCATCTCCCTGGATCCCTCGGAATTGACCGCGGTGACCGAACAATTGGAAAAATACCAAACCCGGCCTTATAAAATGGCTAAAGATCCCTCTGGCTATTTTAAGTTGACCGTTAATCAAGAAAGTAAAGAAATCTTAGTTTATCGATACAACCACGACGATGAGCTGATCGCCGAATACCGAGGGAAAACCCCCATGGAACTGGCTCGCGAGCTACAAAGAAATTTAGCCCTCTCCGACATTGGGCACGCCCTTTATCTGGGTGGCCAGTTGGAGCGGGCCTGGTATTGTTTGGAAAAAGGCCTGGAATACGTCCAGGACAAAACCAAGCTCCCATGATCGTCTACTTGATTGTCTATAGGTTTGGCTCATGGACTACTTAACCGGCCTTAACGAGCGACAAAAAGAGGCGGTCACGACCACCGAGGGAGCGGTGCGGGTGGCGGCTGGCCCAGGCGCGGGCAAAACTCGGGCTTTAACCAGTCGCTATTGTTACCTGGTCGACAACTATGGGATCTCGCCCCGCCAAATATTAACCTCCACCTTCACCAACAAAGCGGCCAACGAGATGAAACGTCGCGTCCAAGGCTACCTCGGCGATCTGGATTTGGGCTATATTTGCACTTTCCACGCCTTTTGCGCCCAATTTTTAAAGGACGAAATCCATGTTCTCAATTTTCCCAAAAATTTTCAGATCATTGACACTGAAGATCAAAAACATATGTTGGCCCGAATCTTTGAGGACATGAAATTTACTTCCCGCGATTTGACCATAAAAAAAGCGCTGGACACCATTTTGGAGGCCAGAAAACTTGAGGCGGGCTCCTATATTGACTACTTTTATTTGATGGACAATGAGCGCCTGAAAAGGGCCTACTTAGCCGCCACCACAATCGAGGATCAAATATTTCTGCGTTACCTTTATGAGCAAAAAAAAATCTACGGTTGCGACTTTAATGACCTCATCGCTTTCACGATCTACATTTTAGAGAATTTTCCGGACATAAGCCAACCCTGGCGAGAAAAAATTCAATATGTCATGGTCGACGAATTTCAGGACGTCAGCGCCCGCCAATACAAGCTCGCCCGCCTTTTAGCCGGTTACCATGGCAATATTTTTATTGTCGGCGATCCAGATCAAACTATCTACAGCTGGCGCGGGGCTCACGTCCATCTGTTTCTGGACTTTCCCAAAAAATACCCCCAAGCCATAACCATTGATCTCGGTCTTAATTATCGCTCCACCCCGGAAATCGTTAAAGCCGCTGATCGCCTGATCAACCACAATGTCCTGCGCCTGCCCCGGATTCTGGAGACCATCCGTCCCTCGGGCCCCAAACCAGTCTACTTCCACGCTGACAGCGACCATCTGGAAAACGACTGGGTTATTCAACAAATCGAGCGGTTAAGGGACGCTGGGACGGCGCTTAACGACATCGCCATTATTTATCGGGCCCACAGCGTCGTGACTCGGGACATTGAGGAAATCTTAACGACCAAGAAAATACCGTACCGAATTTACAGCGGAACCGAGTTTTACGCCCGGATGGAAATTAAAGACGCGGTCTGTTACCTTAGGATGGTCGCTTATGGCGACGACGCCTCTTTTTTACGCACCCACAATGTCCCGAGTCGGAAAATAGGCCGCAAAAGCTTAAATTTTCTGCGCGAACAGGCCGAGGAACGCGGTATCAGCCTTTACCAAGCTTTAAAGGATAACCTCGGCTCGGAAAGATTTCGCGCCACCGCGGCTAACCATTATGTCCGAGCCATTGAGTATGTTCGAGCCAATCTAAAGCGACTGTCCTTAGACAACGCCCTGCAGTCGCTTTTTGATCTAACCGGTTATGAGCAATCCCAACGCCTCGGGGGGGATCAAGATCGGCTCGATAACCTAGCCGAATTCAAAAGACATTTAAAAGATTTTTCCGAAGACGACGAGGCGACGCTGGAAGATTTTCTGACTCGAACGGCTCTCTTTAGTAACATTGACCGCCAGCCCCTGACGGAATCAGTCAAACTGATGACCATCCACGCGGCCAAGGGGTTAGAATTTAAGCGGGTATTTCTCATTGGCCTTTCGGAGGGAATCTTACCCAGCCGCCGTAGCCAGGATCCCGAAGAGATGGAAGAGGAAAGACGCTTAACCTACGTGGCCATGACGCGAGCCATTGATGGGCTTTACCTTTCTGATTCAGCCGGAAAAACCACCGATGGCCATTACAAAAGGCCTTCTCGCTTCATCGCGCAAATGGGGCTGGATAATTTAGAATTTGTCCACCCGCTGGACAAATCCCTGTGGGCCTCTAACGCCCACCCCACCCGCGAGCTACCCAATCTGGACAACCTTTTGACCGTCGGGGAGCTGGTCGTCCACCAGGCTATGGGTCCGGGCCAGATAATCCGGGTTGATCTGGACAACCGCGTTTACGTGATCAAATTTGAAAAGATGAGCACCGAGCGAAGCGTGCGGTTTGACACTAGTCTTACCCTATTAAAACCCACTGACGTGGCCATCCATTGACCAATTTTAACCAATGACCAATTCTAACCCAAAATCTAACCCAAATAGTTCGCCTATGGGGGCTTTTCCCTGGCTCTTCGCCAGCGCCCTAGCCGCGCTCCTGGCCCTTGGGCCAGAGCCAAGCCACGCCCAGTATTGGTCAACTGGCCCCCCGCCCACCTTACCCATCGCCCGGCCCAATCCCTACGACCGCGGCAACTGCTACCAATGGAAACGCTGCCTGGGGGAAAGTATCGGTTCCATGCCCGTGGAACGGCCCGAGTTCTGCGGCCCATTAGGTGGCAAAAGCTGGAAGGATTTTGATGGCCGTTGCCTGGATCTTAAAGAAGGCCCTCATTCCGCCGATCCGCCGGAGGGCTTGGAAAAACCCAAATCTTAAAGGAACCATCCACGCCATTTAACCACCCCATAAATAAAACCACCTTAACGGCGTTTAGGAAGACAATATTGTTATTATCAATATGGCGTTGACAACTCTAATTACTTGTTACGCGGTAATAATGGAAATATATTTGAAACCTTATACTTAGTCTAAAGTCTAAAAAATGAGCAGAATATATTATTTAAATATTGAATTACTGATTAATATAATTAAATATAGTCCTGTATTAAAATAATAATCTATATTATTTACATTGACAACAAGGCCGTGACTGGCGACTACGCCAGCCGCCAGGGCTCTCTCAATCAAGCGAAAACGCTGGAACGGTATGGCCTTTTAGATAAGGCATTTTCTGATATTTTTCTAACCAAGTTTTAAATATTTCTTCCGGCCGCAATTCAGGCAAACGCTCTGGATAGAGATATTTGGCGATATACATAGAGCCAACCAATTTTGACGCGGCGCCCTGGACGTAATGAGATAGAAGTAGTATTCGATCATTTTTTACGGCTGAGATTTCATCCCAACCAGGCCGGCTGATTATTTCATTCTTCCGCCTGGCAAATTCTTCGGCGGTTGGGGGGACGATTCGGCCATTGACATTAGCCTCGCCTACTCTAACTATATATTCAGGATTTCTGATTATAACCGCTTCTGGGTCAATTTCGACACTCAAAGCGTCGTCAAATATGTTTTGAGCTCCAGCTAAAACGACCATATTGTGAAAATAATCCCCAGGAACAGTAGTATTGGCGATTCTTTTATACTCATAATATAGTGTTTTCTTTGGAAAATCTTTAAGACAATTTTGTATATAAACAAGCTTTTTATCAAAATAATTGATTAATTCTCGCGCTTGATTTTCTTTGCCAAATATTTTACCCACTAAAGGCCAATTATCTTTAAATTGTCCTGTATAATAGGCATTTACGACAATTACTTTAATGCCAAATGGCTCTAATTTTTGGCTCGCGTCTTCCCACGCCCCATTGCCAGTAATTATAAGAGCTTGCGGCGAGAGCTCAATTATTTTTTCATAATTTAGCTCATTGGAGCTTTGTCCTATTATCCTATCTTCGGAGAAAAATTTACCATACGCGTCTCGATCACCAAATGTAATATAATCAACTCCTATTACATTATTTATAGCTCCAAGGGCGTTAATCAGCTCAAGATTATAGCCGTTGGCAATAACCACTTTAGTTAATGGATAAGGGATTAATACTTGGCGGCCGAGGCTATCCGTGATAACCTGGGTTTTCTCAACCGTGGCTCGCGATTGAGGGCTTTCGCTAACGCGGCCGACTGAATAAACGCTCAACATTAAAAAAATCAAGAAATAAAATTTTTTCACAATTGCACCTATTTATTTTAGTAAACAAATATGTTTATAACCATCAATCTCAGTTATTTTTGTTTTTACTCCATACATTATATAAATATTTTCCTCTGTTAATATATCACATGTATCTCCATAAGCGAATATACGGTTATTTTTTAACATTAATATTTTATCACAAAATAATGAAGCTAAATTAAGGTCATGTAAAGTAATTATAATAGAATAATTTTCTTCTTTAGCTAAATTTGAAATAATATGTAGAATAAATAGTTGATTTTTAATGTCTAAGCTACTGGTCGGCTCGTCAAGGATAATGATTTTAGGCTGTTGAGCCAACGCGCGCGCGATAAAAACTAATTGTCTCTCTCCACCGCTTAATTCTTTTATGTCCCGAAAAGCCAATTCCTGAAGATTGGTTTTTTCAATCATGGAAAACACTATATCTTTGTCTTTTTGACTATAACTACGTTGTGAATATGGGAGTCTTCCCATCATGACACAGTCTATAACATTCATTGAGAAATAATCGTTCGCTCGCTGAGGCGCGTAGGCTATTATTTGAGCGGTATTGGCTATGGAAAGTCTGGTAATATCTTGTCCATCAAAAATGATTCGCCCCATTTGAGGAGCCAGTAGCTTACATAAATTTTTTAAAAGAGTCGTTTTGCCCGTCCCATTGGAACCGACAATGCCAAGTATCTCACCACTTTGAACATTAAATGATATATCATTTAATATTGATTTTCCAGTTTTATATGAAAAATATATATTATTAATTTCTAACATCAGTTTAATTTAACCCCTTTTTCCCGACTGAAAGTATCAAACGGGCGAATAATGGCGCTCCAAGAAAAGAAACTATTATTCCCACCGGGATACTTACAGGATACAAAAGAAACCTTCCCATCGTATCCGCGCAAAGCAACAAAATCGCCCCTAAAAAACCAGCGAAAGGGATAAAATAACAATGTTGGTTGCCTATGATCATTCTGGCCATATGGGGAGCGATTAAGCCGACGAAACCGATAACTCCGGTAAAACTGATGATGGTTGACGTAATGAGAACCGCTATAATACCGCTGACAGCGCGAATATTTTCAGGATTAATCCCCAGGCTTTTGACTGATTCGTCATCGTTTAACGCGATAGCGTCAAGTCTCAAGCGTTGGCGCCTTAAAAACAACATACACAAAGTAATTATGACCGCGCAAATAATGACGCTATTCCAGGAACTTTTGTTGAATGAGCCGAAAGTCCAATGCACGATGGCTTCCAATTTATGTTGTTTAGCGAAAAATTCGACTGTCGCGGTAAGGGCGCTAAAAAAGTAGTTCAGCGAAATTCCAACCAAAACTATGACAGTTGGATTTATACCTATTTTTTTCGCTAATGAATATACAATAAAAACACAAAATAGAGATGAGGTAAAGGCGCAGGCTATAACGCCAGTTTCGCTCTCAAAAAAAACCCCTTCGCCGAAAACTATACACATAGACGCGCCAAAGGCGGCCGCGGACGATAAACCCAAGGTAAAAGGGCTAACCAAAGGATTCCTGGTCACCGACTGCATTATGGCGCCTGACACCGCTAGGCCTACGCCAGCGAGTATGGCCATGGCAATCCTTGGCAAGCGGAGAAGTAGAATTATTTTGTTGACCGCCGAGTCAGGGCCTTGATCCAATGAACCTTTAGAATACGCCTTAAGAGCGAGTATAGTCCGCCAGACGGTTTGATCCAAGCCTATGGAGGCAAACCATATTCCAAGGACAACGACTAACAAGGCGGCCAATATAATAAGAAAATTTTTTTTTCTATTAGCCGCCCTGTATCGCTTATTGAGGAAAAATGAATCCATTGGTTTAAAATTAAAAATCGAATTGCGCCGATAAACTTAAGGTTCTGGGCATGGAAAGACCAATGACATTTGAGCCTCCTCGGCCAATCCAGTAATCCCTGCCCAACAAATTATAGCACATCGCCCGGAGCGTAATCGGTATATCATGAATGGTCATCTCAAACCTATATCCAAGGTCAACTGAGTACCAGGACGGTATCTTAACCTTATTAGCGTCCGTTACATACGCCGGGCCAGTATAAACGAACCGGGCTATAGCGGCGTTTTTGGAGTTGATTTCATATTCACCCGCCAATACTCCACTCCATTTGGCTACCCCCTGGACATACATTCCATCAAATTGTCCTTTCGCGGTTTTTTTACGTTTAGCGTCTAGGTAGAGCGCGCCACCCATTAAATTAAAATGTGGAGTAAGTTTTCCGTTAATATTCCATTCAACGCCCTTATAGTCATTTAATCCATCACCACGCTGATACAAAAGATCATTTTCTTCTACATCACGATAACTTTTTTGGTCTACCGAAAATAAGCTAAGCGTGGTGATAAAATCTTCGATTTGATATTTTAAGCCGAACTCATTTTGTTTATTTTTAAATGGTTTAAACAATTCTCCCAAGTTGGCGTATTTTGAATCAGTCACCGTTCTGGCTCTAGTGTAACCTTCGGAATGGCTGGCGTAAATCAAAAAATTTTCAATCGGTTTAAATGTGATAGCGTATGATGGCGTGGTCGCGATATGACTACTTTTTTCCGTTTCGCGGCCCGCCGCGTTATACGCGCTGAAATCGTTTTCCCGTCTTTGTAAAGCGAAAATTAGACCAAATTTATTATATTCCAAATGATCCGCGAAGGTAATTGATTTGGTGATTTCATGATTAGCCAGCGGAGCCCGGCCGCCAATCGGCAAGGACTCATTGGCGGTTACTCCATGAAAAACGCTACCAGTTAAGCTTCCGGCTGAGCCTACCACAGTCGAGCCAGTGGTATAATTTTTTGTCCATGACCAATCCCAGGCCAATGAGAGGTTATTGGTAACCTCTCCCATTTTTAACTGGCCTTTAATTCCAACTTGAGCGTATTCATTCCTATTAGCTTCAATCTGATTCAAAAGTTGTCCACTAATAACACCTGTATCGCCAAAAAGAGGGAGAGAGCCACCATTATTATCATATTTAGAGCCGTTTCTGTCAGTCATGCCCAAATTAACAAATACATCCCAGTCATCGAAAATTTTCTGGTCATGGTTAAGCGTAAACATATATCCACTCTGAATTTTGTTCATACCCTTATAGTCAAAGCTTCTACTTGAGTCTGGCGCGTCCACAAGGCTTTTGCTCGCGTTGTTGAGACTGAACCATCTTTGACCACCTGTTACTTCCACGTCAAAATATCCGATAAAAAAATTGGTAAAATTGTTTTCTCCCACATGATCAAAATTTATATAAGCGTTACGCGCTTCCCTAGCCATGCCTTTGACCGCTAAGTCGCCGTCTAGGTGTTCCGCGTTAACCCTAAAGCCCCAGGCTTTATTTTCGCCAAAACGCCTACTTAAATCCACATATTCCCCAAATGAGCTCCGGCCGGAAAATGTTTGAGTGTATCTAGTTATGGGCTCGGCTGTGGCTCTTTTGGTCGTTACGCTAATTACTCCATTGGGAGCCGCGTAACCATTGACGCCATTTACTGATGTGGTGGAGCCATTTAGAACGGTGTTTGGGCCAGACATTATGTCTATATTGCCTATAATATGCATAGGAGGCGTAAGAAACTGAGCGAAAAGGTTTGGAACGCCATTTAAATAAATGTTATTGCCATTCGCGTTTATACCACGTATGGAGAAATCTGTGTACATCGGCGATGTATTGCTTGATCTAATTGAGGGATTATTGATAAGGACAAGATTTAAAGGTAAGCTGGAGTCGCCAAACGTCTTGATTGTTTTTTCGGTGTAATTAAACTGGGTAAAAGGGATATCCATGATATCCACGCCGCCTAAAACGCCATTTCTGGCGTTTTTATAAATAAATCCGCCAGGTAGCTCAACTTTATCCCTTTCAGCCTGGACAAGTATTGGGGACAAATTTTCATTTTTTATTTCCCCATTTTCTTGCGCGTTGGCGAACGTTGGCATATATAAGATTATAGCCAGAAAAAAAAGCGAAGTCAGAACAAAACAATTAACGAATTTCATCAAAAGTCCCCTTGTAGGAAATTTCCACCACCCTTATGGCCTGATGGGTTATCCTTTTGTCCAATGGTCATCTGATTTAATCGCCAGCCAAACCCTAAAACTCAGTCTGGGGCGTGCGCCGCCAAGCGTTCATGAGCGCGTTTCAGATAGCCAAGACGCGGACAGGTCGGTCTTCTGGCTTGTCCCCTGTTTCGGTGGCCTTCCCAGGTTTCCCCAGTGGCTCCCTTTGACCAAAACAGTTTCGAAAATATTCGAAGGACTTACAGCGATGGGTTCGCTCTCGAATTTAACGAGATTCCCTCTCTAAGGAATAGAGATTTCCAAGTCCGCTATATTATTACATAGTTATATGCTAATTAGTTAGTCACCTCTCTGAATGGAAGAAATTCATAGAAGCCACGCGACTGTTTCAGGCGTCGAGTGGACATTACCAACAGCCAGAATGAAAGCGGAAGAAATATAAAAGAACGAATTGACCGAAGAACAGTGGTCAATACATTCCCAATTAAATATATATAAATATATAAATTGTATATTAACGGATGTATATAGCAAAAACCAGGCCAAAGATATTATAGTTAAAAATCAAGGCTTTATTGGTATTTTGAGGAGAAGAAATCACAAATCCTCCGCGCTTTACATCACTTAATAGAGCCAATAACATTAACTAGAACAAATATCCTAAAGAAAACTGAAGAGCCCAATTAAATCTACCCGATTTTTTTCGCCTGGATTTTTATACCACAGTAAATCGAAAAGTCAATAGAAGAAAAAAATTTTTCCCGCTGGATCAGCCCCTAATCTTCCTCTAGCCCGAGTTTAAAAGTTATTTTGGAATAAGTAAAATTACATTGTAATTTCCAATACTTACCTTATTTTTTGGTGGCTAACCAAAATATTTCTTTTCAAAAGACTTTAATTAAGAGGACTTTTGGCTTTAATTTGATATTATAACTAAACAATCAAATTATTTGCTCATCAATCAAATTTATTTTTTGGCCGAAAATTTTTTTACTTTTAAAAAATATTTTTATTTTTATATTTTGGCTTAAATACATTTCAATACGTCTAAATACGTCTAATTAATATCTTTTATTAACCTAATTATTAATGTTTTAACTTTTAAATTTAACTTTTATTTATTGATTTCAGTGTGTTATGTTTTAACTCAAGGTTACTAAAAAAAATTTTCCCTTATCCCCATTTTTTTCTTAAGAAAAATCGTATAATCGCCAATGGAACTAAACGTTTCTGAGAGGTTTACCGGATGTCGCCTCTAACGCGAAAAAAAAACGACAAATCCTACTACCACTGGCCCGAACCACCAGGATAAACGGCCAACCAAGGCGGATAATCATGAGGAGTTTGGGAACCGCTGAAGATATGGAGGATGTTTGCAAGTCGGTTAATGACTCGGTCACCGAGATTAAACCGGACTATCGCCGGATTTATCATCAATTTGACGCGGAAGCGACTCCGCTTAATATCGCCGAGCGATTGGGGGTAGCCAACATTATTAAATTAATGAGCTGGCTCCAAACAGCGAACTAAGGCTTTCAGTTGGCACATATATGGTCTTAGCGGCTATTCTCCGAGCTGTCCAGTCAACCAGCCAGAAATCTTTTTACGAGTGGTTCCAGAAGACGGTTTTATCTGAAGCTTTCCCACAAGCGAATGAAAAAAACTTTGTCCGTCCAAAACTTTTGGCGTCATACGTTTGAGGTAGTTCAATTTAAAATAACCATTATTAATGACAAAATTACTAATAATATAGTTGAAAATATGGTATAGTTACAAATTATCTATTATTTATTAATTAAAAATTTTATAACATATATCGACACATCGAATCAAGCCTTAGAAAAACCGAGAGTGGCGCCGGTTTTTAGTGAAGTGTCCCCAGCTGAGGAAGCGTGTCTGGCCGAGTATGACCTCAAAAAAATACGCTCTAAAATAGAAAAATGTTTAGCTACTAGATACCAAGAAAAAATAAATAATTTTAGATAGTTAGTTGGTATATTCTTGAATAACTTATCAACCCTGGTTAACCAAATTGATAAGTCTTCCATGGGCCTGATAGGTCAAAAAATTTTTAAGTGGATCATTTTTTAGGGAAGAGTATAATTTAGCTATAATTATGGCGAAACATTTTTATAATGTTTGAGTAGACTTCCATTCTATTTATAATTAATAGTAAGTTATATTTTACAAACGATAACTATAAAAATTACAATAAAATTTAATTTTATATGTTCAATGATACATTTAAAATATGTATAATTACGCTATTGATAAGTCATTTGAACAGACCGAAATTTGGGGAATCCTTTGACGGGTGAGCTTATGGTAAATTGAGAGCCGCTGTCCCTTTTCTTTAAAGCTTGATAAAAATACTAAATTGGTGGTATTGTTGAAAAATCGAAGATAGATAAAGGGGCATTTTTTGGATCGCCCCAAACTAATTAACTTTACCTAATAGGAACTAATGGCCAAAGAACACCCACCACAGCTGACCCATTTGATTGAGCGCCTAAGCCAATTGCCTGGCCTGGGTCGTAAAAGCGCCACCCGCCTATCTCTCCATATCTTGGGAGCCCCTGAGGATCAGATCCGGGAACTGGCTCAAGCCTTGATCGCGGTCAAGGAAGAGATCCATTTCTGCTCCGAGTGCTTTACGGTCACGGAATTAGACCCTTGCCCCATCTGTTCGGATCCCCGGCGCGATCGTTCGGTTATTTGCGTGGTGGAATCCCCAGCCGATCTGATGGTCATTGAGGCCTCGGGCCTTTTTCGGGGTATCTACCATGTCCTGGGCGGCGTGTTAGAACCATTGTCTGGCGTTGGCCCAGAACATTTGAATATTGAGCTATTGGTTAACCGCCTGGATCGAGCCGAGGCCAAGGGACAACCGGTTCGGGAAGTGGTTCTGGCCACCGGTAGTTCCCCTGAAGCTCTGGCCACTTGTTCTTATTTAGTCACTCACTTGGCTAGCCGAGAGCTAACGGTGACCCGTTTAGCCAGAGGGATCCCATTGGGCGTGGATTTAGAATTTGTGGACACCGGCACCTTAAGGGAAGCCCTGGAATTCCGGCGCAAAGCTTAACCATATATCATTAGCGAGCGTATCCTTTGCGAACAAACAAACCCGTCGCCAAAAAAAACGCCCCCAACGCGTCCGCCAGCGTGGCTAATGGGGCTCAAACCATCGTCAACGGCTTATGGAGATCTGGCCATCACACGGTTTTTGGCTACCCCGGCGGGGCGGTGATCCCTCTGTATGACGCCCTGTATGATTCCCAACTCCGGCACATCCTGACCCGACACGAGCAAGGGGCTATCCACGCGGCCGACGGTTGGGCCCGGATCACTGGCCAACCGGGCGTCGTCTTCGCCACTTCCGGCCCCGGAGCCACCAATTTAGTCACTGGTCTAGCCAACGCGCATATGGATAGCGTCCCCCTGGTGGTTATCACCGGCCAAGTGACCACCTCCTCCATTGGCACGGACAGTTTTCAAGAAGCCGACATTTACGGGATTTCCATTCCCATCACCAAACACAACTATCTGGTTAAAAACCCAGCCGATCTGCCCATGATCCTGGCCGAGGCCTTTTATTTAGCCAACACCGGCCGACCTGGGCCAATCCTCATTGATGTCCCCAAAGACATCCAGGTTCAAGAGATCCAGCGGCTTTGGCCAGAATCCGTCTCCATCCCTGGTTACCACCCTAATCCCACGACCAACCCCGACCAAATCCAGACTTTGGCCGATTTTGTTAAAGTCAGCCAAAGACCGGTTATTTACGTGGGCGGCGGGGCGGTTTTGGCCAGAGCGGAAAAACAGGTTCGAGAACTGGCGGAAAAAGCCGATATCCCGGTGGTGGTGACGCTCCAAGCCAAAGGGATTCTGCCCGACGACCATGAGCTAGTTCTAGGCCTGCCGGGCATGCATGGGTCTAAAATATCTAATTTAGCCATTTATAACGCTGATTTGATCCTCGGTTTTGGGGTTCGGTTCGATGATCGGGTTGTGGGGGATCCTCGCCATTTCGCTCCAGCGGCCCGAATCGTTCACGTGGACATCGACCCAGCGGAGCTCGGCAAACGTTTAGCTCCCGATTTACCCATCGCTGGCAATCTGAAAACAGTTCTAGAAAAAACCCTTGAGTTGATTCCATCCACCAAAAGACCCTTTTGGCGGGCCGAACTCGATAAATTTCGCTCCGAAACCGCCGAAGAGGAGCCAGAAACCTTAAACGGGGTCAGCCCGCAAAAAACCATCCGGCTCCTGTCGGAACTGGCCCAGCCCGACGCCATCGTGGTCACCGACGTTGGCCAACACCAAATGTGGGCGGCCCAACATTATATTACCCGGCTACCCAGAAAATTCCTGTCCTCCGGCGGACTAGGGACAATGGGATTTGGGCTACCCGCGGCCATTGGGGCGCAAATCGCCTCCCCCAACTCCCAGGTTATCCTCATCGCCGGGGATGGGGGATTTCAGATGAATATCCAGGAGTTGGCCACCGTGAGGAACTATAACCTCCCCATCAAAATCCTGGTCGTCAACAACGGTTGCCTGGGCATGGTTCGGCAATGGCAGAAATTTTTTTTCAACAGCCGTTATTCACAGACCGTTTTCAACTGGAACCCCAATTTCACGGCCCTGGGGCAAGTTTTTGATATTCCAGGCCAAAGGGTGGACAACCCTAACCAAGTGGAAAAAGCCCTAAAAACCTTCTTAGCGGCCAAAGGACCAAGTCTATTGGATCTGATCGTGCCTATAGAGGCGAACGTCATGCCCATGATCCCGGCTGGCCGAGGCCAAACCGATTTCTTTGAGGAACCAAAAAATTCCTAACTGATGGAGACCATGGGGGCTTAAATCTAAACTCTAATAGCTCATTTTTTAAAACATTTAACTTTTTTATATTTTTTATTTATATTTTCTGTTTTTTCTGACCTGATTGATTTTGATTTAATCTTATAATTGGGGGAATTCAATCTTATGGGCATCAGTTTGGTCAAAGGACAAAAAATTAGCTTGGAAAAAGAGTCCGGCGGCGGACTCAGCCAGGTGGTCATGGGGCTGGGGTGGGATCCAGTTAAAGCAGGCGAGGGCGGTTTTTTCAAAAAACTGGCCAGTATGTTCAGCTCCCCCGCTGAAATCGATTTGGACGCGTCCTGCGCCCTGTTCGACGAAAACAAAAAACCGCTCGATTTTGTCTGGTTCCGGCAACTAAAGAGCAAAGATGGCTCTATTGTCCATACGGGCGACAACCTCACCGGGGCGGGCGACGCCGAGGATGACGAGCAAATCATCGTGAATCTTTCCAAAGTCCCGGCCAATGTCAAAACCCTGGTCTTCACGGTCAACAGCTTCCAGGGGCAAACTTTCAACGAGGTCAGTAACGCTTTCTGCCGCCTGGTCGACAGTTCCACTAAACGAGAAATCGCTCGCTACACTCTCTCAGGTGGCGGCGGGCACACCGCCATGATCATGGCCAAAATCTACCGCCACGATGGGGGGTGGAAGATGAGCGCTTTGGGCGAAGCGGCTAATGGACGGGTGGTGGAGCAACTTATCCCAGCCATCGCGAATGTTTTGTAACCCTTCCTGCGTTTCCACCTACTTTACGCCTTAAAGGAAGAGATTTAAGCGGTTTTGGGGGAAAATTTCCGCCTAAAAGGGAGATTTTCCCCGACTATCGGAGCGCGGCTATGGTCACGGTTTTTTGTTTTCGTGACTAAGCGGTCGGTCGAGTTATAAACTTAACTTATTGAATTTTATATTTTTTTGTAACAGCAAAAAAAATACTATTAAAATCAAATAATTATCCAACGGAAAACTTTAATTAGCCAGCCTCCTAGCCCTGAAAATAAAATCCCTTCCCCACTATTGATGGCTTCGAGAAAACCCTAATTTAAGAGAAAACGTCAACTAAAAGAGTATTAATTTCAATTAGTTATAAATTTGGATTCTTGAATTTTGGACTATTCGCGAGACCATCACCATTGATGGCTCCGCGAAAACCCTAGTTTAAGGAAAATCATCAAGAAAAGAGTATTAATTTCAATGATTTATAAATTAAGATTCTTGATTTTTGGACTTTTCGCGAGGCCATCACCATTAGGCCCCAATAAAAAACAGCTATAATAACCAGCAACTATGATGATAAACAACTATTTAGAGCTTAATTAAAATATAATCAGTTGGGCCAATTGGCGGAAAACTGTTTTTCTACTTTTTTGTCTGCCAAAGGAACATAATTAAGCTCCAAACACGCGAAAACTCACCCAGCGGAACTAGAACCAGATCTGAGGGGCCCCAAGACGGAGGAGCCGCCGAACTGACCTCCAATCCCTCGAAAAAGACGTCTAGCCGCCTGGGAGCGTTTTTCATTTGGTCAGGATAAAACCAACAAACTACCGGCGCCTAAAAAACTTTTTTCCATACCTTCCCAAATCTGGAAATTTAAAAAATTATTTATTTACGCTCTAATTAAATCATATTATTTTAATACAAACTTACTAACTCTATAAAATTTTGATTATAATTCTTGACCCGTCTTTTCTTTTATTGTACAATCTTGCCTGCTCTAAGATTTGACAAACAGCGGTTTTCGTAATTTTAGGCGGACGCGGACAACCCACGCGCCAACATAATTGATTCAGCGAAGAAATATAAATAAGGAAATTTTTTAATACTTATCAATATTTATTTATTTTACATTACTATTTTATTCTAATCGCTCCTTTAGGTGTTAACATGAGAAGGCTTCCTGTTTATTTGTTAATTGACGTGTCTGGTTCCATGTCCGGCGAACCCATTAAGTCTGTCAATGATGGTCTCCAGCTCTTGGTTAGCGCCCTCCGCAAGGAGCCACAAGCTTTGGAAACGGCTTATCTGAGCCTGATCACTTTTTCAGACGTGGTCAAACAAGTCGCGCCCCTGACTGAGTTGGCCTCCTTTAAGATCCCCACCTTGACGGCCAGCGGGGGAACTTCCTTGGGCGGGGTTCTTTCTGAAGTGTCCTCGGTCGCCAAAAAAGAGATCAACAAAGGTTCCGCCGATGAGAAAGGCGATTGGAAACCCTTGGTTTTCTTAATGACGGACGGGGTTCCCACCGACAATGTGGAAAATGGCCTCCGCGCCTTTAAAGATAGCAAGTGGGGGATGGTGATCGCCTGCGCCGCGGGTCCGGAAGCCGATACGAAACTTTTACAACGGATCACCGAAAACGTTGTTCTTTTGGACACCTGCGACTCCGATTCGATCAAAGCCTTTTTCCGGTGGGTTTCCTCCAGCGTCAGCGTTTCCAGCAAAAAAGTTGAGTCAGGAGCCCAACTGGACAACAATGAGTTGCCGCCTCCGCCCCCGGAGTTATCTCTACTCAAGTTTTAACCGCGCGGCCTGAGGCAAGTTTTATTTGTCTTTATCTTTATACTTAACACGATTAACTAATGTAACTTATGAGAAAATTACCTGTTTATATTCTTATTGACACATCTGGATCCATGCGAGGCGAGCCAATTGAGGCGGTCAAGGCGGGTCTTAACTCGCTTATCCGTAGTTTACTTCGCGATCCGCACGCGTTGGACTCTATTCAGTTATCTATTATAACTTTTGACCGTGAGGCCAAGATCTTGATGCCCATGACCGAGCTGAACAATACGCTTGTTCTGCCGGAAATTCCACCTTTGGAATCTTCACCAACCAATTTAGGTGAAGCTTTACAACTAATGTGTCAGTTATATGACAAAGAAGTTAATAAATCAACGACTGAGTTAAAAGGCGACTGGTTGCCCTTGGCCGTGATCATGACTGATGGCTCGCCTTCTGACACTATGCTGTTTGAGGAGATGTCAAAGAAATTAAGCGCTAAAACCTATCCTTTCGCCCGGATTATCGGCTGCGCCGCTGGCCCCAAAGCCAAGGTGGAGCCTTTGAAAAAATTCGCCACTGATGTCGTTTTTCTTGAGACCATGGACAGCAACAGCTTTTCCCAATTTTGGCAGTGGGTTTCCCAGTCTTTCACACGCCTGAGCCAAAACACCGCCCGGGATGTGGACGAATTACCGCCGCCACCCCAGGAGATCAAATTGGTTATCTAAATTAACTATAAACTACTTTTTAACATCACTGTTTTTACAATTTACTTTAATTAGGTTTATAATGACCGTTATCCGTCTTAAACAACAGTTAAAAGATATAATAACTGATTATAAAAAAATTGACGTAAATGAGTTTTCAGCTAACGTTAACAAACTGTTCTCAATAGCTGAGGAAATTTATTCAAATTCCATATCTGAATCTAAGGATAGTAATTATTTAGTTATTAAAAATCCTCAACAGCTTTTTAATAATTTAAAAATAATGTATAATGATTTTAGTTCTTACGCGTTTGAAAAAAATTATGATAACTTGCCAAAAGAAGACAAAGATAGAAACTTGTCATTTTTTCTTGTTAAAAAATTAACATTACACATACGTAGTAATCATGTTGAAACAAATAATCATAAAGTTAGCGATAATTCGGATTTTTTAGACCATGACCAGTATCAACAAGCTGTCCAACCTTCTCAAGAGCCCCATAAACCTCAACAGCCGTCCCAATCTGGCCAACAAACTGTCCAATCTTCTCTAGATACCCTTAAATCTCAACAACCGTCCCAACAAGATCAACAAACTGTCCAACCTTCTCTAGAGACCCATAAATCTCAACAACCGTCCCCACAAGATCAACAAGCTGCCCAACCTTCTCTAGAAACCCATAAATCTCAACAACTGTCCCAACAAGATCAACAAGCTGTCCAATCTTCTCCAGAGACTAATAGTTCTCAACAACCGTCCAATCAATTTGTCCAACTTCCTCAGAACGAACCAGTTATCGAGCTGACTCTGGCGTATAATGGATATAACAATAATATCACTCACAGTGAAATACTGGCTGAAGTCAAAGATATAATAAAAGAGTTCCCTGCTATTTATTCATCTTATAATGAAGTAATTAATATTAAATTCACTATAGATAATACTTACTCAATATTAAATTGTTCAGGCAATAATTTTTTAATTAATGAACTTGGACTATCTATCACACATACTAATAATACAATAAAATTATCCAATATCCCTAAAAAAGATTATGATGGAGCATTATTTTTTCAAGTATCTATATCTAATTATACTAATGGAGAGCCTAAAGTATTTACTAAAAAAATGTATATAGCCCCAGATCCCAAATCTTTATGGCAAAATTTACCAGTTGAAGATTATGAAGGCTATGACATGCCTGACGAAGATACTCAAGCTCTTATAATCCCCAATATCTCTAAAATATTGATCGCGGCCAGTTGCCGTGGTCGTTCGCACGCCCACAGTGGAAAACCGCGGGATGACTCTTTCGCGGTCAATTTTAACGAGCCCTCGGGTTGGAATATTGTGGCCGTGGCCGATGGAGCGGGAAGCGCTAAATATTCGCGGAAAGGCTCTAAAATAGCTTGTGAGACGGTTGTCACTGAGCTTATGAAGACTTTAAGTGGCGACGAATTTACCGTTTACATGAACGAAAAAAAAGAATCGCTAATCAATTGGAGAAATGATTTCAATAAAGACATCGCGGCGTCCTATCTTGACGTTGATAATGTTTATAGAAAACAATTTCCATTTGATCCTATTTTCTATAAAACTGTATATCTGGCCTATCTTAATATTTATAATGAGGCGAAAACCAGACAAACCACGCCCAGGGATTACCACACCACCCTCCTTTTTATAGCCTTTAAAAAGTTCGACTTTGGCTATTTTTATGGCTCATTTTGGATTGGCGATGGAGCCATGGCGATATATAACCTCAATAACTCCAATCAGGTTTTGGTTCTAGGGGCCCCGGACTCAGGAGAATTCGCTGGTCAAACTCGGTTTTTAACCATGAAAGAAGAAATCGAAGAAAATTTGGTCAAAAAGCGCACTAGTTTCGGTTTCTTCGAAGACTTTGAGGCGATCATCCTAGCCACTGATGGAATAACCGACCCATTTTTTCCCTCCGACGCGAGCGTGGCCTCGGCGGAGAAATGGCATGAATTCTGGAATAATACCCTCAAAGAGGGTTCCAAAGAAAACCCAGGTTGCCCATTAATCTTTGATCCCCAAACTTCTCTTAAAGAAAAAGGACAAGATCTCCGCAAATGGCTTGATTTTTGGTCAAAAGGCAATCATGATGATAGGACTCTCCTGATTATTAAATGATTAAATAGTTAATTAGTATTAAAATATCTAATCCTAGCCAGAGCCATATGTTCTGTCATACAAAGTGAGCGTTATGAGCTTAGTCTCAATTAAAGCCAAGGACGGGGACAACGTTGAATTTGTTATGAAGGATCCCAAGCGAGGTGGGGTCAAGGACGTCTATTTTTCCCCTGACCGATCCTACGTGGTGGCTTTTTTCCGCAAACCATTGGACAATAATGGCAAGGAGCGGTTGGACAAACTGGTGACCACCTACCGCCAAGGGATATTCGGCAAGCAAGGGGCCGAATACTGGAAAAACCTTTTCTGTTGGCCGGAGAAAATAGTCGAATACAATAACATGACGGGCATCGTGGTTCCGGTCTACCACCCTAACTTTTTCTTCCCCCCAAACACCAACTTGGAGGGAGCCGAAAAAGAGGGCAAGTGGTTCACTTCGGCCAAAAACTTCAACCGTTTCGTGCCTGAGTCAGAAAAAGGGACTTTACTCAGTTACCTGAGGATCTGTATAAACTTAAGCCGAGCGGTTAGACGACTCCACGCCGCGGGCCTAGCTCACTCCGACCTTTCCTATAAAAACTGCCTGGTTGATCCAGCCACGGGCGACGCTTGTATCATTGATATTGATGGGTTAGTGGTGCCAGGTCTATTCGCCCCTGACGTGCTGGGCACCCCCGACTTCATGGCCCCAGAAGTGGTGGCGACCATGAAACTGGACTTTAAGGATCCCAACCGGAAATTTCCCTGCCGCGCGACGGATCAGCACGCCCTGGCCATTTTGATCTACCAATATCTTTTCCACCGCCATCCTCTGCGAGGCTCCAAGGTTCACAGCCAGGACACCGAGATTCAAGAAGCTCTGGAAATGGGCGAGAAAGCCCTTTTTATCGAAAACTCTCAAGACACCTCTAACCGCTACAAAATCCAAAAAAACGACAAGGATTTTTTGCCCTGGGTTGACACCAATAAGCTCCCTTACACCATTATGGGCCCTTACTTGAAAGAACTGTTCAACAAGGCTTTCATTGATGGGCTCCACTCTCCCAATCAACGCCCCAGCGCCGACGACTGGGAAGAGGCCCTGATTAAAACCGCGGATCTAATTCAACCCTGTCTGGACACAAAATGCCCAAAAAAATGGTACGTTTTCGACAACTCCACCAAGCCCGCGTGCCCATATTGTGGAACCAAGCTCAAGGGGCAGTTACCGGTTTTTGATTTTTACTCCAGCCGGGATGGCGTAAATTTCCGGCCAGATAGCCACCGCCTCATGATCTACCACAACCAGTACCTTTACCCCTGGCACGTGATGCGGAACGTCTTCCCCAATGAAAAACTTAGCGAATACGAAAAAAAACCAGTGGCCTACTTCGCCTTTCACCAAAAACAGTGGATTTTAATCAATCAAACCCTCGACAGTCTGTTTGACGCGACCAACAACAAGCCTATTTCCAAAGGCTCTTACGTCGCTCTGACCAACGGTCTCCAACTTCAGCTATCTAAGGATCCCAATGGACGCTTGGTCAATGTCTCTCTGGTTCAAGCCTAACTTTTAATCTTAGTTATCTTTTTTAGTTGATTTTTATTTCCTCTTATTTAGCCATAAGTTTGTTTGATTATTTTATAAAACAATCGAAATTTAATAAATGATACTATATCCAGACCTCTTCCCATATGCCTTCGCTTAGTTCGCTCCGAATTCTTGGTGGGAGAGCCCCTAAGCTCAGTCGAAAAGGCGTCCATCAAATGTTGGCCGCGTTAAAATCGAACCCATACGCCTTGGAGGCGCCAGCTTTATCGCCTTCGCCATCAAGGAACAAAGTTTTGACGCCTTTGCCTGAGCTGTTCACCATCAAACCGCCAACTTTGGCTCTTCGTCCCGGCGCTGGCCTGGGAGTCGCCCTTAATCCTTATTTCCCGGTTTTTTTTACTCACGTAAGTGTTTTGAGAGGGTAAATTTTTGTAAAAAATTGGGTTTTTATAATGACCCCTAAAAAAGACTATTAATTTCAAGTAGTTATTTTTTTTTGAAAACAATTCTTTTTTCTTGACAACTTGTTAAAATGGGTGTATGATTTTTCATGAGTAACTTGATGAAAATCGGAAATTGTTCTCGACTACATCCTTAAGACAGGTCAAACTAATGGAACATACCCAGGGTAAGGGATTTATTAGATATCAAACTAGATCGGACAAAGATAACCCATCTTTGTATGGAATATTTTGTCCATCCTGTCATGGCAGTAAAAAGGCTATAACTGATGGC
>JAISYP010000032.1 GCA_031269825.1 Deltaproteobacteria bacterium
GAAGCTCCGGGGTAAACGCTTCCAAAGACAAAGACAAAGAAATGACCGGAAGCTTAGGAAAGTCGTAATCGGATCGGTCAATAAAAAGGCCCTTGAAAGACTCGCGATTACCTGAGAAGAGTTCTTCGAGGGTATTAAGCAGGAGAGTTTTGCCAAATCGGCGAGGTCTAGAAAGAAAATAGTTCCTTTTTGAGCTTTTAATAAGTTTATATATGTATTCGGTCTTGTCGACGTACAATATATTCCCCTCCCGAATTTTCGCGAAGGTTTGATTGCCTAAAGGCAATTCTTTCAAGGTCATCATCAAGTTCCTTTCGGTCGGCGCGACCATTATTGAAGTTTCTGGGTTAATAGACTATTGTGGCGCGTCTAAAGCTAGCGGAAGAATTCAGACCAGCCTAAACGAGTTAATATGTTAATAATGCCACATTTTGGGCGGTTAGTCAAGTTTAATAGGTTGAAAAATAAAGAGTCGCCGCGAACAGTTTCCAGACTCTGTTGGCAGTTTAATTTTATATATATAAATAATTTTGCTACTATTAAAAAAATTAATCAATTAAATTTAGAATTTTAAAGATAATTTATAATAATATTTGATAATATCTTCTATCTTTTAGATTGTAAATCAATAAAATAATATATATAAATGCTATAGCTATAGTTGTAAGTCTTATTAACGTCGATCGTGAATTTCTTGACGCTTCCGCGAAAACTCCCTTTTTTAAAAAACAGGCTTTTCCGTGAATCATATAACACGAGGTATTTTCGTCAATTATCTAGAGCTAAATTAAGTTATTGAAATTAATACTTTTTTTTGAGTTTTGGACGGTTGAGGGCCGGGGTAACACACCCAGCCTTCCTCCCTGCGCCCGGCCGGGGCGATTGCCTGGTGGTGCGAAGCCACTAAAGGTTGGGCGGTGGGAACTGTTCGCAAAGATAAAGTTTCCAGCGCGAGGTGGGGGTTGAAAGTATCAGAGGCCAACCTTCGGCCCGACGAAGAGAAAGCGCGTAGGTAGTCCTGGAGGGGCCAGCTGGCTAGGCCAAGCCTGACCCCGCGCGGATTAAGGGGCGCGAACGCCGCGGGTGGATGAGGGGGAAATATCGTCTTAACCCGGGGAGATCTCAAGGGGGCCGTTAAGTCGGTCAACGGCGCGGCAACGTTCCGTTGAGCCTTGAGAAGTCAGCGGACGTCATAGCGCCGGGGTGATTTTGGAAAGGACGGAACAACAACTGTCCAGTTAGCCTGGAAAAAAGCGTCTCCCTGACGCTGAAAGCGGAAGACCACGAAAGTGGGCTGTTCTGGGGAGGGTAGGCCGCCAGCTGAGAAGAATCAGGTAGCGCGGAGCGCGCGGAGCTAGCCGTATGAACAAGGATTAAAAAAAACAGCGTATTATCAAGGTGTTACCTTATAATTAAAGTAGATGTTAATTATATCATTAATATTCAAAATTATAATGCCTTATTTAAAAGACCTGGCCCAAAATTCAGCGTAACAGACTTTTTTTATAAATTAGAGCGTTTATAGATCTATTATAGGTCTATTATAGAGCTATTAAAAATCTATTAGCTAGCGCGCCCCCGTAGCGAGCTAGCTCAGACTGTGGATCGGTCATTTGGGTTGGCTATTGGCTGGACGCGGTCGTAATAAATCGTTAAGCCAATTGGGGATTTTGGTAACTTTCAGTTCCTCGTTGACAATAGCGTGGATGGTGTGCCCAGCCACCCGCGCCTCAGGGTTGTCCCCTAAGTGGAGCCGATAGTCAAACCGGAAACTGGCCCTTTTCACCTGCGAGATCCAGGCCTCAATCCGGATTAGATCATCATAGTGGAAAGAGGCGTAAAAATGAGCCCAAGCCTCGGTTAGCGGCGTGCGCACTCCCCGGGCCTCCACTTCCGAGTAGGGTAACCCCAGTTGTCTTAAATAGTCCCCTCGGGCTTGCTCGAAAAACCTAAAATAATGCCCATTGTTGACCACGCCCATCAAGTCGGTGTCCACGTACAGAACCCGGTACCAAGTGGTCGCTTTAAAGGTGTCCTCTGGGCCTAATAGCTCTCCCATTAGGCGCTCCTTTCTGGGCCAAACAGCAGTTGACCAAGGGACGGGCCAT
This sequence comes from Deltaproteobacteria bacterium, assembly GCA_031269825.1. GTDB lineage: Bacteria > Desulfobacterota > Desulfarculia > Adiutricales > Adiutricaceae > JAIROO01. The sequence goes on from JAISYP010000032.1 coordinate 2,109, forward strand.
CTTGAACCAGAAAGCCCGTGGCGAGGGCGCTTTTTTCGGAGAACCCCTCGGCGTTGGCGTTGGCCGGATTCTGGGAGTCATACAGAGCGAAGGGCACTGGATCGGCCGAATGGGTTTTTAGGCTAATGGGCGTGAAATGATCGCAAGCCACCAAAATTCGGTGGTCGCCGAATTGCTGACATCCTTCCACGACCGGCCCCACAATCAGACGGTCAAAATTTTCAATCGCCTGGATTTTAGCCTTCAGATCGCCTTGATGTGAGCACTCGTCCGGGGCTTCTAGGTGGATAACCGCGACATCCCCATTTTTCAGAACTTGTAGCCCGGTCTCGGCTTTGCCTTGATAGTTAGTGTTAAGAAGCCCCGTGGCCCCGGGCGTGAGATAGGGCTTAAGCCCAGCGTACAACCCCAGGCCCCGGATGATGTCCACGGCCGAGACCGTGCCCCCGGTTAACCCCCAGCGTTCTTGGTACGGGCGGATTTTAGGGGCTTGACCTTGGCCCCACAACCAGATGGAGTTGGCGGGCGGTAAACCTTGGGCTAGACGCCTCTGATTAACCGGACTCGCCTCCAAGATCGGCCAAGAAGCTTTCACTAAATCCATTAGCGGCCCCAGTTGGAGGTCGTTTAAAAAGCCATCAATGGCTTTATCGCGATAGTCATGGGGTGGGATGGAGGCGATACCCTGGGGAGCGTCTGGCCAGACCAAGAGGTGGCGATAGGAGACGCCCTGATGGAGCGAGCGCGCGCCTAAGGGCAATTGAGTGGCTAGGGTTTGGATCAGTTCCCCGGCCTCGGCGTTAGAGATATCCCCGGCCGAGTGGTCGCGCATGTAAACCGTCGCCCCTCGTTCCAAGGTCACTAGATTCACTCGGAAAGCCAGGGAGCCAGGGGGAACCGGGACATTCAAGGCCGCGGCCTCCAAGGGGCCTCGGCCGGTCAGGACGCCTTGGGGGTTGTAACCCAGAAGCGACATGATGGCCACGTCCGAGCCTGGGGCCATGCCTTTAGGGGTGGTGGTCACCCGACCCAGGCGACCAATCTTGGCCAGGCGATCCAGGTTAGGGGTTTGGGCGGCCATCAAGGGGGTTTGACCGCCTAGGGCGTCCAAGGGATAGTCGCCCATGCCATCGCCAATTAAAATTATATATTTCATATGTTAATGGTTTCGTGGTCAACTGGGAACCGAGGGTTAAGTAACCCCCAAAAGCTTGGCCAGCCTAAGCCAGTTGGCCAAGGCTAAGGACAAGGGAAAAAAACTGGGCCAAAAGTATCATTTTTCCCGTTTAGACTCAAGGCCTAAATTAATTTGGATCCAGGAGAATTAGGCGTCTAGTCGCGCCCCTAATAATGGCTGGATCATAATATATGGATTATAGAGGGGATTAACGGCTCAATGGGGAACCAGAATTTCTTCCAATTGTGATTCCAAGGAGCGAATCCGGGCCTCAATGCGGGAGTAGTCCTCCACCAGGGCCCGGTGTCTTTTGATTAAGCGGTCGTAGAAATCTTGGCCGCCGCTAATTTTAGACTCAGCGGGCGCGACGGATGATTCCTTGGCTTGGCCATGGGCGTAGTTTTCTTCAGACATGTTGGCGTCTTTCGGCGAAAACCAGATGGAAAGTGATTTATTTTTAAAAAAGGGGGCCAAAAAAGTGGCCACCGACCTTTTGGGAGTTCATCGTTTTAAGGAAAAAAAAGCGTCTTTGGGGCGAAAAGAAGAAGTTTGACGATTCCACCCCAACATTTAGGGCTAGTTTGTCTTGAGCCCCCAAGAAGCGCTAAATGGGGAGCTTTTGGACAAGACTAAAGTTAAGCTTAAATGAATAAAAATTATTTGTCAATACTTTTTTACAGAGATTTTAAAGGGATGTGACAGTTGATAAATATTAGATTTTTTAATTTTTAGGAAATTTTACGCATTTTTAGTTGCCATAAAAATGTCTCAAAGTAATAATTAATAATTAGATTAACATATATATTATGATAAATAGGGAATTTAATGTTCAGTTTTTTTTCAAAATTTTATTGGGCTAAAAGGAACCGATTTGGATCAGCTCGTTTTTTCTTGGTCGTTTAGTCCGCTCAATCAGCGCTATCTGACTAATCACAAGCTCTATTAAGAGGTTTAAGCGCGCGCTCTCTCAGCTCGCGCTCCCGATAAAACCTTTTTTGGGCTTTTAGTTGGTTAGGCGAAGCGGAATTTGTCGGGGACAGGCCGCTTGGCAGGCCATTTGACAGTCGCTGGTAAATTGACACCTTAAGTGGTTGATAACGGGGGGGCCAGGTTCTGGGCGACTTAAGGCTTGACCCGGACAGGCCCGAACGCAACGACCACAACCCAAACAACCCTGGGCGCATAGTTTGGCCAAGATCCGGGGTTTGGCCAGACTCCGGCAAGGGATGAGGACGCGGGCCGTCCGGGGCGTTAAAACCATTAGGTTCTGGGGGCAGGCGGCGACGCATTCGCCGCAGCCCAGACATTGGTCAATTTTAACGATGGGGGCTTGGTGGGGCACCATTTCAATGGCCTGGGCCGGGCAAGCCCAAACGCAATCTCCCAGCCCCAGGCAAGCTTCTGGACAAGCCAGAGCTGAGCTAGCCAGGCGGCAGGCTTGGGGCGGCGGGGCGAGACCCAGGGAGGCGACGCCGAGCTGGGGGGGGCTCAGAGGTTGGGTTTTTAAGGGTATGGTCGCCGGGGCGACGTTGGCCAGAGGGGCGGGGAAGTTTTTTTCTCGGTGACACCGTCGCCGAGCCACCCATTCCCGCCTGGGGTTAATGAGGGGGCTCGTGGGGGAGATTGGGGATTGGCTAGCTGGTCGGCTCAACCGCCGGGGAACCCAGGCGGTTAAAGCCCATAAAACAAGGCTCGCCCCTAGTCCTGGCCCGCCGCCTAAAATGGGCCCTAAGCCCATTAGGCTAAGCGTAAGCCAATGGACGGAGGACGGCTGGTCAGGGGCCAATAACGTGAGGATTAAGATAAAAGGGAGGAACCTAAGGTTTTGGCCATCGATCCAACCGAATTCCGAAAGCGCGATCGCTATAGCCAGAAGAACCCCAGCTAGGGCTAGGCGCGGTCGATGGATCCGGGTCAAGCCTAAGATGAGGGCTCCGGGCAAAAGAGCCCAGAAAGCTAGCGCGGGTGGGGCGGGGGACAAAAAGGCCAGCCCAAAGATGGCGGCTAACCCTGGTCGCCGACCCAGTTGGGGCCAATAAGCGGCTAAAAAACCGCCCAGCCCCATGAGAGCCATCTGGCTTATCTGGCCTGGCCCAGTCAGGGCGAGACTGGCCAGGGCGCTGGCCCAGGGATCTAGATCGCGAAAGGTTGGTTTCTCTTTCGGGTTTAAGCGCTGGCCTACCCAAAAAGATAGCCCGCTCGTTAAAAGGGCGATGGGCAACCAAAGGCCGGGATTTAACCAGAGCCAGGCGAGGAGTAAAGGGGCTAGAGCGAGGATGAGCCCCTGATGGCGAGCCCGGAAGGAGGCTTGGCGGTTCGCGTAAGGGCCAGGTCGTAAAGATAAGAGGGGCGGGCTGGGTCTGGTGGGTGGGGGACTGGTGGTCATGGAATTATGGGGGTTATTATATGGCTTGGGGAAAACCCTAGATTAAGGGCCATCGTCAAGTAAAAGAGTATTAATTTAAATAGCTTATCAATTAGGATTCTGGAATTTTGGACTTTTCGCGAGACCATCTTATTTGATCCAGGAGCTAAAAAAACGTAACGGCCGATGGGCTGGGCAAGCCAGGGCGCACTGGCCACAGTCTGGGCAGAGGGCTAGCGACGCTTTGGTCGCGTTGGATAGACTGGGCCAGGAGCTTAAAGGCTCCCGGCCCAGTCGGTCAATGGGTAGATCCAATGGGCAAACCGCTCGGCAAGCCTGGCAGCCGCGACAAGGGCCGGGCTCGGGCCCTAGACGTCGGGCCCTAATTAGATGGACAGCCGTGACCTCGGCGTCCAGACCCGCGTCTAAGTTCGCTAGGGGCCGACCTAACCATAAGCCGCCCAGAGCCACCAAGTCCCCGGGTTGGGGTTCCAGGCTAATGGTTTTAAAGATGTTCTTGGGGCTCAATCCGGCTGGAACAAGATAGTTCTGGGATTGAATAGCTAGGGGCCAGTGATGGGGCGCTCGACCTCGTCGCTCCATTAGGCCCATCAGGTAAATGGCCCGGCTATCCAGAACCCCCCGGGCCGCTCGGTCATAACCGAGACCGAGGCTTTTTTTTAAAAAGGGGCCCCAGGTCCAGGGGAAGGGGCGATTGTGGATTTGGGTTGGCCAGGTCTCCACTACTATATTAGGCGCCGGCCGGGAGCTAGGCCAGACTAATAAACGAGGGCGCTTAGGGTAAAGTCGAGCCGCCACCGCTAGGCCTTGGCTCATGATGGCTGGCCATTCCGACCACAAGGCCTGGGCCAAGGTAAGGCTGGGGTCGGGATCCAGGGCGGTGACGAGGAGTGGCGAGCCGGGTTCTGGTTCTTCGGGCAGGCTTAAACCCAGATCCAAGAGAGCCTCGGCCAATTCTTCGCCCTCTAGGCCGCTTAAATCCCGAGCTCGCGCTGGGCCCACGCGATTAGGCCCTGGGGTTAAGATGATTTCTCGGCCATTTAAGGCTTTGATGACCCCGGCTCGAGGCGACCGAAGGCTCCCTTGTCGGGGTTTTTGGCTGATAGCCAATAATTGTCCCTGGCCAACTGGGCGGCCGACTTTTACGCCTTTGACGAGAACTCGGCCAGCCAGGGGCGTGGCTAATTCCGTAAGTTTGGCTAGCTCCGATGGCTCTGGCCAGGGTTTAAATATACTCGACACTTTAGGCCTTTTTCTTTATTGGCCAAGCGAAAAACAAGGCGTAAATAACGAGCGCTAAAGCCATTAAGCCCGAGGACAGGAGATAAACCATCGCGTAGGATTGGTAATACCCAGCGAAAAAGCCCATGATCGTGACGCCTAAGCCAATGCCCACGTCAAAGGCGTTATAGAACAAGGCCGAGGTTCCGGTGCGGTGGGATAAGGGGGTTGAGGCGAGCGTCATGGCCTGGAGGGCGGGAAATAGGGAGCCCGCGCCGAGGCCGTAGATGATGGCGGCGGCGTAAAAACTGGTTCTGGCCTGAGCCAAATAGACCATGAATATGGAAACGGCCACAAGGATTACCGCCGGGGGGACAACCATTCGATGCCCAAATCGGTCATAGACTCGGCCACTGGTGACTCGCGAGAAGAGGGTGCCGATGGTGGAGATAACAAAAAAGCTCGCGGCGGAGGGCAAGTTTTTTTCTTCGCAATAAACGGCTAAATAGGCCGAGACCCCACAAACAGCCAGGCCATAAATAAAAATTAAAAAGGACGTTTTTAGGGCTGGGCTCAGTAGTTTTAACGTTTCCAGCCAACCGACGCGCTTTTTATCGGGAAAGGCCAAAGTGACCTTAGGTAGAGTTAGGCTAATGCCCATAGCCAAGAGGTAACAGACCGCCACTGAGGAAAAGAGGATCACGTAACCAAAGTTTTTGGCCACAGTCAAGCCCACCATGGGCCCAATGGCCAGGGCCACCGTGGCTCCCAGGCCCAGATAGCCCAGTCCCTCGCCTAGGCGGGAAGGCGGGATCGTTTGGGCGGCCATGGAGATCATTAAGGTGGAGGTTAGGCCATACCCCGCCCCGAAGAGGAAGCGCGCCAAAGCGTAACTGATCGCCTGAGGCATGGCGAAAAACAAAATCGCCCCGAGCCCACAGAAGAGAAGACCTAATTTTAGAACCCTTAATGGCCCCAGGAACTGGCTAAGGCGACTAGCCACTAGACGGCTAGACACCGCGGAGACAGCGAAGCAGGCGAAGATGATTCCGATAATTTCCTTCGGACAACCCTGGGCCACCAAATAGAGAGATAAGGTCGGCAGAAGCATGTCAAAACCCATGAAAATACATAGGTTGATTAACACGTAGGTTAAAAAGGTCGCGTTCCACAGAGGTGGTTTGAGGACGGCTAGATCCTGGGGGGGAATCATGATCAGTTCGCCTTAAGGGGGCTAGCGTCAAGCGAGTGGGGAACGCTTGGTGGATAAATGGTGGTCATGGTCGCCTATAAGCCGGAAACGGCCAACGTCGGCCGAAGGGGCGAACGTCTGGTTCCGCGAAAATGGCTAAATAGTTGAGCCTTTTGGACAATATCGGCGTGGTGGGGATACTTTCCGTGAGGCTGGAGGGGGATCCTCAAAATGATTTTCCCGAAAATCGCTCTTAAGGTCAAATTCTGGGGTATTGGGAACTGGCGGGGCGGTGGTTTTGGTTGTTTTCAAAGGTCTAAACGGAGAGCGCGTCTGGGAAAAAAGGGCCTAGCTTTAAAGGGGCGAGGCGGTCATGGGCGACAATCCTAGGCGAAGAGAGCCCCTTAGGCGTCCGTCCTGGAGGATCTCTCAGGACATTTAGAGTAACGCGCGCTCATAAAGGCGTCATGTCAGTAGGGTAAGTTCGCCCTAGGGTTTGGTCAGCGACTCGGTAACCGAGCGCGCCACGTCATCGTGAGACGCGGTGGGGAGCGACCAGAGGCGCGCGAGCGGTTCGTGGGAGACGAACCTGATTTGGCCTTGGATCGCCACGAGCGGGCGTAATGGTGGTGAAGCCAGAGACGGATCAACGTTGGAGTTAAGACCGCGTTAGGTCGTTATCAAGGGCGAGAAAACTTGACAGCCAAAAATTTAAGAGATATATTGATAATGAATCTAAGTTTCATTATCATTAATTTGGGGCTATAAGACAAGTTCCTAAATTTTTTAAAGGTTTCGGTCGGTCGGTTGGAGGGCGAGATGGAAGGGCGAGATGGAAGAGCGAGATGGAAGAATATTGATACCGCGGGTCGGGAGAACCGTCCAGAATTATCTTGGGATTGGGAGATAGGCCCCATGATCCCCATGACCAACTTCCGCGCTCGGTCGTGGTCGGGTAGCCAAGCGGCGCGTCGGTGACTTCACTAGTTATGGAAAATGACTGGATCTACTAAAAAAGACTAAAGATATTCCATAAATTACGGTTTAATTAGCTAATCGACATAATCGCCTTATATTATCGCCTTATATTATCGCCTAATATGAACGCCTGCTCGACTCTGTTGATGGAAAGCGACCGGTGGAATCCCGATTGGTTGGTTAAGACCACACAAGATAAACCCGTTTTGAAGGGAGGAAACTCCACTTCGGTTGGCGCTCCAAAATCGGTCGTTATTGACCGGTTTTGGTAGTTTCGCTCCAGTGGTCGTGGAACGCCAACTCTGAAGTTTTAGCTTTGGCTTGAGGGCGAAATTTTTATCGTTTTTCATAAGGCTCCTTCCATGAAGCCTTCTGGCCGCGGTCTATTTTACTTTGTATTACGGTAACTTCAGTGATCAAAAATCGGTCTAAGATCCGGAGAAACCAGTTTTTCGGCTCCTTTAGGGAAGTCCAAATTTATGAGCTTTGGATGGGGTCTTATCGTTACAGCCGTCACTAACCCTTCACCCCATGAAAGCCTAGAGTGGGCGTAAAACGTCTTCGCCGACTGTTGGAATAGAACTCGGGAGCCTGTGGGGGCTAACCGTGACGCTCGGTAAACTAAGGTTTGGTCGTGGCTATTGGCCGCGATTTAATCCGCGATGGTAATAAAATGACTATTATAAATAGACGCGCGCGTAAAAATGAATATGGCCTATTGGAGTTAGTTCGGTTAGTTTTGATTCTCAATGTGGTTTTGACACTGGGCTGGAGTAGGGAGCGTGTGGCTCAGGCGGCGGCAAGTGAAATTAAAAATGTCACTATCAATGGCCAACAGGTCACAACTAATGATATAAAAAACGATGAAAACTTTATTGTTAAAATCCTCACGCCAAACGATTCCGTGACTGGAGGATCTATTCCAAGCGATAACACAGTGGTGATCAATGGCTCGGTCGCCGTCGCTGACACCGTCGCCATTTTCATCGCTGGTGGCCTAAATTACAGCTCTAACTCAGATAATAACACCGTGATTTTGAAAGACTTAGCCAACATTACAGGCAATGTTTATGGCGGTTATGGAAACGGAACATTCAACGCCACCAATAACAAAGTTATGATCAATACAACTAATGGAGTTGGAATCTACATAAATGGTTTACAAAAAATAGGTGGAAAAGTGGTAGGCGGCTATTCAACCAGTGGTTATGTGGAAGGGAATGAGGCGCGTTTTTTTAATGGCGCGATCGATGGACAATCAACTAGTGGATATTTAATTGGTGGCGAAACTATCGATGGAACCGTTCGATATAATAAAGTAATTGTCAACGGAACTAGCGCCAGTGTTGATACCGTATTGGGTGGATTTATTAAAAAATCTGGAAACGCCAGCGCTAACAGCGTAGTAATTGATAATTCAAGCGTTATCGCTGTCTCTGGTAGTGAAATAGAAGGTAATGGAACTTCAATTGGTAACAGCGTGACAATTCAAAATTCAAAAACAAGTCTTGTCAGTGGTAGTATGATAGATAATGGAAATTCAACTGGTAACAGCGTCATCATTCAAAATTCAACCATCACTTATATTGTCACTGGTAGTCAAACAAAATTTACTGGAAATTCCACTGGCAATATTGTGAAATTAATAAATTCAACCGCTGAGAATATCTCTGGTAGTGAAGTTAGGAGCGGCGTCGTAACTAACAATAGCGTCGATGTCTGTGATGGTAATGTAACAGGCGTGATTTATGGCGCTTATCATGGATTTAGTGAGGATTTTGAGAGTTCTAGTGGTGATACATTCGTGGTCAGGGACAACAAGGTTAGTTTAGATGGAACTGACGCGGTTAATATTTTCGGTGGGTACGCGAAAGATAACTCGATGGTGAATGTTTCATTTAACCGGGTTGAGGTCACCGGGGGAAATGTAACCGGTAATATTACCGGCGGTCGGGCTTCCAAAGGCCAAGCGATCAACAATACGGTAGTTATAAGCGACACGATAAAAGATATAGAAAGCGTGATTGGCGGTTTCTCAAATAGCTCGTTAGCGGACAACAACACGGTGACTCTGAGTAATGTCAGCGTCGCGGGCGACGTTTATGGCGGCTATTCCAATACGACCTCTAGCGGACATTTTACCTCCAACAATACCGTGACCTTGGCGGGAGCCGAAATTGGTGGAAATCTTATTGGGGGCAATAAAGATGGGCTTGATAATAACTTGATTTTTGCTAGTGGCCCTCGGAAGAACCTGGTCAAGGGCTCAGTTAACGCCAGTGGCGAGCTCTTAATCGTGGATGGCTCGAACGCCATCACCCAATCAACTAATGTTGGCAAACTGAATATCACCGGCGGTAAAACCAGCGTCTTTAACTCGAAAGTTGACGTTAATGGCGATATTGCCATCACCGGTGGCGACAAAAACATCTTTTTGGCTGACCTCGCCTCGGACAGCGGCGACATGGTTATCGCCGGGGGCGTGAATACGTTTCACGACCTCATGACTAATTCGGCGAACAACATTACCATAAACGGATCATCCGTTAACTATTATCAAGGCGATGTCAAAACCCAAAAATTGTCTCTTAATGGTGGAAAGCACTACTTCGGCGCCACTCAGAGCGTAGACACTTCTTTTGATGTCGTGGCCACCAATTCTCGGCTGGAGTTAGGAGCTGGGGCGGCTTTAACTTTGACCAAGTCTTTGAATATCACCCAGAATAGCTTCCTTAAACTCGCTGGCTCGGCTAGTCTAAAGACTACTGGTTTAGGCCTAGCGGGGGGGTTGGATCTGGGCGTTCATGATTTGGACGTTGAGGGAAAAGTGACATTTGCCTCAAACTCCACCATAATGTTTGATTATGACGGAATCGACCAAGGCTCTCTTACCGCCACCGATCAAATTAAGTTAACCGGAAAAGAGCCAATCAAATTAGCTCTATCTAATAATAATAAAATTGATCCAGATTTGCCTATTATTACCGCTACAACCATTGGAGCTCTTGAACTTTCCGCTGAGAATTTTCAGGCGCCATCGTACATTAAGGTTATTGACACTGTTCCTGATAAGATATATTTATATTTAAGGACTTCTGATGAAACTATTGAATATTTAGAAAATCAAACCATATATACTCCTACTGAAAATGATAAAAATGTTGTAAACGCGGTTAATGATCAGGGGACAGTCGACGCGTTCTACTCGGCCGTTAAACTGGCTGAGGATAGCGAAAATATGGGTATCCTCAAAAGGTTTATGAAGCAAAGCTCTGGCGAAACCATGTTGGGCGTTAACATCGCCATCGTGGACACGGTTAACCAATTCCAGGGCGTGGTCTATAAACGTCTGGATCGGATCCATGAAGACAATAACGCCGCCGGTCCCCCGGCCGCGGGGTCTGAGGACGCGCTCAATCGGATTTGGGTTGGAGGGCATGGCTCATGGGCTCGCCAGAAGAACCAGGCTGGTCACTACGGTTATGATTTCCATAGCGCTGGGTTTAGTCTTGGCTATGATCGTCGGGCCGAAGGGGTTCCGGGCCTACGTTTTGGTCTAACGACTTCTTTTTCCGTTGGCCAGATTGGTAGTAATAATGGTTGGACAACCATTGACTCGGACACGGCCGGTTTGGGGGTTTATGGCTCTTATCAAATAAACAATGGCCTATTCTTTGACGCTAACGTCGCTTACGCCCATTCGAAAAACAAAGCTAAAAATATCGGCGTTAACGGAGGTTGGAAGAAGGGCGATTTTGCTATAAACACTTGGCGGATTGGGGCCAGAGTTGGTAAGATCTTTGATTTGGGGGCGGTTAAACTTACCCCAACCGTGGGTCTAAGTTATATAACCGCTCGCCAAGACATCTGGGCGGAGTCGGTTCATGGAACTCCCGTAGTTTATGTCAACGCGTTTGACAAAAAATCAATTAGACTTGTGGAGATTCCGTTTGTGTTGCGATTAAATGGAGCTTTCATGGCCGGATCGACTAAAATTATCCCAGAGATCCGTTTAGGCGGGACATGGGCGGCCAAAAAACCTGACAATAAATTGACCGTGAGGCAAGTCAACGGTGACCCTGACCGATGGACAGTCACTGGCGTTAAACCGGCCAGTGAGAGTTTCCAAGCTGGGGTTGGGGTAAAGGTCGAGATCAACGATTTCTGGGACGCTTTCGTCAACTACGAGTTAGACGCGGCCAGAGGTTATTTGAGTCACAACGCCGCCCTGGGCGTGGGATTCAACTTCTAATTTAAGAGCCAAAAAAACGCTGAAGTTTTTTACGCTGGCTGGCGAGAGGCAATGATCTGGAACTGGTTTCCATAAGGCGTTTTTGGAAATTAATAAAGAGGTTACGATATTTTTCATTTTTTTAATCTATGCCATTATACGCGTCCAGTATATCCGCGCGACCAGCTGGTTGTCTGGTCAAAGCGGCGTAAGTCCGCTTCTGGAGGTGGTAATGACCCGTAATCAAAAAATAACCACGTCGTCGTGAGGCGGGCTGGGGAACGACAAGAGGCGAAAGACTCGCCGTGGCGGACGAACCTGACTCAGCCTTGTGTCATGACGAGCGCGCGTAATTGTTGTGAATTTTAGAGGGCGATCCAATCGCGGTCGTTGATAGCTGAAACTTCGACCGTTAGCTGGTTAAACCGCGCGCTCCTACTGGTCTTATAATGAACTGACCGGTGGTCATGTTAGAGCGGCGTTGGGCGCTTGATGATGTAGTGTTCAAAAGGTAAGACGTTTAAGTGAGAAGAATCTTCCGGGATGACACGCGGCCGGAGAAATTTAGAGACGAATAGCTTCGAAGTCCGACGTTAGGTAGGGAACCGTCTGGGAAGCGCGCGCTAGACCGAGAAAAGGTTGGGTGGAAGATGAGCGCGAGGAACTGTGATGGAGCGAAACAGACCATCGAAGGCGCGAAACGCGAGATTGGCTAGGGTTTTACGCCGAAGCGTAATTTTGAGACCCTCGCGCGCTGGCGGCGCTGGTAACGGCGTTAAAGAAGAAATGATTCGGGTTGATACCGTACTTTCAACAGTGAATTACGTATCTAATTTTTATTTAATTTAGTATATAATTGAAAAATAATAAACTAAAAATTTATTTATAAATGTTGTTTATTATTGAATTTCAAATTTTAATTTTTAATATGACTATAATAATTTGTCTATAAAGATAGCTATAATCATAAATAAAAATTTTTATAGTTTCATTGATCTATTATATTCTTTATTTTAAATTATTGTTGTATAAAATAATATAAATTATATTGTTAAATCTTTTATATATTATAACTCGTAATAAATTACATTCAGTTAAAAATCACTCAAGATCTCATCAATTCATCTCTAATATTTTATTTATAAATCATGTTTTTATGGCTGTCAATTCAATATAAAGATATTATGACAGCCTCTTCGCGCCTCAAAGGCTTGACCGGGTGGCTGGAGGCCTAATTATTTTTGAGGGAAGGCGTCCCTTCCTGAAAAAAATAGGGGAGTGGGTGAAACGCCGGTTATAGCTCCAGGCTTTTTGGGCGAGTCATCTTAAAAAACAACCAGGCCAAAAAATTGATGGTCTCGCGAAAAGTCCATAATTCAAGAATCAAAATTTATAAATTATTGAAATTAATACTCTTTTACTTGACGATTTTCCTTAAACTAAGGTTTTCGCGAAGCCATCAAAAAATTGGTTCTACGTGAATTTTTTTTAACCATTCGCCTGGCGCGAGGCGCGACAGGTCTTTTGCTATTAGACAGTAAAAATGGTAATATTATTCAACTTTCGCCTGGCTAGGCTGGGGGGCTTGACCTGGAATCAAGATAGTTTAAATTTGTTAATTTTATTCTAAAGATTTTTTAAAGTCAGCTTTTAGTTTTGTTTTGATCTTTATATATTAACTTATTAAAATTAAGTTTAATTTGATCACAAGTTAATTTATTGAAAATACTTGGTTTTGGATCCTAAATTAAACAACTATCCAAGGCAAATGGAGGCCAGTATTTTATTTTTGGATAATGTTAAAGCTAATTTTTATCTTTTGACTAATTATGTCGCTGATCAGACTTGACTGAAGGCGGAAAGACATTTATATCAGTGTTTTTTCGCTCTTGTTATTTGTGACTCTAAGTTGTTTTCCTCATTCAGGTGAGTTCAACCTGGAGGGTAAAACCTTGAAGGAGACGATGATGGCTGGCGAACCCAGAAAAATCGAGTCCTTGGTGAAAGCCATATTGGCTAACTATGAGGAACATAAGACAATGATCAAGGTTGAGGACACCAACCAGATCAACAAGCAATCAATTATTGACATCATAGACAAGTTGAAGCGGCTGGTCTTTCCGGGCTTTTTCGCCCCCAAACCTTTACGGGACGATTACCTGGTCTATAACGTGGGCGAGCTGGTGGAGGAGGTCTACCACAAGCTTCAAAAACAGATCCTTAAGGCCCTGCGTTCCGAGAAGTCGGGCCAGGATATTTTGGCTGAGGACGCGGCCAAGATCACCCATAGCTTCCTAGAGCGACTCCCGACTGTCCGGAACGTTTTGGCCACCGACGTTGACGCGGCCTATGAGGGCGATCCGGCGGCCTACAATAGCGATGAGATTATTCTTTCCTATCCAGGTCTTTTGGCCATCACCATCAACCGCCTGGCCCATGAGCTGCGACTTTTGAACGTTCCCCTGATTCCGCGGATGATGACCGAACACGCTCATAGCCTAACCGGCATTGACATCCACCCCGGGGCGGTTATTGGTCACCATTTTTTTATTGACCACGGCACTGGCATTGTCATTGGCGAGACCACGGTTATTGGCGACTACGTTAAAATCTATCAGGGCGTGACTTTGGGGGCCTTATCGACCCGTGGTGGCCATTTGCTGGATGGGGTCAAACGCCATCCGACCATTGAAAACCACGTGACCATTTACGCTGGGGCCTCTATCCTGGGCGGGGCCACGGTGGTGGGCGAGGGCGTGGTGATTGGCTCCAACGCTTTCATCACCAAAAGCATCCCAGAAAAGACTAAGGTCAGCGTCAAAAACACCGAGCTTCACTTTATAGCCGATCACAAGACCGAAGTCGCTCCCGAAGCCTTACAGGAAGAATTCTGGGATTACGTTATTTAAAGAACTTTCCACCGACCTTTTAGGATTTGGTTGGCGGTGGGGCCAGTTTTTGGCCGCCTGGGTTTTAACGACGGTTAAATATCTGGTCAAGTGGAGACTTAGATGGAGGATAAAAAGTATAAATAAGCCTAAAAATTTATTATTAATCGCTTAATTTTATGGTATATGAATTATATCAATTGAATTAAGATTTTTATTATTATTTAGCCAGTAATGCCTTATTTTTTTGTTTATGATATTGGCTTTAATGTTTTTAAATTGCTATAACTAGTTCTTATTTTATCTAGATAAAGTTTTTATTAAATAGTTTGTTTTTTTCGTGACCAATCCCCTTAGGTTCGCTTTGGTCATGGCTTGAATCCTCGCCGAAGCCCATTCTTTGGTCAGGCGAAATTTTCCAAAACACGCTTGAGAATGTGCTATAATTTGGGAGATTGGATCCTAGGAACTGGGATAACCGTGAATATTGGGTAGCGATTTTATGAGTAACGACATATTGGAAGAATTCATCTTTGATTCACGGGAACACTTAGTCAACGCTGGGGCGCAGCTTTTGGCCCTCGAAAAAGCGCCTCAATCCCTGGCCGATTTAAACGCCTTGATGGGCACCCTTCACTCCATTAAGGGTAACTCCGGCTTTCTTAATCTACGGAATCTATATAATCTTTTACACGCCTCCGAAACTCTGCTCCAGACTGTTCGGGAGATCGGATGTCTCTGCCCGCCTTCCGTCATTGAGGAACTTTTTCAGGTTCTCGACACGGCTGAGGTCATCATGGGCCGGTTGGAGAATGGGGAAAACGACGCGGTTGAATGGTTGCCAGCCTTAAGCGAGGCCTTGAAAGAGACTGAATTGGCCTTAGAGTCAAGTCAGGCGGCGGTGGCTAGTCTGACGGAAGTGGCTCCATCGTCTAACCAATTAGGCCAACCAGACCCACGAGATTTATTGGCTCCGACTACCGCGACTCCGACAACTTCACTGGCTCCTACAACTTCAATAGATCCGTCAATAAATCAGATAGATGATCCAGATTCCGCTCCCATCTCCCTCGGCCAGTTAGTGACCTTAGCCAATGGTCAGCTCGCCTCTGGGGGGAGGGCTTTTCTGGCCAATTGTCAAACCGCCATCCAAAATGGTCAGACGAGTCTGGCTTTGGATTTGACTAATTTAAGCCAATTGTCTTCCCCGGAGTTGGAGTTATTGACCAATTTGGGGCAAGTTTATGGCGAAGGTCTGGCTTTGGTTCTCGATCAGGAGCGACAGCCAGATTTTTATCGGGTTTTGGAGGTTTTGGATCTAGTGGAAAGTTTTCAGCTTTATCCCGATCCCGATTCGGCTTTGTCGGCTTTAGGCGCTTAATATTGTTAGGAGCTTTGTTTTTTTGACAGCCCAAAATTGTTTTTGGGGCGGCCATTGACCCCGAAAGACCTTTAGGGCTTTTTTCGCGCTGAGTTTCGGCGTGGGTCGCTCCCAGGCGTGGGCGACGGCTTAAGCGTTCGGCTCTTTTCCTCCCCGGCCTTGGTCGTGGGATAGCCTTAGGTGGTCTTTATGACGGAAATATCGCGCCGACCTCAGGTGGCCGTAATTGGCGCCGGTTATTGGGGGCGGAATTTAGTGCGCGTTTTTTATCAGCTCGGGGCTCTTAAACTGGTGGTTGAGTCTAACCAGGACAACCTGACTAGGATTTGTCAAGAGTTTCCGGGGCTTAAGGGCGCGGAAAATCTAGAGGCGGCGTTAAATGATCCTGAGATCCGAGGCGTGGTTCTGGCCACTCCGCCCCGCCTGCACGCCGAGCAGACTATCTTGGCCTTGAACGCGGGCAAAGACGTCTTGGTGGAAAAACCTCTGGCTTTAAATCTAGAGGATGGTCGCCAGATGGTTCGCTTGGCCGAGCGAAAACAGGCCATTTTGATGGTTGACCACATATTGAATCGCCATCCGGCCGTCATCCGTCTTAAAGAGATCATTAACTCCGGCGATCTGGGCCGGATTTGTCACGTTTACTCCAGGCGTTTAAATTTTGGCCGGATTAGGCGCGAGGGCAAGGCTTTGTGGGATTTGGCTCCCCACGACATTAGCCTGATCATGAACTTATTAGGCTCTTTGCCCGTCTCGGTTCAGGCTTTTGGGGGTAGTTACTTGACGCCTGGCGCGCAGGACGTGGCGGACGCGGATCTGGTTTTTCCCATGGGAGTTAAGGCCCATATTTCCGTGTCTTGGCTCAATCCATTTAAAGAGCAACGCCTGGTGTTGGTGGGCTTGGATAAGATGGCCGTTTTTGAGGATTCGGCTCCTTGGTCGGATAAGCTGATCCTCTATACTTATCGCTTACGCTGGCGTGGGTTAGAGCCGGAAGTGGAAAAGGCTGAGCCTGAAAAAATCCAAATCGACCAAAAAGAGCCGTTGAAGGAGCAGTGTTTAGCCTTTCTAGCGGCCATTGATACCCGAATCCCACCCACTGACTCTAGTGGTTTGGAAGGTTTACAGGTTCTGGGCGTTTTAACGGCCATGGATCGCTCTTTGGAGGAAGCTCGACCCCAACAGATGAAACTGGACGATCCAGTGGGTGATTTTTTGTCCAAGAAGATCGAGCCTGGGGCTGGTTACACGGCCCATCCGACGGCCGTCATCGACACGGACGCGGTTGTTGGCGCTGGGGTTCGGATCTGGCATTTTTCCCATATTCTCCAGGGCTCTTTGATTGGCGCGGATTGCAACATTGGCCAGAACGTGGTCATTGGGCCGCGGGTCAAGGTGGGGCGTGGTTGTAAGATCCAAAATAACGTCTCCATTTATGAGGGCGTGGAGCTGGAGGACGATGTTTTCTGCGGTCCCAGTATCGTGTTCACCAATGTTTTTAACCCTCGGGCTTTTATCCGCCGGATGAGCGAGACTCGGCCCACGTTGGTTAAAACCGGGGCCACCATTGGGGCTAACGCCACCATCGTTTGTGGCCACGTTTTAGGTGAATATTGTTTTATTGGGGCTGGGGCCGTGGTGACCACCGATGTTCCGCCTCACGCTCTGATGATGGGGGTGCCGGCCCGGCGAACGGGTTGGATTTGTCGTTGCGGCGAAAAGCTGGGCGAGGATCTTAAATGCCGGATTTGTGGGTTAGCTTACCGGGAAACCGAACAAGGCTTAAAATCCCTGGAATAAAGGAGCGTTGATGCGCCAGACGCCGTTTATTGATCTGAAGAAACAATATTTGGCTTTACAACCCCAAATGGAAAAGGCCCTTTTGAAAGTGGCTTCCAGCGCCCAGTTCGTTGGCGGCCCGGAAGTGGCTGAATTGGAAAAGGCCTTGGCTTCTTATGTGGGCGCGGGGGAAGTCATAGCTTGCGCCAACGGCACCGACGCCTTAACTCTGCCGCTCCTGGCTTGGGGCGTGGGCCCGGGGGACGCCGTTTTTTGTCCCAGTTTCACTTTCATCGCGACCGCCGAGGTGGTGGTTTTACGGGGAGCGACGCCGGTCTTCGTGGACATCGATCCCACGACTTACAACCTTTCCCCGGTGGATTTGGAGCGACAAATCGAGTTAGTCCTCAAAGAGGGGCGCTTAAAACCAAAAGTTATTATCCCCGTGGATCTTTTTGGTCTCCCAGCCGATTTCGCGGCCATCAACCGCGTGGCCCAAAAATACGATCTGTTGGTTTTAGAGGACGCGGCCCAGGGATTTGGTGGGGAACGGCGTGGCCAAAAGGCGGGAACCTTCTCCGTGGTGGCGGCGACCAGCTTTTTCCCGGCCAAACCTTTAGGTTGTTACGGGGATGGCGGGGCGGTTCTGGTTCGGGATCCAGAATTGGCCGAAGTTATTCGGAGTATCCGCGGGCATGGGCAAGGTCAGAATAAATATGAGCATGTTCGTTTAGGAATGAATTCCCGTCTAGACACCTTACAAGCGGCTATTCTTCTGGAAAAGCTGGCCGTTTTCGCCGAAGAGTTAAAAGCCCGTCAAAAAGTCGCGCGAGGTTACCAGCGACTTTTGTCGGACGAGGCGCTAAAACCGACTGTTCCCGAAGGCTATTATTCGGCTTGGGCCCAGTACACCATCCGGGTTCCCGCGGAACTTCGGGCGGGGTTGATCCAATATTTAAAAGACGCGGGCGTCCCGGCTAATATCTACTACCCTTTAGGACTGCATCAACAACCCTTTTTTAAGGGGCTAGCTGGCTCAATACCGGCCGGGGTTTTTCCAGAGACGGAGAAGGCGGCTCGCGAGGTTTTGAGTTTGCCGATGCATCCTTACCTGGATGAGGAAACTTTGATAATGATTAGCTCTTTGGTCAACCAGGGCCTAGAATTGGGGGCGAAAAATGTCTGATCACGAAATCAAGTTACTAAAGAAAATCTCGGATCTTAAAGCCGTGGTGTCCATCGTGGGGTTGGGCTATGTGGGGTTGCCGTTGGCCCTGTCTTTCGCGGAGAGCGGATTTCAAGTATTAGGCTTGGACATTGACGCGGAAAAGGTCAAAAAGATTTCTCACCGAGAGTCCTACATCGGGCATATCAAATCCTCGCGTTTAAAAGAGGCGGCGAGCCTTTTCTCGGCGGCCACGGATTTTTCCTTGGCCCAGGAGGCTGACGCCATTTTGATCTGTGTGCCCACGCCGCTCACCAAGCACCGGGAACCGGATCTGTCGTATGTCGAGGGCACCTTGCGAGAGCTTTTGCCCCATTTAAGGGCTGGCCAACTACTTTCTTTAGAGAGCACCACTTACCCTGGCACCACGGACGAGGTTTTGCGGCCACCCATTGAGGCGAGGGGCTTAACCATTGGGCGTGATTTTTTTCTGGTTTATTCCCCAGAAAGGGAGGATCCGGCTAACCCAGATTTTACCACGCGTACCATCCCAAAAGTTCTGGGCGGCACTACGCCCACTTGCGCTCGTGTGGGCCGGGAGCTTTACGGCCAGGTTATGGAAAAAGTGGTGACCGTTAGTTCCACCCAGGCGGCGGAGTTGACCAAACTTTTGGAAAATATTTATCGCGCCGTTAACATTGGCCTGGTCAATGAGCTCAAGGTGGTCGCCGATAGCATGGGGCTAGACATCCATGAGGTAATCCGGGCCGCGGCCACCAAACCTTTTGGTTTTACGCCCTTTTATCCTGGCCCAGGCTTGGGTGGCCATTGTATCCCCATAGATCCTTTCTACTTAACTTGGAAAGCCAGGGCTTACGGCCATCACACGCGTTTCATCGAGCTGGCTGGGGACGTCAATTGCCAAATGCCCAATTACGTAATTGATAAGCTAACCAACGGTCTTAATCAAAAGGCGAAACCGTTGAAGGGCTCCAAGATTCTTTTGTTGGGCATGGCCTACAAGAAAAATGTCGAGGATATGCGAGAGTCGCCGTCGCTAGAGATTTTACGTATCCTAACCGAGGCTGGGGCTCGGGTGGAATACAGCGATCCCCATATTCCAGTTTTGCCCCGTACCCGGCGTTTCAATTTTGAGCTTAAATCCACGCCGCTAACCTCTGAGACCTTGGCCGCCCAGGACGCGGTGGTTCTTTTGACGGATCATGACGGCTTTAATCATGATCTGATTTTGAAGAATTCTTCGTTATTGATTGACACGCGGGGAGTTTTTCAGAGTGGGCCGACGGTGATCAAAGCCTAGCGAGCCGCGTTATTGGCTCTTGGTTATTGCTCGCGCCGTATGATTTTATGGTTTGCGCGCGTTTAGTTGACTTAGGCGTTTTTAACGAGCTTTTTTTTAGTTTGGTTTAAGGTTTTTTTGAGCGGGTTCCTAAGATGGCCCTTATTCCCTAAATTGGCCTATGTTCAATAATTATTTTTCAATAATTATTTTTATTTAATCAAACTTTTCTGGCTAAAAGAAAGCGCGCTTAGGAAATAAAGCTTGTTTAAGGAAAAATAACGCGGTTAGGAAAAACAGCTCGCCGCGGGGTGATTTTACGGCCATTTTGATGATTGTTTTAGGTCGTTTCATTTTTTTGGTTTTGTCCTTTTTCGTTGACTCTGACTTTATTGGCGAACAGGGAGCCAGTTTTTCAAGGAGAGTAGTATGTCCACCTCGGTCTACAACCGCAAGGATCGGGCTTCAGTCGATACCTTAAGGCTTTTGGCCGTTGACATGGTGGAAACCGCCCAAAGCGGCCACCCGGGGTTGCCTTTGGGGGCCGCGCCGCTATTGTATGTCCTTTGGACTCGGTTCTTAAAACGCGACCCTCTTGTCCCCCATTGGCTCAACCGGGATCGGTTTGTGTTGTCCCCTGGTCATGGTTCCGCTCTTTTGTACGCTTTATTACATCTTTGCGGCTATGGGCTAACGATTGATGATTTAAAAAACTTTCGTCAATGGGGGAGCCTGACGCCAGGACACCCGGAAAAAGACGTCACCCCTGGGGTGGAGGTTTCCACGGGGCCTTTGGGCCATGGCTTGGCCATGGGCGTGGGCTTGGCCATGGGGGAGCGGATGATGGGAACCCGCTTCAATAAACCTGGCTTTCCCTTGTTTAACCATTTTACTTATGGCCTGGTTTCCGATGGGGATCTGATGGAAGGCGT
Organism: Deltaproteobacteria bacterium; assembly: GCA_031269825.1. Taxonomy (GTDB): domain Bacteria; phylum Desulfobacterota; class Desulfarculia; order Adiutricales; family Adiutricaceae; genus JAIROO01. Next base: position 22,739 of record JAISYP010000032.1, read on the forward strand.
GGCGGCGGAGGCGGCTTCCTTGGCTGGCGTCCAGGCTTTGGGCAAACTTATCTACCTCTACGACGACAACCACATGACCATTGAGGGGAGCACGGATCTGGCTTTCACCGAGGATGTCCGGGGCCGTTTTCTGGCCTATGGTTGGCAAGTCATCGTGGTGGCTGACGGCGAGGATCTGTTAAGCGTTCATCTGGCCTTGGAAAACGCCCAACGTAATCTGGAAAAACCCTCTTTAATCATGTGCCGCACTGTTTTAGGGGCTGGTAGCCCCAAAGCCGATACCCCTAAGGCCCATGGGGAACCTCTGGGGGCTGAGGCTTTAGCCAAAACCAGACAATTTTATGGTTATGGCGATCAGGCGCCTTTTTTTGTGGATGAGCGCGTGGCTAAAAATTTCCACCAGCGCTCCCAAACCTACGTTCCGGAGCGCTTGGCCTGGGAGGCGACGCTCGCCCAATATCGGATTGATTATCCCGAAGAGAGCGCGGAATTAAACCGGCGCCTAGCCGCGGAGTTACCGGAGCTGGGGGAAGCGAAAAATTTTCCCCAAAAAGATTTGTCCACCCGCGCCGCCTCAAGCTTGATTTTAAACGATCTGGCCCAGAAACTGCCAGAACTGGTGGGAGGAAGCGCGGATCTAGGCCCTTCCAACAAGACTATTCTAGAAGGGCTGGGTTCTTTTCTGCCTCTGACCCCCAGTGGGCGCAACATCCATTTTGGGGTCAGGGAACACGCCATGGGGGCCATTGTTAATGGTTTGGCTCTTTATCAAGGGATTTTGCCCTATGGGTCAACTTTCCTGTCTTTCGCGGACTTCGCCCGTCCTTCTTTGCGTATGGCCGCTTTGATGGGTCTAAAGGTGATCCACATTTATACGCACGATAGCGTTGGGGTGGGCGAGGATGGCCCCACCCACCAACCGGTGGAACAGTTGGCCGCCTTGCGAATTCTGCCCCGGGTGACGGTTATTAGGCCAGCGGACGCTTATGAGACCGCCGCTCTCTGGCCGGTTGTTTTAAAACGCTCTGGGCCAGCGGTTTTTATTTTGTCTCGCCAGGATCTGCCTGTCCTTAGGCCTGACGATTATCCGGCCATCCGAACAGGCCCAGCTTTTGGTGGTTATGTCCTTTCGGATTCCGAAGGAACGCCTGAAGCCATCATCCTGGCCACCGGCTCGGAAGTGGGGTTGGCCTTGGCCGCCCAAAAGCTGCTTGTGGGTCAGAAAAAGATCCGGGTGGTGTCTTTGCCGTCCTGGGAGTTATTTGAGGAGCGCGATCAAGCTTATCGGGACAGCGTCCTGCCGCCCCAGATTGATAAGCGCTTAGCCGTTGAGGCGGCCCTGTCCATTGGCTGGGCGCGTTACCTCGGGCCAAAAGGGCAAATGGTTTCGGTGGAGGATTATGGGCGCTCGGCCCCGGCGGCGAAGTTGTTTGACGCGTTGGGGTTTACGCCTGAGAAAGTGGCGGCCAGGGTTTTGGGGTTGTTTGACTGATTATAGGTTAAGTTGTTAGGTTAAGAACAAGTTTGTCTGAGAATATGGTAATCTTAAGACTAAAAATTTATATATCACTCCAGAGTTTATTCTTTTATTCCTGATAAAAGCTTAATTACCTATTGGTCAACCTAAATACAATCTGGGAACGCTAACTATAATTTAAATACATAGCGTTAAAAAAACAAAAATACTAAATTTTTGTGTGACGCCAACGAAAAAACGGTAAAATCAGAGTTTCCGGGGTCAGAGAGCTGATTTATGGCTTTTTTGGCCCACCAAAAATGACCTATTTTTATGATAATTAACTTTTTAGGCGAAATTAGATGGCCCGCTAGGGGCGGCTGTAGACCGAAGTTTGACGCCTGGATTTGGTAACCAAATGGACAAACCAAAACTCAATATACTGTACAAAACGAGCTAAAAATTCAGCGTTATCAAAGGCTTACCTGTCCAAAACTAGCTTTTATACCCAAAACGCCCCCTTGACATCGCTGAGTATGTGGCGCATAATTTAGCTCAGGAGAATTATATGACCAAGGTCTGCGCTTTGACAGATTCAAAAATCAAAAGTTTAAAGCCTAAAGAAAAGCCTTATCAGGTCTTTGACGGGCTAGGTTTATACATTGAAGTTATGCCTTCGGGGCTAAAATATTGGCGGGTTAAAAAGATGATTCACGGCCGTGTTGTTAGACGGTCGCTTGGGAGATATCCTTTGGTGAGGCTAGTGGAGGCAAGGATAAAAAGCGAAAATTTACAAAGAGATTGGATTCAAAATGCCGACTTTGAGTCGACTAAGATGAAATATTGATTAATATCAGCTATGGTCTAAAAAGACTATTAGCAAAAAACAACATAGCGCAATTTTAAATACTACAATAACTATTAAAAATCATATATTAAACCATATTGGTCAACTTTTCTCTGATAAGATTACGTCGCGGATGATATTAGAGTTAATAATTAGACTTTTGGAAAATTGTGGTAAAATTAACACGGCTCACAGAGTATTAACCTTGATAGGCCTAATACTTAGATTCGGCGCGCGTAATGGTATTATTGATGGTCTTGTGAAAAGTCTAAAATTTCAAAATTCAAATTTAGAGGCGACTGCGCAAACTGCGCAAGAACGTGGGTGAGTCATGGCCCTATGGCCATTGACAAGTCCCTAGAGTGAAAGGAGTAGCGACCCATCATTAACCTCGAGCTATGCGCTGTCTGTTCAGTCTGACTTTCAAGGCTGAATTACCCGCGAGGGAGGCGGTGAAGCGTTA
>JAISYP010000038.1 GCA_031269825.1 Deltaproteobacteria bacterium
TAGGCGCGAGTCAATAGAAAAATGAGATAATTGATATAATTATTTTTGATTTGACCCCGAAACGACAGTTGTTCCGTCATGGGTCAGGGGGCAGGAATGGTTTTCACATAGGTATCAAAAAAGACGTCCCCATCACCGGCGTCTCGGATGGTCAGGACTGTAAGGAAGACGCGCCGGTTCCTGGTGATTTGGATTCTCTTGGTTCTGATAATTTGGACGTCATTTTGGACTTTCCGAACTTGTGAAAACCGATTTTTTTTCGATGACGTGAGGCCATACGTACGCGACAACCCTCCGACCCCAGGGCTAAGCGGATTGCCTTCGGTGAGGCGGCTTTGATGGCTCTAGGCTCCACGCTGTCTGAGGCTGATTTGGGAGCCGCTTCGCGTTTCAGCTGGAGTAGCACCGCGGTGGCGAATTGGAACGAAGCTTCGAATGGTAACGCTACCAAGGACTCCGAATAGACAGTTCAGGGCACTAATGATGAAGACCAAAACGACGATACCAGCAGGCTTGTCGGCTAATAAAATGGCTTCACCCTGACAAGTCTACGGCCAACCACATCGGCGCCACACTGTGCCAAGTGTCTATTGTTGACAGCCAGAGGATTGGGTTTGTCTATCTAGGTCAGTTCAAATTCCCCAATCCGTCCGATAAAAATTGATTTCTATTGAGTTTCCTGGGGAGGCCTTATGACATTAGTCTGGGTTTTCCCACTTTGGTTACGCCTGAGTCAGGTATCCTCGTTAAGGGCTCCAAGTGACCTCGGGGCGGATTAGGTCTTGGCGGAACTATTAATATTGTCTTAGTTCGCTGATTTAAAGCTACCCACCTTTTGGCTTGATCCAGGGCGATGGTGAAAATTACGAGAGTAGATTTTGATTTTTTGGCCCAAATATCAAAAAAGATGGGTCAGGTCAAAAAAAAGTTTGACTATCGATTTTAACCGGGTTATTCTACTGAAGGTTACTTAATAGCCCCAAACAGAGCTAAAAGGAATTAATTGAATTTATTGACTTATTTTACCATTGTGTCATTTGCCGTGTGGTCTAATTGAAACTAAATTGAAATATAGTGGTCTTTGGTAAAGTAAAATACTTTAATTAGTCTGGATGATTCGTTATTGTTGGTTGTCTCTGTGGTCAAGTGGGCGATGATGGTTCTGTTTCAAAAGTTACCTTCATTATGTTTTTTTAGTTTAAGGTTGTTTTTGGTTGACCCATTGGGGTTGGTTGAGTTATGGTTCAGTTAATTCTCATTTTTCGGACTGTAAGGCGGACACGCTTGTTCTTGGTGATTTGGATTCCATTGGTTCTCTGATAACCCGTCCGGTATTTTGGACGAAGAAAGTTTGGATGATCCGAATCTTGCTCCAAATGGTTTTTTCCGTCTTTGACGCAAGGCCAATCATAACTGGCCAACGTCACTCCAGCCGACGCGATTCAGGTGATTACTTCCGCTGAAGGGACTTTGGTGGCCTTATCCACCAGGCTGTCTAAATCTGAAAATGAAGCCGCTTTACTTGACTTCGGCTAGATATAGCGCGGATGTGGTTAATTAAAACAAAGCTCCGAGGCCACGCCACCAAGGAGTTCGGAAAGATGGTTCACGGCGCTGACGCTGGAGACCAAAACGATGTTACCAAAAGCCTTGTCGGGTAATAATGGCTTCAACCCTGACAAGTTTACGGCCAACCACATCGGCGCCACACTGAGCCAAGTGTCTATAATGGACGGCAAGAGGATTGGGTTTATCTTTCTAGGTCAGTTCAAATTCCCCAATCCGTCCGATTAAAACTTGATTTATGTTGAGATGCCTGGGGAGGCTTTAAGACATTGGTCTGGGGTTTCCCACTTTGGTTACGCTGAGTCAGGTATTTTCGTTAAGGGCCCCAAGTGACTTAGGGGCGGATTAGTTCGCGGGATTATTAGTATTTTTTTAGCTCGCTGAGCCCAAAACGACCCCGCCTTTTAGGTTTGATCCAGGGCGAGGGGGAAAATTTCGAGAATGGATTTTGATTTATTGTCCTAAAATAGGGAAAAACTGGTTCAGGTAAAAAAAGTTTGACATTCGATTTTAATCGGGTTATTCTGTCTTAGGCTACTTAATAGCCCCAAACATGTCTAAACGGAAAAATTGATTTTTTTGACTTACTTTATCTTGATTTGGGTTTTGCCAATTTGGATCCGTCTGAGTCAGGTATTCTCGTTAAGGGCTCCAAGTGGCTTCGTGGTGTATTAGGTTGATGGGATTATTAGTATTGTCTTAGCTCGCTGGGCTAAAAGCGACCCCGCCTTTTGGCTAGAGCCAGGGGAGGGTGAAAATTCCGTGAGTAGATTTGGTTTTTTCCCAAATAGGGAAAAATGGTTCAGGTCAAAAAAAGTTTAAGATTAGATTTTAACTGGGTTATTCTGTCTTAGGTTACTTAATAGCCCCAAACATGGCTTAAATGAAAAATTGAATTTTTTGATTTATTTCACCATTGTTTCCTTTGTTGGGTGGTCTAATTATAACTAAATTTAAATAAAATGGTCTTTAGTAAAGTAAAATATTTTAATTAGTCTGGATGATTCGTTATTATTGGTTGTCGCCTTGGCCAAGCGGGCGATAATGGTCTTGTTTCAAATATGACCTTCATTCTGTTTTTTTTAGTGTTCTATTTTTTTGGTTGACCCATTGGGGGTTGGTAGAGTTAAAAATCGGTTCATTTTTCGGATTAACCTTTTATAGGAAACCGTCATGACTAGATATAATAAGCTCATATATCGCGTTGAATCTGGAGCGACAAAAGTTGGCACGGAAATTGCTCTCTCTCTCTCTCTCTCTCTCTCTCTCTCTCTCTCTCTCTCTCTCTCTCTCTCAGTAGTAAGCGATTTTTCGTTACTTTCCTCAATTTTTCTAAATTGCCGGGAGTGGTTTGTCCGTGGCCTCGGTTTGTCTCTTTTAGCGCGAACTTCCTCCATAATTTATGTTTTCAGGCCAATGGCCTTAAGCCAGTAGGTGGCCAGATTTGTGATAGAAATTTTGTACAGTGTTGACTTTCCAACGGAGTTGTTATGAAAAACCAACCATTTTCTTTTCCGAATAGGGCCGGACATGAGAGTCGCGTTGGTTTTCCCTTTGTTCTTCATCGCCCTTATAAGATAAACTTTGCCCATATAGGCCGCGAATTATGGAATTCAAGCGCGCTAGCGACCATTGGGCTGATCAGCAAAAGTGGAAGATTAACGAACATTAATTAAGAATAGCGTCTAACCGACGTTAACTAGCGAGGTTTTTCCATTGGGGCCAACGGAAATGATGAGTTCATTTAGCCCTAGGAATTAACCTTAACCTCTAACAGGGCCTTTGCGACTGAAAAAATCTTTATTGCCGTGGTTTTAAACGCCCAAAGTTTATGGTGTCAGGTTTAAAATTATTGGGCTCTCATCGGTAAGATGGTCAGTGTTTAATGTACAAAAGGTCTGATCGCTTCCGCGAATTGGATATGGAAGAGTTTATTTCAACGATGCTTAATTTTTTTCGCGGGATCTGTGATCAGAGCGTTGGTCAAGTCATCAAATAGGGGAATACTAAAGCCCTTAATGTAGGGTATATCGCGTTATTGGTTGACCATGTTATCAACAATGGGGTGGTCGAGGCGGAGAATGGCGTGGTATTTTTTGATGAGCTATAAAGTTTCCTTTATTTTTAATGGTGTTTTCTTAGCCAGATTTTGTTCAGATGAAGCCTTAGTATAAACCTTGGCGGTAAAGTTTTTTTCAATTTAAATCTGGAGGCGGAAGATCACAACAGACAATTCGCGCGAATAATTCCGCTTTCCAGCGACGGTGATGGTAATATCACCAACAATTATTTTGATTTTTTGAATTTGCCTCGGGGAATAAAATCCGCTGGGTTTTGTAATGTTTTGGATTCTAGAGTAAATTTTGGAGTCTCTGGAATCAATAACCAGGAGTCCAGTATAGGACTGAGGATTTTTTTTATGGGTGAAATATTTACTTTTTCATCAGGCTCGAAAACCGCTGGTTCCTTCGCTATCGCCGTTGCGTCCAACTTCCGTGGATGCATGGCGCTCGGGCTTGTTCCGAATTTCTTGGCCCCCATTCTTCCTGCGGATCGACCCACAATTACCATCGTTGATAATTCGTCGGGCATTCTCTACGAGGAGATTCTAGCCAATCCTACCTTGTATCAATTGTTCTTTTCAGCCGACGACGTCAGGCCTGGCCTGTTGGTCAACGCCGCAATACCGGCCGCGAAACTATTGATCAGTTATGGTGAGGGCAAACTGGTCGCCTATTCCACGACGCTGGACGTCGATCAAATCGAGACCGCGTTGGCCAATTTCGGCTGGAGTAGTTCCGCGGTCGCCAATTGGCACAACGCTCCGTACGGCCAAGCCACCAAGGAATTCGTTCAGACGGTTCAGGGCACTGATGATGGAGCCCAGTATAACTCCACCAACGCGTCATGGGAGATCAACAACGGTTTTAACCCGGCCAAGTTTACGGCCAACTACACCAACATCGGCACCACTCTGTCCGTAGGCGTGTATGTGGATGTTAAGGATATCGGCTTCGTTTCTTTAGGTCAGGTCATCATCCCCAATCCTTCTTATCCAACTGAGGCTTATGTGGAAATCCCGTCCGACAACGATCCCGACCTGCCAGGGATGTATCGCCCTATTTATCAGGACGCTTGCGTGCTCCTGCAGGTACCCGGCGATCTTACTTCGGTGAATCCGGACGCCCTTGCTTTTTACGAATGGGTTCAAACTCCGGACGCTAAGGCCATTATTCGAGCCTGGGGATACAATACTGACATCCCCACTAACGCGTCGGTTATCCTAAAAGCGAGCCGAAAGTAGTGGTTCCACGCGTGGGGTTCAAGTCAATGAGAACCCCACGCGATGAACTTAACAATTACAGTATGGAGCGTTATGTCAAAATCAAAATTATCTCTAAACTGGCGAAAAGCGTTAGCTCTGGTAACCCTGTTTTTCTTCGGCTTAGCGATCCCGCCGCTTCCCGCCGCCCTGGCCGCTCCTTATGGCGGCCAGGTGGCCAGCGGCCAGGCGACGATCAGTCAATCCAGCTCTACCACCACCATTGACCAGGGCTCGAACAAGGTGATTATAAATTGGCAAGGCTTTTCCATCGCTCCCTCTGAGACGGTCAACTTCAAGCAGCCATCAGTTTCGTCTGTCGCTTTGAACCGGGTCAAAGGTCATGAGCGGAGCTTAATTGATGGAGCTTTGAACGCTAATGGTAAGGTATTCTTGGTCAATTCCAACGGGATCCTATTTGGGAAGGGAGCTAGCGTCAATACCGCCGCTCTGGTGGCCTCCACGCTCAATATTAAGGATAAAGACTTTAACGAGGGCGATTACAGCTTTAGTGGAGATGGCGGCCAGATCGTCAATAAAGGCCAGATTAAAACCGCCGATGGCGGTTACGTGGCTTTACTCGGCGGCGATGTTCATAATGAAGGCGTGATCGTGGCCACTCGGGGAACAGTTTCCTTAAATGGAGCTAACAAGGCCACCCTCAATTTTAATGAGGACACTCTGGTCAGCGTTAGCTTAGACGAAGGCGCTCTCAACGCCCTGGTGGAGAGTAAGAACGCCATTTTCGCCGATGGTGGCTCCATTATTTTGACCGCTAAAGCGGTGGATAGTTTGGTGGCCTCCCAAGTTAACGTTGAGGGACTTCTCCAATCCCGCGCTCTAAATGATCTAAGGGGAAAGATCGTGGTTTACGCCCACGGTGGCCAGGCGCGTATTGATGGTAAGTTGGACGCGTCAGCTCCGAATGGTGGCGATGGTGGTTTTATCGAGACTTCCGGCGACCAAGTGAAAATCGCCGATAGCGCCGTGGTCACGACTAAGGCGGCTTATGGTAAATCAGGCTCCTGGTTGATCGATCCCAATGATTATACTATCGCCGTGGGCGGCGATATGAGTGGGGCGGCGGTAGGTCAGGCCTTGGATTCGAACGGCGATTTAACGATTTCTTCCACCCAAGGAAAAAATAGCGAGGGTAATGGGAATATTTACGTCAACGACGCTATCTCCTGGAGCGCCAATAGTATCCTGACCCTAGACGCCGAAAACGATATCTATATTAATAACGCCATTAAGGCCACTGGCGAATCCGCTGGCCTGGTTTTGAAATTCTTAGGTGACTACCATCTTTTGACTAAAGCCAGCTATAGCGGCGTTGAGGCTGTTCCGTACGTCCCAGGCGTCGCTGGCGCGGGAGATTCAAAGCCCTTGGTGGACAATCGAGCCATAAAAACTTATGGTAGCGTTACCTTGAGTGGCTCTAACGCTTCATTCACGGTCAATGATGATTTTTATAACTTGATTCATAGCATGGCGGATTTCGCTAGCGTCAATAACGCGGGCACCGCCAACTACGCTTTGGCTAAAAATATTGATAACGGCGATACTATATATCCAACCGCCGTGGTCACTCAACCATTTTCTGGCGTATTAGCCGGATTAGGCAATACCATCACTAATCTAAAAATTTCTGGAACAACATATTTGGGGTTGTTCAAAGAAACTACTGGCGGAGAAATTCGAGATTTAGGTTTGCTTAACGTTGATATAGACGGCACGAGTTACATTGGAGCGTTGGTTAGCAATAAAAATGGATCCACCACAATTATTTCTCATGTTTACGCCACCGGTGAAATTACAGGGTTTAGCAACTTAGGTGGCCTGGTCGGTCAAAGTTTATTGGGTGGTGATATCAAATACTGTTATACAGATATAAACATTACAGGAAGTACTGTAATTGGGGGACTTGTCGGCACCGCCACAGACACTAATTTTATTTCTACCCACTCTTCGGGCAATGTTACCGGCGGAGGCAACAAAATGGGTGGGTTGGTTGGAGTCCTAAATGGTACCTTGGAAGTAGATAAATCATACTTCTCTGGCGAATTGAGCTTAAGTTCTCCCGATTATGGTATGATGACCCTTGGTATCGGCGGTTTAATTGGAACAATTTCTCAGACAAACATAGTGATAAGAAATTCTTTCGCTACATGTGATGTCGGCGCGCCAGAAAATCCAGCTCCAGGCTCGGCGGCTGGCGGGTTGGTGGGAAATGCTGATACGTCGGGATTAGCTGTTAGATTGAGGATTGAAAACTCTTATGCCACCGGTAATATTTATACATATTTAAATGATCTTGTTGGCATATCTGGAGCTGGTGGTTTGGTGGGGAAAGGTAGAAATACGGATATCTACTATTCTCACGCCACTGGCAATGTGCTATTAGTTGATGGATCCACTTCCTATCCGTATTCTGGTGGATTAATTGGTCTTTTAAATGCTCATTATGCATCAAGTACAAAATTTTACATTAACAAAATAGAAAATTGTTACGCTACTGGTGATGTCAGATCCCAGATGATGGCTGGTGGCTTGGTTGGACAAGCGACTTTGACCGCGATAAATAATAGCTTCGCCACAGGGAACGTTGTTGGCATCGGTAAAGTTGGTGGTTTGATAGGTCAAGCCAGTAGCGCTCAAATATCGGATGGACACGCTTACGGTAACGTGACCGGTTCTACGGATTTGGGAGGTCTTGTCGGCGAGATTACGACTTTAAGAGCAGCTTTTGTCTCGCTAATTTCTGGTTCCAGTGCTAGCGGCGATATTAATATTGAGTATATTACTTCCTTGGGCACTAGTTCTAGTGTTGACTATGAGCAAATTGGCGGTCTCTATGGTTACGCTTATAAAACGAATCTGGAGAATAATTTAGCCACAGGTTCATTCATTGGAGCGGAGAAAGCCACGCGACCTGAGACCGTGGGAGGTTTGGGACATTACGCGATTGAAGCGTCTAATCCTAATGGTTATACCAACATCGGAAATAGTTACCACGATGTGAAAGCGGAAGCGAAAGCGGCGGCTCGAGCTGAAGCGGCGGAAACAAGAGCGGCGGCGAATGTGGAGACGATGGTTCCGGCGCCGACGGTAACGGAAGTGGCGAATAAGGTGGTGGCCCAAAGGGAAGAAGAAACCCAGGCTGTTGGGGAAATAGCCTCCTCGGTCAATACCCAGAAAAACACGCCGGTCAACGTGGTCTCCACTGGTACTATCACTTTGGCTAACTTGAACCTTGACACGTCCTCTTTAGATTCGGCCTTGGGTGGATCTTCCCTAGGCGGCTCATTTTCTTCTGGATCCGTGGTCACGTCCTATGGCGCTAACATCGCCACGGTATCCTCTGGCGAACAATCTTTTTTTATTGGCGCGAGCTCTAGCGGATCCAGTCCGACTAGTTCTATCCCCAGTGCTATCGATTCTAGTCCGGCCAGCTCGGTTAGTTCTGATTTTAGCGTGACCGCGTCTAGCCCCCCTGGCTCAAGCTCCAGAGGATCTGGCTCCAGTAAGTCGTCTTCGTCGAACGCTCCCGCGTCCGATAGTAAAAAAAGCTCTGACGGTTCATCTTCTGGTGGAACTAGTTCCAACGTGGACGATGACGAAGCTTAACCCTAGTTTTGAGTCAAAAATTGAATCTGAATTAATTAACCTATAACCCATGGCCGTCCTGATTTTTTTCGGGGTGGCCGTGGTAAATTTTGAAATTTAAGTTTGATTTTGAGTTGGAAAATAAGAGATCTGATCGTCATAGCGCCAATTGTTCTTTTCAGCCGACGGCGTCAGGCCCAGCTTATTGGTCAACGCCGTAATACTGGCCACGGTTCTATTTAACTGTTAAGTCGAGGGAAAGCTGGTCGCCTATTCCACGACGCTGATAAAGCTCAAGTCCAGGCCGCTTGCTCAACTTCGTCTGGAGTAGCGCTGTGGCTAATTGGCGCAACGCTCCGTACGGTCAAGCCACGAAGGAATTCCTTCAGACGGTTGATGGATCCAATATGACTCCACCAACGCGTCGTTGGTGACCAACAATGGTTTAATCCGACTTTAAACCCCTATCTTTCAGAGAATTTTGTTGATGTTTTATCCGACAACGATTCCATCCCGCCAGGGAAGTATCGCCCGCCCTATTTATCAGGACACATGCGTGATCCGGAAGGCGCCCGGCGATCATACTTCGTTGGATGCTGACTCCGTTGAGTTTATAAAACGGATTCAAACTCAGTTCGCTAAAGACATCGTTGATAAATGGATCCACAATACCAACTTCCCCCCTGAGGAGGAGTAAGCTGTTAAGGGCGAAGCTTAAATAGCAAGTTCTTCACCACGTGTGGCTCAAACTAATGTGAAACCTACGCAATTGACTTAACACTTAAAGTCTGGAGTATCATTAAGAATTTAATTATATATCCAAACTGGCGAAAAGCGTTAGCTCTGGTGACCCTGTTTTTTTTGGCTTAGCGATTTAGCCGCTTCCCGCTGGCCTGACCGTTCTTTATGGCGGCCAGGTGGCTAGCGGCCAGGCGACGATCGGTCAGTTCAGCTCTACCACCAATATTAACCAGGCCTCGAACAAGGTAAATATTAATTGGCAAGGCTTTTCCATCGCTCCCTCTGTGACGGTCAACTTCAAAGCGGAAATCAGTCTCGTCTGTCGCTTTGAACCGGGTCAAAGGTCATGAGCGGAGCTTGATTGGTGGAGCCTTGAGCGCTAACGGCCAGGTCTTCCTGGTCAACTCCAATGGGATCCTATTTGGGAAGGGAGTTAGCGTCAATACCGCCACTCTGGTGGCTTCCACGCTCAATATCAAGAATAAAGACTTTAACGAGGGCGATTACAGCTTTAGTGGAGATGGCGGCCAGATCGTCAATAAAGGCCAGATTAAGACCGTCGATGGCGGTTTCGTGGCTTTACTCGGCGGCGATGTTCATAACGAAGGCGTGATCGTGGCCACTCGGGGAACAGTTTCCTTAAATGGAGCTAACAAGGCCACCCTCAATTTTAATGAGGACATTCTGGTCAGCGTTAGCCTAGACGAAGGCGCGCTCAACGCCCTGGTGAAGAGCCAGAACGCCATCTTCGCCGATGGTGGCTCTATTATTTTGACCGCTAAATCGGCGGACAGTTTGGTGGCCTCCCAAGTTAACGTTGAGGGTATCCTCCAATCCCGCGCTCTAAATGATCTAACTGAAAAGATCGTGGTTTACGCCCACGGTGGCCAGGCGCGTAATGTTGATCGATCTCAATGTTTATATTATTGCCGTGGGCGGCGATATGAGTGGAGCGGTGGTAAGTCAGGCCTTGGATTTGAACGGCGATTTGACGATTTATTCACATAAGAATCAAATAGCGCTGGTAATGAGAATATTTACGTCAACGACGCTATCTCCGGTATCTCCTGGAACGAAAACAGTATTGGCGGCCTCTACGGTATGGCTTATAAAACGGATATTGAGAATAATGTAGCCGTTGGTTCAATTATTGGAGCGGAGAAAGCTTGAAACCTGTGACCGTTGGGTCTAGGATATTACGCGATTTTATAAATTGATCCTAAAGATTATACCAACATCGGTAATAGTTCCCACGATGTGAAAGCGGAAGCGAAAGCGGCGTCGAATGTGGAGACGATGGTTCCCGCGCCGACGGTAACGGAAGTGACGAGTTAGGCGCGGCCCAAAAGGAAGAAAAAAAGATCTGTTAGTTCCGCTCTTAGCGTGACCGCGTTTAGCCCCGCTTGCTCAAGCTCCAGAGGATCCGGCTCCAGTCAGTCTTCGTCGAACGTTCACGCCCGATAGTAAAGAAAGCTTTGGCGGTTCATCTTCTGGTAAACCTAGTTCCAACGGGGACGGTGACGAGGCATAGCCCTAGTTTTAGCCAGAAATTGAATCAAAATTAATTAATCTATGATTCATGGCTGGTCAAATTTTTTCCACGGTTCAGGTCTCTGACGAGAGAGCCCAGTACGACTCCACCAACGCGTTGTAGGCGGCTAACAACGGTTTTAACAAGGTTAAGTTTATGGCCAACGACACCAACATCTGCGCCACTCTGACCATAGGCGTGTATGTGGATGTCAAGGATCTCGGCTTCGTTTCTATAGGTCAGGCCATCATCCCCAAACTTTCTTATCCAACTGAGGAGTATTTAAATGGCTGTCGATAACGATTCCAACCAGCCATACCAGTATCACCCTATTTATCAGGACGCTTGCGTGATCCTGCAGAGCCCCGTCGTTTTTACTTTGGTGAAAGCGGAAGCGAAAGCGGCGGCGCGAGTTGAAGCGGCGGAAACGAATTCGGCGGAAAATGTGGAGACGAAGGTTCCGGCTCCGACGGAAACGGAAGTGGCGAATAAGGTGACGGCCCAAAGGGAAGAACAAATCCAAACGGTTGGGGAAATATCCGCCTCGGACGAGAACCAGAAAAACGCGCCTGTTAACGTGGCCTCCACTGTTACCATGTCCATTGATAACTGGATCCGTGATAAGTTTTCTTTGTTTTTTGCCTTGGATAGACCTTCCCTAGGCGGCTCATTTTCTTCTGGATCCGTGCCCACGTCCAATGACGCTAACATCGCCACGGTATCCTCTGGCGACCAATCTTTTTCCGTTGGCGCAAGCTCTAGCGGATCCAGTCCAGCGAGTTCTGTTAGTTCTGCTCTTAACGAGACCGCGTCTAGCTCCGCTAGCTCAAGCTCCAGAGGATCCGACGCCAGTCAGTCTTCGTCGAACGTTTCCGCGTCCGATAGTAAAAAAAGCTCTGGCGGTTCATCTTCTGGTAGAACTAGTTCCAGCGTGGACGATGACGAGGCTTAACCCTAGTTATTGAGTCAAAAATCGAATCTGAATTAATTAACCTATTGCCCATGGCCGTCCTGATTTTTTTCGGGGTTGCCATGGTAAATTTTGGAATTTAAGTTTGAGTTGGAAAATATGAGATCCGAGATATCCTTAGTTAGTCAATAAAGAACCGAATATTTTTGATTTGATGGGATTTAAGAAAATTCGCTCAATCGTTACCAGGGTTAATTGGTCGAGATGGATACTCTTATCCATGGCTAAAGAGTACCAAATGTCAAAACTTCCCAGATTAAGATTCATTATCGCGAACTGAGGTTAGGCGCCGCTTATGGCGCTAGCTGTGGTTAGGAAGTTATTCGGGGAGAAATGGATTTGGGAACTAGGTTTTTAGATAATTTCTAATTTGGTGATCTATTCGCCTTAAGGTGGTCGCAATTATTGATAAAAAGGTTAAAATGCGTAATTAATCTTTAAACGTATCCAATCATGAACACGTATCACGACCCGTATCACGCTACCGGCCAAGGCGTCGTTGACTGGAATCCTGAAATCGATAAGAGAGGATTTATTTTCACCAGTTACCGTTGAAACCCCGTCGCCATCATTTTTCTGGTATTGTTCTTAGTGTGTGGAATTGTGGTTATAAATCCGCGCGCCCATCTGGGTAGGCGTCTTATCAAAGCGTCGCAAGTCCGCTTCGGGACGTGCCCGTATTCCCTTAAACAAATGTAACCGCGTCGTCGAGATATGGGGTGTGGATTGACTGGAGGCGAAAGAGATGTCCGTGTGAGACTGTTATGATTAGGCCTTGTGTCGCGACTAGCATACGTAATTGTTGAGAATTCTAGAGACGAAAACCGTGGCTGGCGATAACTGAAACTTCGACCGTTAGGTAGTTGAGTCGTACGAGACTACTGGCCTTATAAGGATCTGACATGAGGCTAAGTTTGGACGATGTTCTTGGTGTAAAGGGCCAGACATGGAGGCTTTCAAAACTCTTGAGCGTATAGCGTCTTGAACGAGTATTTGCCCTGGTAACAATTAGTCAGCCGGAAAAAAGCGTAGCGGCCAAACTCAGGTTAACTGTGGGTCCCGTCAGATATTGGCGGCCCATTACCGCGGTCAGGACTGAATGCGCGTTCCAAGCCAAATTCAAAGTCCTAATCAGGGGGCGGGGATATAAAAAGTCGATTAATGGCTATCGCGCTCAAAATTTAAGGGTCGCTTTCGCGTTCCCGCCTTCCATTTTCTTTTCCGAATGGGTTCGGACAGGAGAGTTGCGGTGGTTTACCTTTTGGTCTTCTTCGCCCTGATAAGATAAATCATGCCCATATAGGTCGCGAATTATGGATTCCAAACGCTAGCGCCCCTGGGGTTGATCACCAAAAGTGGAAGATTAACTAATATTAATTAACAATAACGTATAACCGACGTTAACTAGCGATGTTTTTCCATTAGGATCAACGGAAATATGAAGTCTTGTTGCCCCTAGGTATTAATCTTAACCTCGAACAGATCTTTTGCGACTGAACAAATCTTTATGGCCGTGGTCGCAAACGTCCAAAGCAATGGTGTTAGGTTCAAAATAATTGGGCTCTCATCGGTAAGAGGGCCAGTGTTAATGATATACAAAGGTCTGATCGTTTCGCTTCCGCGAATTGGACATTGAAGAGGTTGATTTCAACGACGTTTAATTTTTTCGCGGGATCTGGTCAGAACGCTGGTCAAGTCATCAAACAGGGAAATTTTAAAGCCATTAATATAGGATATATCGTGTTATTAATTAATCATATTATCCATGATGACGTAATTAAAGCGGAGAATGGCGTGGTATATTTTAAAGGGGCTATGAATGTCTCTCTTGTTCTTAATACTGTTTTCTTTTCTAGATTTAGTCTTGATTAAGCCTTAGTATATACCTTGGCGGTAAAGTTTTTCAATTTAGGTCTGGTGGCGGAAGATCCAAACAGACAATTCGCGTGAATGATTCCGCTTTCCAGCGACGGTGATGGTCATATCGCCAAACAACGCTTTTGATTTTTTGAATTTAACCTCGCGGAATAAAATCTTCTAGGATTGGTAATGTTTGTGATTCTAGAGTAATTTTAGCGTCTCTGGAATCAATAACCAGAAATCCTTATCGAATAAGGAGTTTTTTATGGAATTTACTTTTCCATCAAGTTCGAAAACCGCCGGTTACTTTACCATTACCACTACGCCCAAATTTTGGGACTACATGGTGGAGGATCTTGTTCCCGCCTATCTAGCTACCCTTACTCCGGCGGATCGACCAACGCTTACCGTTGTTGATAATTTGTCGGACATTTGGTTCGAGGAGACCTTGGGTAGTCCGAGCGAGTATCTATTGTTCTTTTCAGCCGACGACGTTAGGCCTAGCTTATTGGTCAAAGCCGCGACATCGTCTGAGGTTCAGTTGATCACTTACGCCGAAGGCAAACTGGCCACCTATTCCACGACGCTGACCAAATCTCAAATCGAGGCCGCTTTGCTTAACTTCGACTGGAGTAGCGCCCCAATCACGGATTGAAATAACGCTCCGTAAGGCCATGCCACCAAGGAGTTCATTATACAGTTCAGGGCTCTGACGATGGAGCTCAGTACGACTCCACCAACGCGTCGTTGGTGACCAACAATGGGTTTAACCTGGCCAAGTTTACGGCCAACTACCTCAACATCGGCATCGGCGCCACTCTGAACATAGGCGCGCCTGTTGACGGGAATGATAGCGGCTTCTATAGGTCAGGCCATCATCTCCAATCCTTCTTATCCAACTGAGGAGTATGTTAAATGTCTTTCGATAACGATTCCAACCAGCCAAGGCAGGATCCCTCCATTTTACTGGATCTTTGCCTGATTCTGTCGGAGCCCGACGTTCTTTCTTCGGTGAACGCGGGCGCCCGCGCTTTTTACGATTGGATTCAAACTTCGGCCGCTATGGAAATGATTAAAGCAAAGAGTTCCAAAAACGACATCCTCACTATCGCTTCCGTTTTATTGACGCCTAATCGGAAGTAATTTTGTCCAAGCGTGGAGTTCAAGCTAATGTGAACCCTAAGCGAGGGACTTAACACTTACAGTCTGGAGCGTCATGGAAAATTAAATTATATCTCCAAACTGGCGAAAAGCGTTAGCTCTGGCGACCCTGTTTTTCTTTGGCTTAGCGATTCCGCCGCTTCCCGCCGCCCTGGCCGCTCCTTATGGCGGCCAGGTGGCCAGCGGCCAAGCGACGATCAGTCGTCCAGGGCTACTCCCACTATTAACCAGGCCTCAAACAAGGTAATTATAAATTGGCGCGGCTTTTCCATCGCTCCCTCTGAGACGGTCAACTTCATGCGGTCATCAGTCTCGTCTGTCGCTTTGAACCGGGTCAAAGGTTATAAGCGGAGCTTGATTGATGGAGTCTTGAACGCTAATGGCCAGGTCTTTTTGGTCAACACCAACGGGATCCTATTTGGGGTGGATTTTGTTTTTCCCCAAATAGCGAATAAAAATGGTCAGTCAAAATAAAGCTTGACTTTCGATTTTAACCAGGTTAAACAGTTTAAGGCAACTTAATAGACCCAAACATGGCTAAAAGGAAAAAATGAATTTATTGATTTATCTTTCCATTGTGTCCTTTGCTGGTTTGTCTAATTATAACTAAATTTAATTTTGTGGTCTTTAGTAAAGTAAAACACTTTAATTTGTCTGAATGATTCGTTATTATTGGTTGTCACGTAGTCAAACGGGCGATGATAGCCTTGTTTCAAAAGTTACATTAATTAAGTTTTTTAGTTTTAGGTTTTTTATAGTTGACCTTTTGGGGATTGGTTGAGTTAGAAATCAGTTCATTTTTTCGAATTGACCTTTTCAAGGATAACCGTCATGGCTAGATTTAATAAACTCATATATATAACGTTGAATATGGCTTATTAAAAGTTGATATGGAAGATATTCTCTCTCACGCTCACTCTATTAGTATTATTAATCGATTTTTAGTTTCTTTCCTTATGTTTTCAAAATTTCCGTGAGCGGATTGTCTGTGGCCTCGGTTTCGAGTGTTTAACGTGAACTTCACCTCCATAATTTATGTCTTCAGGCCAATGGCCTTAAGCCAGGAGGTGGCCGGATTTGTTGGTATTTGGATTCTAGCTTTGTGTTGACTTTCTAACGGAGTCGTTATGAAAAACCACCCATTTTCTTTTCCGAATGGGGCCGGACAGGAGAATCGCGGTGGTTTACCTGTTGGTCTTTTTCGCCCTGATAAGTTAAATCATGCCCATAGAGGTCGCGAATTATGGACTTCAAGCCCGCTAGCGCCCCTGGGGTTGATCACCAAAACTGGAAGATTAACTAATAATACTTATCAATAGCTTAGAACCGACGTTAACTAGCGAGGTTTTTCCATTAGGATCAACGGAAATGATGAAGTTTATTTACCCCTAGGTATTAACCTTAACCGCGGAGCGATCCTTTGCGACTGAAAAAATCTTTATGGCCATGGTTATAAACGTCTAAAGCTATGGTGTCAGTTTAAAAATTGAGTTCTCATCGGTAAGAGGGCTAGTGTTAATATTATAAAAGGTATGATCGCTTCCGTGAATGGGATATATCTAGAAGAGATAACATAGAGGAGGTTGATTTCAACTACGTTTAATTTTTTTTGGATTTGGTCACAAAGTTGTTCAAGTCAATAAATAGGGGAGTATTAAAGCCTCTTATATATGATATATCGTGTTATTAGGTGATCATGTTATCCATGATAGCCGGATCGAGGAAGAGAATGGCGTGGTATATTTTAGAGGAGCTATAAATATCTTCCTTATTCTTAATAGTGTTTTTTTAACCTGATTTTGTCTTAGTTAAGCCTTAGTATATACCTTGGTGGTAAAGTTTTTTCAATTTTGGTCTGTGGCGGAAGATCCAAACAGACAATTCGCGTGAATAATTTTGCTTTCCAGCGACGGTGATGGTCGTATCGCCAAACAACTCTTTTGATTTTTTGAATTTAACCTCGCGGAATAAAATCCGCTGGATTTGGTAATGTTTGGGATTCTAGAGTAAATTTAGGCTTCTCTGGAATCAATAACCCGGAGTCCAGTATAGGACTGAGGAGAATTTTTTATGAGTAAAAAAGTTACTTTTCTATCAAGTTCGAAAACCGCCGGTTCCTTCACCATTACCACTACGTCCAATTTTTGGAACTACATGGTGGAGGATCTTGTTCCCGCCTTTCTGGCTACCCTTACTCCGGCGAATCGACCCACGATTACCGTTGTTGATAATTGGTCGGACATTTGGTTCGAAGATACCTTGGATAATCCGAGCGAGTATCCAGTATTTTTTTCAGCCGACGACGTTAGGCCTAGCTTATTGGTCAAAGCCGCGACACGGGCCGTGGTTCAGTCGCTCACTGACGCCGAAGGCCAGCCGGCCACCTCTTCCACGAAGCTGACCAAAGCTCAAATCGTGGCCGCTTTGCTTAACTTCGGCTGGAATAGCCCCGCAGTGGCGGATTGGAATAACGCTCCGCGCGGTCAAGCCACCAAGGAGTTCGTCCAGACGGTTCAGGGCTCTGACGATGGAGCCCAGAACGACTCCACCAACGCGTCATTGGCGACCAACAATGGTTTTAACCGGGCCAAGTTCTCGGCCAATGACACCAACATCGGCTCCCCTCTGAACATAGGCGAGCATGTTGACGGGAATGATATCGGCTTCGATCCTTTATTCCATCTTTTCTTCTCCCCTTCTTGTCCAACTGAGAAGTATGGGGAAATTCCATCCGATAACGATCTCAACCAGCCAGAGCGGTATCGGCCCATTTATCAGGATCTTTCCACGCTCCAGCTGAATTATTTCAAAAAACAGTGGATCTTAATGTTCCTCTTTCCTCAGGAAAAAATGAGTCACCTCTTTAAAAGGCTGTTTTAGACGCGCCCTGTCAAACAATCACTAATTTGAGGAGTATGGCCCTCTTCCGCGTTCTAGCCGATCTTTAACCGTCGCCCCTGACAGGCCATCTAATTTTGACTAAAAATAGTAATTATCAAAAAATTAAGTTATTTATAGTTAGTCAAACAAGATATAAATTAGCCTTCTGACCTAGAACCATGATTATACCGTCAAAAATACGCTTTTGTCTCTCTCCAAATTATAAGAAGGGCAATTTGAGTAGACTTTCGATTGGTGTCATATTATCTTGACTGTATGTTTATTCCCAAAATCAAAAAGGATGCCTTTAAGTCGGACGCTAACTACTATTCTTATAGGCTCATGGCTAACTACAGGGTTAACGACTCGGGAAGCCCTAGGAGGTGGACTTTCCTCAATCTTGGAGCTGGCTACTCGTTTCCCAGTGAGCTTTGGTCACAACTAACTAATAGGCTCGAGCAAATTCTTTCTGGCCCACCTCTTTGTTTCCAAGTCGGAATGAGGCGCGACAGGCGCAATAGGCGGCGCGGGCATCCGGATAGCCTGTGAAAAAAGGAGGACTACGCGAAGGGAAATAAAATAACCCATCCAGGCGTTTACAGTATTAAGACCAACCAGATAACCAGGTCGGCGGAGAAAATATGGAGGATCTACTCCGCTTCACCAGACTGGAGAGCGTGTTCCTCGGTCTATAGTCAGAACTAGGGTTTAGGCCGATTCAGCTCTAAAAAAGGGGAGGATTAATAGCCATCTTTTCGTGTCAACCTTGGCCTACCCGTGTATCCACAAAATTCGGCGACTTTTACAGGGGAAAGGGATAAATGACCGCTGGAAAACGATTGTGGGCACAGTAAACGATCATATATTGTTACCAATCTATTTTAAAAGGATGGAAAACCAACTTTAGAGAAGTCAATTATCTCAGATAATTATATCTTAGACAATTAATTATGACATTCAAGGCTATATAAATCTCTTAATTTAGCTATTAAAATATTTAACATAACAAAAAAATACGTTTAATACACTTAATTAGACGCTACGGTAGTGCCAGACACAAGTTAACCTCTTGATAATACGCTGTTTTTAAAAATACTTGTTAAAGATTCGGTTAGGAAGTTTTTCGGAGGGAAATGGAACTAAGGGTTAGATTTTTGGATATTTTTTAATCAGACGATCTATTCGCCTTAGGATGGTCGAAAATATTGACCAAAATAGGCCAAAATGGCTAATTATTATTTGATCATATCTAAAACACGTATCACGAAACGAATCACGCGACCGACCAAGGTGTCGTTGACTGGAATCCTGAAATCCATAAGAGGAAGTTTATTTTCACCGGTTACCGAGGAAACCCGGTCGCCCTCTTTTTTTAATATTGTTCTTCGTGGGTGAGGCGGGAATTATAAATATTTTGATATTATTAGTTAACATGTACTATTAATTAACAGATAATATTAGTTAGTAGACGGTATCATTTGTCAAAAAATTATTTATAATTTTTAATAGTTA
Source organism: Deltaproteobacteria bacterium (assembly GCA_031269825.1). Classification (GTDB taxonomy): domain Bacteria; phylum Desulfobacterota; class Desulfarculia; order Adiutricales; family Adiutricaceae; genus JAIROO01. The sequence goes on from JAISYP010000038.1 coordinate 19,150, forward strand.
CTAATTATTATTAATTCTTATTAATTTATATTAATTATTGTCAATGGCTCGTCCTCTTTTATAAGATCCTTGCCTTGGCTAGAAAACGCCTTGGCCAGAAGAGGGACAAAGTTCACTTAAGATGGAAATTAATAATACTTCCATTTATCGGTTGATTTACGCCAGAACTCTGAGCCTTTAAACAAAGGCGTCCCTCTCATTCCAGGCTGGCGGGATTTTTGGCTATTCAGCCGCGTTTGGTCTCGCGGTCGCTAAATAAGGCCTTAGAGCCGGGCCTAATGTTTGAGGCGAGTCGAGAAAAAGCCAGCGACCGCGAAAAAAGGCCGTTATTGGGTTAAGGGGTTATTTCCAACCGCAAGCGCTTTGAACCGGTTTTATGGCTTCCGCGAGACCATCCAATTCAAAAAAAGTCTCAATAACATTCGCCCGATTCTGGTAATTGACCCGGAAAAGGATTCGGTTGGCTCTAGCCATTTTTCGTAACAAGGGAATTGGTCTAGGCGAGAAAGCCCCTTTTTGGTCAACCGCGGCGTTCCAGGTTTCCTTGACTACCGGCTCGTCGTCGATCTGGTATTCCATATCCAACAGATTGGCTATGACGGCTAACGGTAAAGCGAAGGTGACGTACATTTCCGTCTTATTGCCTTGGCAGGCGATAAACAAGCTGGCCTGTTGCGGCACCCCGTTGATCTCGGCGTGGTTGACCGCGGCCAAACGTAACAGTCGCGCCGACAGACCCTCCCCCTCGCCAGCTATACGCGAGGCCCAGGGGCCTTGGACTTTCCACTCGGAGTTGGAACCGAGGATATCGGCCACGGTCAGAACCTTTTTGGCGTTAGCGGGCGCGGTCTCCACGATCGGTTGGGCGAGGGTGGGGGCGGGTTCGGCTGATTGTCCGGACGTGAGCGTTTTATTCTCCAAAGGCGCGGCCTTGGGCGATTGGTTGCCGACAAAAGAATTCAGGCCATAACGAGCGGTTAAGTAATTGCGGATAACCACGGCTTTAACCAAGTGCAGGGTGCCCAACTCATTTTCCAGGGCCGTGGCCGCTTCTCCGGTGAGGTCAGCTCCAGCGGCTGTCCGTTGGTTGATATATTCGGTCATTTTTTCCAGTTCTTTTTCCAAGTTTTGGGCCAGTTGAGCGTCGGGAACGCTTTTGTTGGCTTTTATGTTCGATGGGGCCCCAGATTCCAAAGCCGCCGTTTCTTGCCGTAACAGGGCGTCGGTCAAGCGTAATTCGCCGATGACGGCCGCTTTAAGGACATTCATGGGCGCGCCCGGGGGATATTTTTTGGCGTCCTCGGTCTCTTGGGCGAGGAGTTCTTCCACCTTTTGGCGTTCGGCTTTAATTTCTTTTAGCTTAGGATTGGCCAGGAGCTGAAAGCGAGACTGAACCGTGGCCAACTCGGCCTGGGATTTTCCTAGCTCCTGATAATAGTTATAACCAACCGCCGCCAGGGTTAACGCCAACAAGGCCAGAAGAACCAGACCAATGTTGGAACTTTTGGGGATCTGAAGAGCGGCGCGGGGCGAGGGCGGCTGAGTTGAGGCCCGCCTGTGGGCGAGGTCTGGCCGGTCTTGGCTACCAAGTTGGTCTAGCGCCTCTCTTTGGGGTTTGGCCGTGAAAGGGGAACTCGGGGACTTCGGGGCGGCTGGGGGGGGCGGGTAAGCCGACGGCCTATAATCAGGTTGTTCCGAGCTAGGTGGATAGGAAGAAGCTGGATAAGCCGCGGCTGGATAGGTGGAGTCTGGATAGGTAGCGGCTGGATAAGCGGACGATGGATACGAACTAGGGCTAGCTTGAGCCGAGTTAGCGGCGAACGAGCTAGACGGATTGGCGGCGCGCGGATCGGAGCTACGGAGTTGAGCGGAGCTCGCCGTCTGGGAATTTGGTTGAGCCACGGGCGGACTGGCCATTTGCGGTAACTGGGGGCGATCCTCAAAAATGGTAAAAATCTGCCCGCAGTTTTGGCAAACCGTCTGTTTGCCAATAAACTCGGGTTTTATGCTGTAAGCGGCCTGGCAGTTGGGGCATTTGGCGCGCGTCATGGTCGATGTCTCCTAGGTTCGATCCTGTCCGCCCAGGTCTCTAGGGAGGCGGGCGGCGAAAAATCAACGGCTCGCGAGGATTTTTTTCTTCTGAGCCAAAAACTCGGCTTCGGTCAAGGCTCCCTTGGCCAACAGCGCGGCCAGTCGCTCTAGGTTAGCCAGCCTTTCGGAGTGGGGCTCGGGTGGGGGTTGGGAACGGGCGGCCATGGCTTCGGCTAGCGTTGTCATCAGTTCGGGCAGTTCCTTTTTATTGACAAAACCCAGTCGCGTCTGAAAATCTCCACAGTGAAAAACAATTTCCCCAAAAAAAAGGCTCAAGTGGTGAAAGACCATTTTAATGGAGACTAAAGGAATCTCCAATAGCTTTAACCCCAAAACATAACCCCGACTCAATAAGATCACGCGCGCGTCGGTGATCGCGAGGAGCCAAGGCCGGACATTGATGATACCTCGCGTTAAGGCCAAAACTTTTTCGCCCCGCGTGAGGATTCGGGGCAGATAAGACAAAGCCCGCCCCACCCCAAAGACGCCCCACAAGCCCATATAACCGTGGTTGTCCACTAGATCTTGGACAACCCATTGGTGGTTATAGTCCAATTCGCCCATAACGCCAGTTCTATCGCTCAGCCGCCCACTAAGGGCACGAAACGGCAATTTAAAACGCTTTGGCTGGTCACTTGTCCCGCCAAGGTTTTCCGGAACAGAACCAGGGATTGGCTCTCGGGTTGACCTAAGGGAATGATTAGCCGCCCGCCTGGGCTTAACTGCTCCAGTAAACGCCTGGGCGTTCTGGAGCCAAAAGCTCCCACGACCATGGCCGAGAAGGGGGCCATTTCTGGCCAACCTAAAGAACCGTCGTCGTTTTTAAGCCAAACGTTTTTTATGGCCATTTTTTTGATGTTTTGACGGCCTTTGTCAAAAAGGCCCGGCAAAAGCTCCACCGCGAACACCTCTTTGGCTAAACAAGCCAAAATCGCCGTATGGTAACCGCAACCTGAGCCGATCTCCAAAACCCGATCGCTCTTGGTTAAAGCTAGGGCCTCGGTCATGAAAGCCACGATATAGGGCTGAGAGATGGTCTGGCCAAAACCGATGGGTAAGGGGGTGTCGCTATAGGCTCGGTCGGCCATGGCCTCATCCACGAAAAGGTGTCTGGGTAGCCGGCCCATAAGGTCAAGGATGTTTCTATCGGTGACGCCCCTGGCTTTGATCTGGGTGTCAACCATCCGTTCTCTGAGGGTGGTCATCTCCGCCTCGCCAGGAAAAGGCGTCGTTATCTCCGGCAGTGGCGGTAGTTCTCGGTTCTGGCTGGTTTGAGCGGCCGCGCTCACGACGCGCCTCCCCAATCCCCTGGCTTAATCCGATAATGGGCGACCGAATTAGCTGGAAAAACTGTTCCATCAGCGGAGACAATGGGCGCCTTATGTATGGTCAAAAAGTATTTCATAAGCGAAATCCTTTTAAAATTAAAAGCGCGAAATCGCTTTTTATATAGATACTATACTATTAATGTATAGTAAATCAATAAATTATTAATCTATTGAAGCGTAAAAACAGATGATTGGTCAGTTAATTATTAATATACCCGCCGAAACCACCCGAATTGTGGGAGTCGATGGGTGGGTTGATGGTCAACTCTTGGCCCGCCTTGGCTCCAGCTAGCCGACTGAAAGGCGAGGAACGAGAGTTATCCTGTAAATAACTGTGTCGTCGATGGGGGTAGCTTTGATCAAAAAAATCGCGTAAGCCCGCGTCAGAGGCCAGGATAACCGCCGAAGACGGTAATTTACTGTCCTGGGACTCAGCGTTATTTAGTTTATCCAGAAAACTCCGCAGCAAGCTGATAATGAAGGCGTTTTTGGCTTTGATACCTTTTTCGCCCATCCGTCGGGCCAAAGGTTTATGGTATGACCACAAACTCTCGGTTCTTTCGTTTAAAAAAAGGAACACATGTTTGGCCATGACCAGGTTAATGGGCCGACCCAAAATTTCCAAGGCTTTTTGGTGACGGTTGGTCAGATGATCATAATGGTCGATGGTGATCGTTTCCACGAAGAAATGGCATTTGATGATAGCCCCGATGAGTAAGGATTTCATGGTTCGACGAAGCGAGCCTAAGGGTAGAACCCAGCGCTCATATTCCTGTTGGCCTGGGGAGGGGTTATTGACCATTTCCAGATTGTGTTTGGCCATCAAACGCCCAGCCGCGGCCAAAGCGGCCTCGGCTTCGGCTGGTTCTGGGGAACTGGATAGGGCCAGAAGTTTTTGAACCTTGATCAAAATAGGGTTCGGTTCCATCTTTTTCTGTGGGCCAAAGGGATTGGGCGGGTGGCGCATGACATCCTCGTCGCAACCAGGGGCGGCGAAAACGGGATTTAACCCCATCCGCTGGCAAAATTTTTGGAACGTGGGGCCATGGGAAGATTCCGCTCGCCAGGCCTGGGGCGACAGGAAATAGACGGCTTGGTGGGCGGTTTCATGGGCCAAAATCCCGGTGATCGTGGTCCAAGGACAGCTCTCGAACATGGTTAAATTTAGCCCAATCGTAAATTCTTCGGGATTATAAAAACCCCAAAAGGGTTTATTTTTGAAAATGGTGATGAAGACAGTCATTTTGGATCCGCGCCGATCTTCTATCCCCAATCTTTGCAAAAGGAAGCGGTGATGTTCGTGGAGTCGCCGAATCCAGGCGTTTTTTAGATCCACGTTGATGGATTCCCGGTTAGTCTTTTGGTTAGGCTCGCTCATGGCGCTCTTCCTTAGTGGTCAGGGATATTAGTCGTTGGCGGTTGATTCCGCGCGGCGGTCGTCTCGGCCGCTGGGCTCGCCGTTTGGCTCGCTGATTGGGCTCGCTAACTGGCTCACGGACTCAGCCGATGAGTTCTTCGGGCGAATTTCTCGCCAACGAAAAGGATTATAGGAAATGTCTTTATCCACCGCGTCCAGTTTTTCGGCTTTTTTGAGGCGTCTAACCACGATCAAAGTCAGAGGCAACAAGAGAACTTCCACGCCAACTTTAAACAGGTAATTGGAGCCTACCACCTTCCACCACAGACCCGATTCCAGAACCCCGAAAAAAGCGATGATGGTGAAAAGGAAAGTGTCAAAGAACTGGCCCACCAAGGTTGAGACCACAAAGCGGATAGCGGGGGGTTTATCCGGGGCCTTGGCTTTCATCTTGGCTAAGGTCATGGAGTTGGCGAATTCCCCGATGAGGTAGGCCACTAAAGATCCCATAGCCAAACGCGGAACCAGGCCCATGACCGAATGCCAGGCCGCGTCGCCTTCCCACCCCGGGGCGGGGGGGAAAAGGGAGGCCAAATAGAGGAGAACCGTGGCTAAAGCTAGGGTCAAAAAGCCGATCCAGATGACCTGGCGGCTTTTTTGAAACCCATAGACTTCCGTTAGAAGATCCCCAAAGATGTACGTCATGGGGAACATCAAGGCGCCGGCGTCAAAGCTTAAAAAACCGATCTGGACAATTCGAGTGGAAGCGAGGTTGGAAATCAACAAAAACCCGGCGAACAGTCCAGTGATAAGGCCCAGGTAACGGGTCTCGCCCGTGGGGACGGTAGGAGCGTTTTCCAAAATCAAGCCTCCGAGCTCAAGGGGCGAACCAAACCCTTGGCGGTAAGTTTTCGTAAAAGATATAAACCCGGCGCGGTCAACAAAACCCCTAAGCCGTAAAAGATTGGCCAGCCTAGCTCTTCGGCCAGAAAACCCGATGGCGAGGACAAGAGACTGCGCGGCAAAGCCATCAAGCTCGATAATAGAGCGTATTGGGTGGCCGTGTGGTTAACGTTGGTCTGCGAGGTCAAAAAGGCCACGAACACCGCCGACCCGCCGCCCGCCGACAGGTGATCCAGCGTAATGAGGGCGGCCAGATAAGTGACGTCGGCCGGTAACAGCCACAACGCGGCCAGACACGCGCAGTTAAAAATTTGGAGCCAACCAAAAAGCCACAAACAGTTGGTCAGACCCCAGCGCCGGGTCAAAAAACCGGCCATGGCCACCCCACCCAAAGTGGAGGCGAGGCCAAACGCCTTAACCACCAAGCCAATTTCTAGTTTCGTGTAACCAACGCTTAAGAAAAAGGCCGTGTTAATGCTGGTGATGAATTGCTCCCCAAAACGGTAAAAAAAGACAAAACCCAAAAGTAAAAAAGGCGAGGGCCGGGAAAAAAACTCGGACAAAGGTTTAATGACGCTTTCGGCCAGGCTTTTGGGGCGATTAGTCCCCAATCGCGGTTCCGGGCTAAATAATAAAGTCAAAGGCCCCAAAAGGATCAAAAAAGCGGCCAGTTGAAAAACTCGGCTCCAACCCAAAGGATCGGCTAAGGCGAGCAGGCCTCCGGAGATGGCCGTCATGCCCAATCGGTAGCCCCAAATATACATGGCCGAGCCCACCGAGATCTCCTCGTCGGCCAGATCCTCTCGGCGATAAGCGTCCACCGCGATGTCCTGGGTGGCTGAGGCGAAACTAACGGCCAACGACAGGAGTAAAACGGTCTGGAAATCTTGTGGGTTGGCCCAAGACAAAGCCCATAAAGAGGCGAACAAGGCGGTTTGGCTTAATAACAGCCAACTATGGCGGCGTCGGCCAAAGGGGGCTAGATAATCCAACCAAGGCGCCCACAGAAATTTCAAACTATAGGGTAACCCGGTCATGGTCAAAAGGCCAATAACCGTTAAGCTCACCCCACCTTCCTTGAGCCAGGCCTGCAGAAGGGTCACGATGACGGCTAAGGGAGCCCCAGAGGTGAAGCCCATCAAAAAGCTCGTCACAAAAGGTCGCAGGCGCCTGGGCCGGGAACCTGGGGCGTCTAGCCGAGGAGACTGTTTTCCCGGATCCATAACTCGGCTTTGATGAGCCAGTCGTCGCCTAAAAGAGTTTTTTCGAATATTAAGGCCCGCAACCCAATGTCATGCCGGAGCCTAGAGTCGTACCGGAGGCTAAAGACGGCCCAGGCCCGGTGGTGGTTACGAGGGTCGAGCATGATCAAAGGCTCGGAAATGGCTAGACTAACGTCCCCGGAGGTGCGCGCCTCGGAAGATAAAGCCACCAAAAAATTCTCTCGGCCAATGGATTGTGGTTTTTGGCCAGGCTCATAAAAAATAAAGGGGTCAGAATATAGCGTGGCCAGGTTATCGGTGAATTTAACCTCCTGGGAACTGGTCCAACTGTGGATCTTGTCTTTGAGTTTATCGACCGTCCCCGAGGGGACTGGTCGGGCCAATAAATCGCTGTCCGCCACGATGAGCGGCAAAATGTCTTGGGGCAGAAGCGTTTCCACTTGCCGCCAAAGTTTTTCGCTAACTTCCGTCGGCACCGCTTGGCCCGGGGGATACTGGAAAACCAAAGACAATCGGCTTTTGGGTCGGCCGAACAAATATAGTCCTGGCTCGGTCAGGGCGGGGGCCAATAGTTCCGCCTTTAGGCCAGTTTTACGCAGTAACCCCTGCCAAAGTCGCGCTTGCCCCAGGCTTTGGTCGACCACCAAGGCCATGGTGTTGTGCGGTAGACTCAACAGCGCCGGCGGTGGGGTTGGTAACCCCAGGCTGGGCGACTGGCCTGGCGCGAGAGGCGCGGCCGCTGGCGTGGCCGTGGGGGGTTCTTCTGGGCTAACCAGCGGCGGCGTTTCCAGGGGAGCGGGAATTTCTCCTGACTCCTGGGGGGTAGTGGGCCAGAGAATGAAGACCAGCGAGAAGGCGAGGGCCATGGAGCTGGCTAAAGCCAGCCGAATGGGCCAGGATTGAATTTTTTGGCGACAGAGTTGGTAACCAGCGGCCCTTTTGGCGGCTTGATGGTTAATAGCCAAAGGTTTGTCCAAACTGGCCTTGGCTTGGTTAACGAAGGCCGGGGTGATCTCTTTTTTGCCAGAAGCCCAGGCCGTCAACAAAGCTCTTTCGGCCAAGGCGTTGATGTCCGCCGGCCAGCCGTGGCTATGTTTGTGGAGGGCGTTAAGAGCCTCGTGGGTAAATAATTCCTGGCGCGCCCCGGCTATTTTTAAGCGGTAATTAACGTAATTTTTGACCTGATCGACGTCTAAAGGCGGAACTTCCAAGGTGGGAACGCTCGCGAACTTGGGGCCTGGCCAGGCGGAATTAGGTTCAGAGGCGGCCAACAAAGTGACCCGCCCGGCCCAATGGGGCTCTAAACTTAAAAGGTCTTGGAGTTCGGCTAGATTATCCTCGGTCAAGATAAAGGCGTCGTCGGCGGCCAGAATTAAGTTAAAGTCTTTGGCCAAAAAATCGGAGACGGCGTTTTGGAAAAAGCCCAATAAGGATTCCTCGGGCGTCTGGGGCGAACATTTATACCAAAGGCCAAAGCCGATCAAAGCGTCGCGGAGGATGTCTTTAAAAAGAAAACCCGTTTTTAGAATCGGGGCCACGATGACCTTGTCGCGGAGGATCAAGGGTAAATGTTTTAAAAAGACGCTTTTGCCACTACCCTTGGCTCCCCTTAAAAAGAGCGAATTTGGCCTAGGAGGTTCGGTCAAGATCTGGCGTAACCGGTCAAAAGCGGGAACCCGGAAAAAAAACTTGTCCTCTAAGAAATTCTTGAAAGGTCTTTCTTTCAGTTTAAAAAAAGCTTCATAATCCATGGACTTATTCCGGGGCCTAACCTCTTTGGGTGATAAATCAAACAAATTAATTTAACATAATTTACCTGGTAAGACAAGAACTTTCTAAAATCTTCGGAATAAAGTGATAATGACCGTTAAGAATTTCTAATATTTAGGCCAAGGAAAGGCCAGAGCGTCGGCAAATTTCCAGAATATGGAAATTTTGACCGAGCTCTGGCCAAAATTGGCGGGGACGACCTTAAGGCCAGATAAGAGCCCCGGGTCTAACGATCTAGGTGGCTCTGGCCAGGTGACTCTGGCCAGGTGGCTCTGGGCGATAGTCTTGGGGGCTCAGGCTTTATGTCTCGCCTGGGCCGACCAGTTAAGGCGCCGCTGGGCCGAGCGATGGCCTACGGACGCGGCCAGTTGAAACCATTTTAAAGCTTCGGAATTTTCTCGAGCCACGCCTCGCCCCAGCAGGTAGGCTAGGCCCAGTTGAAAAATAGCCTCGCGAAATCCTTGTCCCGCGGCCAGACGGTGCCATTTGATCGCTTCGGCCTGGTCTTGGGGGACGCCTTCCCCTTTTTGATAAGCTCGGGCCAGGCAATATTGAGCCTGGGGTTGGCCTTGAGTCGCGGCCTTGCGAAACCATTTGGCGGCTTCGGCCAGGTTTTTGGTCACCCCTTCCCCGTTTAAGTTAGCTAGGGCCAGATTAAGTTGGGCGGCCAGATGACCTTTTTGGGCGGCCCGCCGGAACCAATGGGCGGCCGCGGGGAAATCTTGGTTAACGCCGTCGCCATTATTGAGGGCCACGGCCAGATTAAACTGGGCTCCCACATGGTTTCGCTCCGCGGCTAGGCGATACCATCTAACCGCCGCCACGCTATCTTGGGGGACGCCCGCGCCATTGTCGTAAGCTTGGGCGAGTTGAAATTGAGCCCTCGTATGGCCTTGAACCGCGGCTAGACGCGACCACTTAACCGCTTCGGCTGGGTCTTTCGCCACGCCTTCCCCATTAGCGTAGGCGATGGCCAGATTGTATTGGGCGAACGATAACCCTCGCTCCGCGGCCAAGCGATACCATTGGGCGGCTTTAGAACTATCTTTTTCCACCCCAAAACCATGATCATAAGCCACCCCGAGGTTGTGTTGGGCGATGGGGTGGCCTTGTTCCGCGGCTTGGCGGAACTGTTGGGTGGCGTGGGTCATATTCCGTTCCACGCCTTGGCCGTTTTGTAACAAAACGCCCAAGGCGTTCTGTGCTTCGGGTAAATTTTGTCGGGCGGCTAGGCTATACCATTTGGCGGCCTCGGTTTTGTCCAACGCGACGCCCTCGCCCAGATCGTGGGCGCGCCCCAGAAGATATTGGGCCTCGCGTAAGCCTGGCTCGGTGGCCAGACGTCGCCATTTCACGACCTCCAACTGGCTCTGGGCGGCTCCAGGCGTCCAGCGACCCGTGACCTCCAGATTGAATTGGGCGTATTTAAAGGCCATTAAAGTGGAAAAACGAGGATAGACCTCGGCCAGGCTCAGATCCTGGAATTCCAGCTGATCCTGGGCGCGAAAAAGTCGGGCTAAATGTTGGATATTGGGACGCCTGAAGATATGGTCGACAGAATTATTATTTTTCATGATCGCCTCAGTCAAAACAAGTCAGATCCACGCCGCTGAATAGGGGGTAAATAGGCGGTGAATATTTTTTATGGTCAACGCGTTATTCTACGAGCTAATTTAAATAATTGTCAACTAAAAAATTGAGGCTCTAGACGCGCTCAATACGATCGATAGGCGCGCGATAGTCGCGCTATAATCGCGCGTTCGCTAACGCGCGATAGACTAGTCAAATTTTAAGGCGAGGCGAGCTATCGCGGGCTTAAGCTTAAGGCCTGGTTAACGATAAAGCTAGCTGGCGTTAGGGTCTTTTTCGGCGCTCGCTAGGTTCTAGCTCAAGATCGCGATCTTGATTTTAGGATAAAATAGAAGCCTGAAAAGTTGGAAAAAACCACCTAGTGAAGTTAGAGCGAAATAGTTTTATTTGCCTGATTTTTTTAATATTTAAATATGATATTTTGTCATGAGCTAGTCAAACAAAGCTAAATCCCGGTCACTAGCCATTTTTGTCGAGGCTTGGCCAAGAAAACTAGTGATGATCCAATAGTCGCGATAAATAATATCTTGACCAAGGCGAAAAAGGACATTAATGGCCAGATGATTTGACAAAAGATTAGAAAATAAAAAATTTGGCGTGGCCTGGGTGGGGTTTAGGACGGAGGCGAGAGGGGGGAAATTTCACCTATCGATCTGGTTAAAAGGCGCTAAAAAGGCGGTAAAAAGGGGAAAAAATAGTGGTGGGTCTTTCTGGGCGATAGCCATAAGCGAATGTTGGCTAGCCCGTTTTTTAAAAAGCTCCCGCCTGAGCGCAAGCTAGGCATTCGGGGGTTGGTCGGTTAAAAGTCAGACGCGCTCGGAGGTCGGTTAAGCTTTGGGATCGCCAGATAGTGGCGAGGGAAGTTTTTTGGCTCGTCATGGCTAACAGGTTTTCCCCATACCAGGAGCAGCAAGGCCAGACGTGGCCATCGTAAGTTACCCCCAGTCTTTGCCAGGGTTGGCCACAAGGGACGCTGAGGACAGTTTTGGGTGGTGGGGGCGGTAATTTTGAGCCCGCGAACCAGATGGGCTTTTGGATGGAGATGAGATCCGCTAACCCTCGCCAACGGGCGATAAAGGGGCCCAGTTGGTTTTTGTTGAGTTCTAATTTTAAAAAACTAACTCGCAACAATGGCCAGGGGGCGCCGGATTGGGCTCTTTTGTTTAAAAACAAGTGGATCTTTTTTTCCAATTCCACTAGATCCCCCCCACGGATGGCTCGGTAAGCCACTGGTTCGGCCGCGTCCAGAGAGATTTCCAGTCGGGTTAAACCGCTGTCAATTAAAGCGTCCATTAGCGGCTCAGTCAACAAAAGACCATTGGTTCCCAGGCGGATGTCCATGATCCCGGCTCGAACGGCTTCTTTAACCATGAGGTGAGGTCGGCTGTGGAGGAGCGGTTCGCTACCCAAACCCAGGGTTAAGGCCGGGATGGCTCCTTCGCGCGCCTGATCCATGAGGCGCCGATAGAGCCAGTCGGGTAGTTCTTGGCGTTTTGGGGCTTCGGGGCGCGCGGGTAGGGGACACATGGGGCAGCGTAGTTGACAGCCGCTGTTGATGGCCAGATCTAAGCTCAATGGCCATGGGCCAAGATAGCGTCGCTCTTCGGCTAAAGCCCAGCGTTTTCGATACTCCCAGAAGCGTCGACCGAATCTGGCTCCCAAAAGAGTTAGGTAACGGTCTTTTTCTTCCAGTAACGTCACTTGGCCACCAACTGGCCGGTGAACCAGTTTCAGGCTCAACGGATGGTCACCACCGCTCCGGCTGGTAAGGAGCCCTCGGCTTGAACCATGACTTTTTGGCCGGGCAAACGCCTGGCTAAAACTTGGGCTTGGCTTTTGTGGCCTCGCTGATAAGTGATGATGGTTTGGCCGGTTGGTTGGCTGATACCATCGGTGACCCCGATGACTTGGTAACCAATTTGGGACAGAACCGTCCAGTAGTTTTCGCCAACTTCAGGACGACCGGTCTCGTTAACCACCATGACGCTGAAGCTGGGGCGGGGCGAAGAAGGCTTCGAACGTCTGGCCGCGGGTGGGCTAGGGGCGGAACCGTTCGCGGTGGCGGTGGGTTTTTTAGCCTTGGATTTATTGGTCGCGGTTGGGGTCGGCGTTTGGGCTTTACTCTTGGCGCCTTTGGTCTTGGAGTCTTTGGTCGGCTTAGGCGGTTTAACGGGATTGTCGAGATGGGCTGGCTCGGGCGTTAAAATGGCGGACGCGCCTCGTCGGTGGTCGGAGTCGACTAGACCACGCTCGCTGAGCAGGGAACCGGCCCTGGCTAAGGCGGATCCACCTAAAGTCGGATCCGGCTGAAGGGGAGTTATTGGGGGCGGACTAGCCGGTGGGGCTGGCCGCGCGGCTGGGGGAGGCGGCGAGATTGGCCGATCCACCGCGGTGGGCGCGGTGGGGGGCTTATTGGGTGGATCCGTGGATGGCGGGGGCGGCGTTAACGGGCGAGTCACGGATCCATCTTGGCTCGCTTGGCTTGGCGTCTCGGGGGGCGGTGACGGGAGCATGTCATTGAAAAGTTCTCGCAATTTATTTTGCGTCTCATTCGGATTTCGATTAGGCGGTGGCGGCGGATTGTCAATGACGGATGGGGTGGCGCCGGAAGAGGTCGAGGCTCTAGAGCCTTCGCCATTGGAGTTTCTAGAGCGATCAAATTGGCCTACGTCCATCTGTCGCCAACGGCTGTGGCTCGCGTCAAAATCTGGCAAAGGGCCGCCAGAGATAAACGGGGCGGAGCTTTCCGTGGATTTTTTTTGCCAAGCTGGCGGGGGTGGGGTGACCACTTGGCCGCGGGTCCGCGGAATGTTGGGCAAGATCGGGCTGGGAGGACTATCCTCAGAGGCGTCCGAGGGCGGAGGCGTGGTCTGTGGAGCGCCCGATGAGGCGGTGGTTGGGCTAGTCGGCGGACTAGGTGGCGCGAGATTAGCCGGACTGGCGTTGGCTGGAGTTGAGTCCGGGCTGGCTGGGGGAGCTGAACTGGCTCCCGCTAGAGGTGGACTTATAGGTATGGGAACCGGAACTGGCCCAAGCGCGTCAGGTGGCGGCAAAGGAATGGTCGGCGCGTTGGGGGGCAAGGGCGGCGTGGATGGCTGGCCAGTGGGGCCCTCCGACGGAACCGTTTGGTCGTCGTGATCCTCAAAAAAAGACGAGAGGTCGTCGTCGTCTTGTGGATCCATGAGGGCGCTTTCTTGGGCCATGAGGGGGTTGGAAAGGCCAAAGCTCAAGATGATGGTTAGGCCGATCCAGGCTAACCCTCGCCACAATAAATGAGTTAAACAGTCGCCGCTCAAAAAACTCATGATTCACGCGCCATGGCTTTCTGGCGGGTGGCCAGGAGCCATCGACCAAATGGCCGGAAAAAAAAGATAGTGAAAGCTTAAGCTAGTCAGACTTAAGTAGTCAGAATTATTAAAAAAAAGAGCTTTAAGCCTTAATATATCATTAAAGAGCGTCAATAATCCGATGAAGCGAGATCCATTGAGGAAAGTTCCCTGGCCACCGCCACCGTGACGCCGCGTAAGTTTACAGCGAATATTATACCATTTTTTTCCCGTGGAGACTGGCTTGGCGGCCTTGGTCAGTTAAGGATAATTTGATGGCTTCGCGAAAAGCCTAGATTAAGGAAATTGTCAAGAAAAAAAGTATTAATTTCAATAATTTATCCATTAAGATTTTTGAATTTTAGACTTCTCGCGAGACCATTATTTTTACGCTAAGGCTGGTTTCGACTAAAGGTTAACGCTATCGCTCGATAAACAAAAATGAAATTGAGCGCTTTAACCTTAGTAGAATAATTTATAATATAATAAAAGTAATTTTGTTAAAATAGATATATAAAGATTAAAATGGGTCATGTGTTTAACTAATACTGGGATCTAGCCACCAAACAAACTCTAAAACCCTCGCCGGTATAAGACTTTCGAATAAAAACCCGAAAAAAGATTTTTATCATTTAGGCGGCCAAAATATGGTAACACAACATCTAGCGTGACTTGGTTAGCCAGGAGTCTATGGGTTTTTAATGGTAACTGATTGAATTTTATGATTATTAGAGCGGAAGTCCATAAAAGCCTGACAATTAAAAATGATTAAAATCAGGTAGTTAGACTTGTAAAAACTAGGCTTGTAAAAATAGAGAATCCGACCGGCTCTAAGAGCGTGGCTAGCCAAAACATCGTCCTCTCCGGCTCCATACCCGGTGGACGGCGATTGTAGCCAATCCGAAGGTCAAAGTCTTGAGTCAGGGCTTGTCCAAGAGCGCGATCCCGGTTGGTCTGGCTAATAACGACCCAAGCCATTGATGGCGGGCCGATAACAGGGGTCGCTAGTTTTCCCTCGGCCGGGTTGATTTCTTGGTCGCGAGCGCGTCCGCTAAACGCCTTAGGTTTTTAACGCGGGCTACATAGTTGACCAAGTTTAGGGCGCGGTAGGCGGCGACTGGTTAAACGGTCGAAAGTTCGACTCGCCCGTTTAATCGCCCAGCGTCGCCGCTCCGACCGTCTCTTCTTTTTTAGTTGGCTAAAAAGAACCCGCCGTCCCCAATACGGTGGTCATGGCTCTAACATTAATGGCTTCAGCCGTTATGTTGGGAGGCGGCCATTAGGGGCTTAAAAAAAGATGAAAGTCTCTAAAATGAATAAGGGAACCAAAACGCCGATCGACCAGGCCATATACCCAAAAAAACTAGGCATCCGAACGCCTCTTTCTTCGGCGATGGAGCGAACCATAAAGTTAGGGGCGTTGCCGATGTAGGTGTTGGCTCCCATGAAAACCGCCCCACAACTGATGGCCGCTAAAGTCAAAGGCAGCTCGTTCATTAAGACGTTGGCTTGACCGCCCGCGGTATTAAAAAAGACTAGATAAGTCGGGGCGTTGTCCAGAAAACTGGATAGCGTTCCAGTTAGCCAAAAGTAGGCGGTATTGACCGGTTGCCCCGCTGGGTTCGTCACTAAGGCGATAAGGGATTTTAAGGCGCCCGCGGAACCAGCCCGAAGAATGGCGATGGCTGGAATCATGGTTAGGAAGATGCCGCCAAAAATTTTCGCCACCTCAAGTATTGGTCCCCAGGTGAAATGGTTGCCGCGTCGGGTTTGTTTATTAGTCAACAAAAGAGACAACCCGGTCAAAGCTAACAAGCCCACGTCTCGGACAAGGTCGGAATATAGGTAAGTTATATCCTCCCAGATGGTTATAAATCCCTTGGAGCGAGCTAAACCACTATAAAGAACCAGACCCACCACTCCCAAGAGAAGCGGGAAATTGATGGAGCCCCTTAGGCCCAGGGTTTCATCGCTTTTAACCATGGGACAACCTTCCTTTTTGAAAAGGTAAAGGTCAATGACAAAATGGATTGCCAACAAGAGGACGACCATAAAGAGAGTTTGGCGCCAAATATGGGCGGTGGTCCAGAAAAAAGTCACGCCTTTCAAAAAGCCTAAGAATAGGGGTGGATCGCCCAATGGGGTTAAAGAGCCCCCAATGTTGGCCACCAAGAAGATGAAGAAGACCACGTTATGGACGCGATAACGGCGGTGGGCCGAGGCTTTTAAATAAGGTCGGATTAACAGCATGGCCGCCCCTGTGGTGCCCATCAGACTCGCCAAACAAGTTCCGATGGTCAAAAAACCCAAATTGACTAAAGGGGTTCCTGATAGGGAGCCTTTGAGTTGGATGCCGCCAGCTATGGTGAACAAAGCCAACAAAAGGATGATAAAAGGAATGTATTCCGAGATGATGGTGTGGATCGCGCTATAGAACGTGACACTGGGGCCCAGTAAGAAAAAGCCTGGAATCAGGAACAAAAGAGCCCATAAAACGGTCACTTTCCCAAAATGATGTTCCCAGAAACCAGCCGCGAACAGAGGAAATAGAGCGATGGAAAGAAGCAGACCCGCGAAAGGGATGGCCCAAACGACCGAAAGGGAGGAGCCATCCAAATGGAGTTCGGCGGCTTGAGCGGGGGTGGCCAGAGCCAGAATCAAAACCAAAGCGGCCAAAAAGGCTCCTGGTAGCTTGAAATGGGCCATGGTCTGTCTGGTCATGATAATATTCATGCGAATTTAACCTCAATAAAGTTAAATGAAGTGTATATACTGTATTAAAAAGGGAGGAAATAGGGTCGATTTAAACAGCGTCGATTAAACGAACTTAAATTGATAGTACCATTTTTAGGGCTGGTTGTCATATATTTGACTTTAGCTGGGCCTGTAGGGAGGGGCCAGCCGCTGGAAAAAGATTAGGCCACGGCGAGGGGCGGCTTTTTCCGGGAATCAGACAATATTTAGTATATTTGGTATTTTTTTACCACTAGATGTTGTGGTCGAGCGAGCGTCTTCGGTCAAAGATTGATGACTCGCGGGCGCGGCCGGCTAATTAAAGGGCGGTTTCTGGAAAAAACTTTCAACGTATGATGGCTTCGCGAAAACTCTAGTTTAAGGGAAAGCGTCTAGTAAAAAAGTAATAATTTCAATATCTTATAAATTAGAAATTTTGAATTTTAGACTTTTCGCGAGACCATCAACGTATGATAAAAAAACTCTTTTAATATATTAAGAGTTTCCTAATCTGCCGGACTATAGAAAACCGCTGGAACCTTTTGATTCATTCCCCCTAACGGTCGGTGCCCCCACATTGAGTGTGACTTTTTGCGGGTTTTGACAGAAGACC
>JAISYP010000060.1 GCA_031269825.1 Deltaproteobacteria bacterium
GAGGGGTGGACTAGAGCGCGACAGGAGGCGCGCGAGTGTCCGTAGGAGAGGGGCCGGATTGGGCTTCGCGTCGTGACGAGCGGCCGTATAGGTGGTCAAATTTTGAGAGGAGCCAATCGCGGTGGCCCATTTTCACCTGAGAAAAATAGGCCGTTATGGCTCAGTTTTTTTGAGAAAATCCAGCGCCAGGACTAGGAGCTATGGAGCGGCCTTAAGGTCTGATCAGGATAATCATCCGGCCACCAGCGCCGGGCGCCTCAACACCGCCTCGCCAATAAAAATCTAACCCTCCAGAATCCAGAATGACGCTGCCAATCCAACCAAAACTGGTTTGACCCTACCCGGCGACAACCAAAAGGAAGATTTTGGGACAAACGAGAAAAATAGGTCAAGCCGTCAGATTCGCGCGGTTCAGGGCTCGAGCCACTTTTAACTGGTTTTAGAACCGCGTGAACGGTTACCAGATAACTTGTCAATGATGACTTCAAGAACACCAAAGTTTAAGGTAAATCGTCTAGTGAAAAAGTATTAATTTCAATAATTTATAAATTAGGATTCTTGAATTTTGGACTTTTCGCGAGATCATCATCAATAGCGTAATTATGATGTCTTCGCAAAAAATCTCGCCCTATGTTTTAGCCGTTTTCATATATTAAATCTACCTAGTAGAACTATTTCCATATTTTAAATATATAAAAGAACTCTAATATAAAAGAACTCTATTAACAAATAAATTGACTTTTTCATGTTAAAGAAACGCTTTACATCTTGAGAAAAGCTTTTATAACTATTATAATATAGTCTATTAAGTCATATAATAACTGATTTTTATATTTAATAATTTAGTAAAATAACTAAAAAGATCAAATTACGTTTCTATATTCCCTCCCATAGACATGTTCGGCGATAAATCCAAGCGTTATAAACCGCTAGACAACTCCTGGGCCACTTTTTGGGGATAATGTCCACCCTATCCTCCCGTTAGATCAAATCGAACAATTACGCGGTTCTCCCACGCCCGGCTCTTCAGTCGATGAGGTCTATTGTTCCTCGCGCGCCATTAACCCCAAAACTTTTTCCAAGTCGCCCAGCCAAACCTCTCCGCTCATTCTCATAACCAATTCTCTAAACCAAACGGATCCGCCAACTTTTCTTTAACTTGACCAACCTCAACCACCAATTCTCCCCTGTTGTCTGAACAGGCCGACCTATTAGGGCTCCTTGGGCGGGAGGGGATTATTGAAAATTGTTGTTATACTGGTCTAAAAATGGAAACTTGCTAGGTTATAATAGATCTTGGCCACTTAGGCGGACTGGATTTTTGGCTGGCCACAGGGTCAATAATATGATTTAACAAGTTTTATATTTAATATAAATCATTTATAGTATTTTTTTTGATTTA
Organism: Deltaproteobacteria bacterium; assembly: GCA_031269825.1. Lineage (GTDB taxonomy): Bacteria > Desulfobacterota > Desulfarculia > Adiutricales > Adiutricaceae > JAIROO01. The sequence goes on from JAISYP010000060.1 coordinate 1,403, forward strand.
TTATTTAAATTTTATAATTTTAAATGTATCTTATTAGATCAATTATCATTTTTAGATGTCTTATTTTATTTTATTTTAGAATTTTTATATTTATTTTTACAATAATATCTAATATTTTTATTTGTATATTCTATATAATCTGATATTAGTTGAAAATAATTTTCTGTTATCATGATTATTATTTAGTTTTTGTCATGTTTTTTTTCTTGATTTATGATCGCTTCTATAGTATATGATTTTTGAGGTTATCTTTTAGTGGGAAGGTTTATGTCAGTTTCAATTGTGAGTTCGTCAAGCGTCTGGATGGAAAGTGGGGCTATCCGGCAACTGGAGTCCATCGCCGGTTATCCAGGCGTGGAGTTGGTGGTGGGGTTACCGGATCTCCATGGTGGTCGTTCGCCGGTTGGCTTGTCGGTGGCCGCCACTGGCCATATCTACCCCTACCTGGTTGGCGGCGATATTGGTTGTGGCCTGGGCCTTTGGCGAACGAATCTGTTGGTTCGAAAATTTAAGCTCGACAAATACGAAAAGATCCTGGGCGCGTTGGACAATTTACCGGAAGTGGATCTGAGCGATTGGCCGGCTAGTCCTATCCATGATTTGGGCTCCATAGGTGGGGGAAACCATTTTATTGAGTTTCAAAAGGTGGAGGAGATCCGGGATTTGGCTACTTTCAACGCTTTAGGGTGGGACAAAAACCAGGTCGCGTTGGTTGTCCACACGGGTTCGCGGGGATTGGGCCAGTCGATTTTAAATAAGTTTGACCGGGAAACTGGTTACGCGGTCGAGGAACCCGAGGCTAGCGCTTATCTAGCTCAACATGATCAGGCTATGGTTTGGGCGAGTCGGAATCGGGAAGCGGCCGCTCGTCGTGTCTTGGCCGCTCTAGACGGTGGCGAGAATTTGGAACTGATTACCGATTTACCGCATAATTACATTGAAAAACGTGAGGAACTCTTTATTCACCGTAAAGGCGCCGTCTCCACCGAGCGTGGGTTAGCGGTCATTCCGGGATCGCGCGGGGCGTTTACTTATTTGGTTAAACCTAACCCCGAGACCCTGGGGACGAACTTTTCCATCTCCCATGGGGCTGGTCGCAAATGGGCCCGTTCCATGTGTCGCGAGCGTTTGGCTAAGAAATACGATAAAGCCGGGCTGAGCCGCACTAGCCTCAATAGCCGGGTGATTTGCCATGACCAGGATCTATTGTGGCAGGAGGCCCCAGAAGCCTACAAAAATATCGACGATATCATCAATTGCTTGGTGGATTATAAGTTAGTGACCGTAACGGCCGTGTTACGGCCTTTATTGACTTACAAAAATTAAAGGGATTTTTTATGACGAGGATTCAGATTAGTTCTGGCCGGGGGCCGGCCGAATGCGAACTAGCGGTTGGGTTTTATTTGACTGATTTGTCGCGGCGGCATCCTCAGGCTCAGGTCATAAAAAGCGATGGGGAAAAAAAGCTCAATATTGATGGCAAAAGCCGTCTAGCCTACCGCAGCGTGGAAGTGGAGCTACCCGATGAGGCGGTTCCGCCCGTGGGTTCCGTTCGTTGGCGCGCCAAAAGTCCTTTGCGGCCGAACCATGGCCGTCAAAACTGGTTTATCCAGGTGGCCGTCGTGGAGCGGGAGGCGACGGATCTCATTGAGCCTAACGGGCCAGGCTTTGAGCGGGAACTGCGGTACGCGACTTTCCGCAGTCCTGGCCAGGGTGGCCAGAATGTCAATAAAGTGGAAACCGGGGCTCGCGTTACCCACGAACCCAGCGGGATCACGGCGGAATCCACCACGGCTAGAACCCAAAAAGCCAACAAAACTTTGGCCCTGGCCAGGTTAAAAGCCAAGTTGGCGCGGATGGGCGAGACAAAAAGGCTAAAAGAAGATCGAACCATCTGGCTAAAGCATAGCCAGATGGAACGGGGCAACGCCGTTCAAACTTTTGAGGGGCTAGGGTTTCATTTGACCGAGAATTAGGGAGTCCAACCCATGCCCAGATTAAGGCGAAAAAATTAAGCCAATTAAACTGGCGACGGACGCGAATTGGCGCGGGTTTAAAACCCGCGCCGCCACTTTCTCAGATCATCTCGCCCAATTCTTCTTCGTCTGGCCTGACAAATCCCTTTATCCATCGCCAGGTGGAAACGACTCGGCGCCGCAAACCATGATCCGCCACTTGGCTCACGCCCAAAGTTTTGGCCAAAGCGTCCTCATGCCCTTTGAGGGCTAGGCGGAAAGCGAAAGCCGGGCGAGGTTGGCCTTGGTCATTGGGCAAAAGGAGCGTTGGCCATAAGAGCTGGCGGCCAAGGGTTGGCGTTCCTGGGATGGTGATCGTTTTCCGTAAAAACAAGAATGGCCGGTAGGCGAAGGTCAGAACGTTGTTATTAAATTGGAGATACCCTAAGCTTCTTTTGGGGATTTTCCATTTTTTGGCGCCCAAAGAACCAACGAAGGCCTGGATCCTGGCCAGATCCGGTTCCCTACGCCAACGCCGAAACAGCAGATCAAACGTGAAAATAAAGCCCCAGACCGTTAGTTTAAAGGCCCAGCGGAAGAGGATGAGGCTGACTATAATCACCAAAATAGCCGCCACCAGCCCCAAAAGGGGATGGATGGCGCTCAGCCCCATGAGCGTCCCCACCAAGGCTAACCGAAACCCTTTAAGGATGGGAGCGACCAGAGACGGGGCCACTAAACACATGATGTTGATGGTGTTGGAGACACACCAGACCACGCCATAAATCACGGCCCCGGCTAAAGTGGCGAAAAATCCCCCGCCGCTGGGCTCTAGGGTTGTGGACGGATCGGCCGCCTGGGCTAGGGAGCTGGACAGCGGCCACAGAAAGACGACCGTCTTTTCTATCATGGGTTTAACCGAAGACCATAAGGGCGTGGAGACCAATAAGCCTAGCGCCCCCCACAAGGTCATGGAAACTTCTTCCACGGCGGCCAAGGGTTTTTGAATAGCTCCTATGGGTATCACATCTTTGAGGAAAAAAACGGCCAGCGTAACGCCTAAAATGAACAATAACCAGGGCGAGGCGAGCCAAGGCTCTTGGCCGTCTTCAGTAGTCGCGCGCTTATACAGGCCACTGGCGAAAAGAACTAGGGCCGGGGAGACGGCTAGGCCGGTGATATTGTTGAGGCGATCGGAGATTATTTCGAAACGCCCCAGATCCTCAATCATTTCCCCAGTTCCAGGGAGGACGGCTCTGGCGGAAGCGGCGAGACCGATTAAAATAAACCCCAACAACAGTCCAACTAAGATAAAGCCGGGTTTGAGCATTTTATTACTCCATTAGTCCGCCAGAGAACGATTCGTTCGCCACGGAAAATGTCTTGGCCTAATGGAGTGACCAAATTTTGTTGGTCATCCGCTGTTGGGCGTGGAAAATGGCGCCCCCATCAATTAGTTAATCAATTAGTTGACCAAAATAGTAGTTGACCAAAAAAGTTTTCAAATGGAACGGGCTTCGCTTAAAACCCGTTCCTTCGGGATCGCCTTGGAGGTGGCTTAATTTATGATTGAAGAGGGGGTGGTTCTTCGGTCGACTTTCCCTTGACAGCCTGGAAAAAATCCCAGAAATACAAAAACGCCGACCAGTAAGTGACGGCCAGGGCCACGTAAAGGATGACCTCGCCTACGGCTATAGTGTCGGCCCACAAAAGATGACCATTCCATAACAGGCAGAACAGGGCGATATTCTGGGCTAAGGTTTTTTGTTTGCCCTGGGGCGAGGCGGCGATGACAAACTTTTGTTCCATCGCGATGGCTCTTAACGCGGTCACGGCCATTTCTCTGGCCACGATCAGGAAGGCCACCCAAGCCGGGAGGCGCCCGAGGGGGATGAGCATGATCAGAGCCGAGGAGGCCAATAGTTTATCCGCCAAGGGATCCAGAAAGCGGCCCAGGTTACTTTCATGACCATAGGCGCGGGCGAGGTAACCGTCCAAAAGATCCGACAGGGCCGCCACGAGGTACACTGAGGCCACAAAGGAGTTTAAAAGTTGCCCCGCTTGTTGGCCCCACAGGCTTAAGGTGACGGTGATGACCGGGATGGCCAGAAGCCTGGTCAAAGTGATGACGTTGGGTAACCCTGACCAGGTGATTATTTCGCGCAGCCGTTTTTTCATAAGTTTTCTGATCCCACTCTATTTCATGGGTTAATGGGGGCTGGGCTTTGGGCCGGGGTGACGGCCACAGGTTGGGTGGACAAAATATCTTCGGGATCGAATAAAGGCCCAAAATATTCCAGATTCCGCAAAACGGTCTTGACGTAGTTCCGAGTTTCCGAGATGCCAGGAATGGCCATGTTTTTAGCCACGCGCTCTGGCCCGCTGTTGTAGGCCGCCAAGGCCAGAGACACATCGCCATTGAAGCGATCGAGCATCATGCGGATGTATTTGGTTCCGCCCATGATGTTTTGCTCGGGGTCAAAACTGTCTACGCAGCCCACTAACTTGGCCGTTTTGGGCATCAATTGCATCAAACCTCGCGCCCCAGCCCATGAAACCGCCTTAGGATCAAAGGCGGACTCGGATTTGATGATGGAAGTTATCAAAACAGGATCAACTCGGTATTGTTTGGCCGCTTTGAGAATTAAAGGCTTTAAATTGTCTAGGTTCAGACGGCGAGAGGGAGCCGAGCCACGCGATATGGTGATTTGGACGGTGAAAAGACGGTACCGAGGATCGACCGGAGCGTCGGTCATGTAAGTGATCCCCCGCTCGTCGGTGAATTTGTAAAAGGAAAATTCTTTGACTAAAGTTCCGGGCGGAACGTCACGGCCCGCCTTGGGCTCTTGGGCGTCTTTGGGTGGCTTGGTTGGTATAGGAGCTGGCGGCGGGGGCGGCGGCGCGAAGAGAGCCGCCGTCTCGGTGATTTCTTTTTTGGCCAAACTCGGCTGATCCGGGGTTAAAGGCGTGGTTGAGGCAGGGTTGTTTTCTGGTAACCAATAAGGTTTGTCGCTATTTGTTGGAAGATCCGGATTAAGCTTAATTTGTTTATTAGTTATCCAATAGGGCTGGGGGCTTTCTAAAGGAACGGGTTTTTCGGTTTCCGCTGGGGAGGTTCCGGCGGGTGGATTAAGGGGCGCCTGTTCGGCGGGGGCGAAATTTAGAGCTAAAGCGGTGGTTGGGAACCAAAAATTAAGACAACCTAGCGCGGCCAAAGCCCAAAACCCTAGGGTTAGCCGAACCAAACGAGGGGCCATCATTGCAGCGTCCGCCGTTGGGCTAGCCAAGCGTCTCGGTTGGCCTGAGAGATAAAATAGATGGTTTGACCCTCGGTGGTGATAGAAAAGGCTTTATCCTTATCGAAAAAGACCCCAGTTAGGGCGTCTTGAACCATTTCTTGAGGATTATTGACAGATTGTGGCCGTGGGCGGAACAAACCTCGGGCTACCCTAATAATCAGGAAGAACAGAAAGGCTATAAACAATAAGCGTAAAATAACTAACATAGTTATGTTGACCAAAAACAACAGTTATTTAAGGCAAAAATTTATTTTACCAGGGTCTATTTGGGTAGTCTGGCCAATAGTTGGGTCACGGTTAGATCCAGAATGGGATGGCGCCAATCTGGGGACACCTCGCTCAAGGGTTCTAAGACAAAGGCGCGCTCGGCCAAACGGGGATGCGGTAGACTCAGGAAAGGCTCCTCGATGACCAGCTGATCCCAATATAATAGATCCAGATCAATGATCCGGGGGCCCCAGCGGATTTCTCGGACGCGACCCATCTGGCTTTCAATGGCTAGCAAAACCTTTAATAGTTCCCGCGGCTCCAAACAAGTTCGGTAAAGGCGAACTTGATTTAAATAAGGGTTTTGCCCCGGTGGCCCACCAACCGGCTCGGTCAGGCGAAGGCTAGAGGCCTTATAGAACGTTAGACCCGGGGTTTGGGCCAAGAGCTGGCCCGCCCGCCGAAGTTGTTCTTCTGGGTTTTCCAAATTGGCCCCAAAGGCCACGGCCGCCAAAGCTTGATCCATATCGGCGTTAATCAGACCTTAATAATTTCCATAAGCCGGAAGACCGGCGTTTAATGGATGTTATCAAAAAAAGAGCCCAAAATAAAGCCGTCGGCTAGAGAAGTCGGCGGTTCTAATTTTTCGTCGAAATATTTTGTTGACTAGACGGGATGGTGGTGACGGAGAAATATTGTTATAATAGATTGTTTTATAATATTTATTTAGTTTTTATATAGCATTTATTATGTTTATATAATGAAATCTAATAATTATTTATTGTGGGAAATTTTTTGACTTTGGCGCGTTTTGACTTTAGGTTTTAGGGTAAAAAGTAAACTGTGTAAATAAAATATTGTGATTAATTATTAATTATAAACAGTATTAATATCTTATTTTTACTATAAATTTTAATAGTAATAAATTTTAACTTGTTTAATATCATTTTTATAACTAATTAATGACTAAACAAATAAAAAAAACTTTTACTTTGCCTAATTTTACACGCCAATTTCAATCGTCAATTTCCCTCGCGAGCCCAATCCCATCTCTTAACCACCAACCCACCTAAGACCTCGGGGCGAGCGTTTGGGGATGACGCTCTTGACCGGATCTGGTCTTTAGTCTGAAGGTCAACCTTGATGGTCTCGTGAAAAGTCCAAAATTCAAGAATCCTAATTGATAAATTACTGAAATTAATACTCTTTTACTTGACGATTTTTCTTAAACTAGGGTTTTCGCGAAGCCATCAACCTTGGTTAGTCAATGTTTTAGCTCATCTAACGGTTAAAAATCTTTTAAAAAAAGAGTATTTTCAATCTATAAATAGCTCTCTTATTTATAAAGCGTCTTTATTTAACCAATTTATTGAACAGTGGACATGGCGTGGGAATTTTGGTTGGGCTCTTGACTGGCTGAAAAAAAATAGTTATAATCCCTGATTAACAATCAAAAGACTTCAAGACCCAGGCGGTCAGAGGGAATTGGGAAAGATTCAAGTCTAAATTTTTAGGCCAGCCCAACGGCGGGTCAGAGCGTTTTGAGGTTATTTTTATGGTCAGCGTAAACCCAGACATTTCTCTTTTTATCCAGATCCTCAATTTCCTGGTTCTGATGTTGGTGTTGAATCTGTTTTTGTTTAAACCGCTCCGCAAGATCCTCAATGAGCGGGCCACCTTGTTTGAAGGCTACCGCCAGATGGCCGACGTGGCTAAAAAACAGCTGGAAGACGGGGAGGATGAAAAAAACCGGCGGCGTTCGGAAGCCTTGGTGGAAGGCGCGGAGACCATGAATAATCTGCGCTTGGTAGGCCAGGAGCGGGAAAGAGAAATCTTGGCCAGCGCCCAGGAGGCTTCCGCTCGTCGCTTGGAAGAGTCTCGGGCTCGTTTGACCCAGGAATCGGCGCAGGCCCGGATCGCTTTGGCGGCGGAGGCGAAAACCTTGGCCGTTGATTTGGCTGGGCGATTATTGGGTCGACAACCACTATAATTTTTAGTATAAATCTGGGACTTGGCGAAAAATCATATTGTCAGCGAACTATTTATCAGCGAGCTAAGTGGTGGATAATTTGGCCTAGGGTTGTTAAAGCCTAAGCCTTGAGGATAAAATAATGCGAAAACTCCCGTGGGTGTTTGGCGCGTTGGCGCTGGTGACCATATTCACGGCTCCCGCCCTGGCCGCGGAGGCGGGCTACAACTCGGCTCAATGGCGGGATTTTTTCTGGCGGGCCATCAACTTCGTGGTCTTCGTCGGAATCCTATTCTTTCTGTTACGTAAACCCGCCGGGGCTTTTTTTCGGGGGCGTCGGGAGAACATCGCTCGGACGTTGGAATACCTGGAAACGCAGACCAAAAACCTGGAAGAACAAAACGCGGTCATGCGGCGGCAATTGTCGGAATTAGCCTCGGAGCGGACGGCTATCCTAGCTCAGTACGAGCGGGACGGGGCCCGGGAAAGGGATAGGATCATCGCCGAGGCTCAGAAAGCGGCGGATCTGATCGTTGAGAGGACAGAAGCGGCCATGGCTCAGGAATTGGTGGTCGCCCGACGGATTTTGGCCGCCGAGACTGGGGAATTGGCGGTGAAACTGGCCGAGGAACTGGTCGTTAACAACATTAAACCTGAGGATCAGGCTCGTTTGGGCCATGAGTTCATGGAACGGGTTATAAGGTTGCCGGCTCGCCATTAGGCCGAAAGCTTTCATTGAAAGAACCAAATCTTTAAAGGGGTAGCCCATGCGAGTTGTTTTAGCCAAACGGTACGCTCAGGCCTTGTTTTCTCTTGGCTTGGACGACCACGCCTATGAGGCCTATGGCCAAGAGCTGGCGGATTTTTGGGCTAGCTTAAAGGCGGCGGGCCCGGAAGGCGAGGTTTTGTCTTCCCCGGCTTTTCCCAAGGAGGTTCGGGGTGGGGCTCTGGAGTTGGTTTTGGCTAAGGCCGGTTTGTCCCAGATAGTGGGCGATTTTTTGCGCCTTTTGCATCGTCGGGGGCGGTTGGGTTTTTTGGGGGAGATCGTTTCGGCTTACCAAAAATTGCTGGATGAAAAAAACGGTCTGATCCGCGGCCTACTCACCACGGCCAGTTCTCTGGATGACAGCCAATTGTCGGCCCTTAAATCCGTTTTAGGCACTTACATGGGACGGCGGGTGGAGTTGACGGTCAAGCTCGACCCCTCCATTATTGGCGGGGTGGTCGCCAAACTCGGGGATTTAGTTTTGGACGGCAGCCTTAAGGCCAAGCTTAATCGGTTGGGCCGCCTTTTGGGGACAATCTAACCGGCCGGTGGCTGGCGATAATTTACTAGGTCAAATACTAGGTCAATATATTAACTATATTATTGGGAAGTATTGGCCTCCCCGCTTTTGGGCGGCGTTTTGGAATTTCCTAAGGAGCGCGTTTAAATGGCCATCAGAGCGGAAGAAATAAGCGAAATCATCAAGTCGCAAATCAAGGACTTTGGCCAGGAGATTGAACTGGCCGAGACCGGAACCGTCATTTCCGTGGGCGACGGCGTGGCCCAGGTTTATGGCGTGGAAACGGCCATGGCCATGGAGCTATTGGAGTTCCCTGGTGGCGTCCTGGGGATGGTTCTTAACTTAGAGACCGACCAGGTGGGCGTGGCTGTTTTGGGCGAAACGTCCCACATTAAAGAAGGCGACGTGGTCAAGCGAACTGGCCGGATCGCCCAAGTGCCCGTGGGCGACGCCTTATTGGGGCGCGTGGTTGACTCGGTGGGGCAACCCTTGGACGGCAAAGGGCCCATTGAGGCCACGGAATTCGCTCGTATTGAGGTGGTGGCTCCTGGGATTATCAGCCGTAAAGGCGTGCATGAGCCCATGTACACTGGGATTAAGGCCATCGACGCCATGACGCCCATTGGCCGGGGCCAGCGCGAGCTGATCATTGGCGATCGGCAGATTGGGAAAACCGCCATTTGCGTGGACGCCATCATTAACCAAAAAGGCCAGGACGTTATCTGTATTTACGTGGCTATTGGTCAAAAGAAATCCACGGTGGCCCAGGTGGTCGATAACCTCAAAAAACATGGGGCCTTGGATTACACCGTGGTGGTGGCCGCTAACGCCTCGGATCCGGCCCCCTTGCAGTACATCGCCCCGTACGCCGGAGCCTCGATTGGCGAGTATTATCGCGATCGTGGCCGTCACGCCTTGATCGTTTACGATGATCTTTCCAAACAGGCGGTGGCTTACCGCGAGGTGTCCTTGCTGTTGCGTCGTCCCCCAGGTCGGGAAGCTTACCCGGGCGACATTTTCTATAACCACTCCCGGCTTTTGGAGAGAGCGGCCAAACTTAGCGATGAGCTGGGGGCGGGGTCGCTCACGGCTCTACCGGTCATTGAGACCCAGGCTGGCGACGTGTCCGCCTTTATTCCCACCAACGTTATTTCCATCACCGACGGTCAAGTGTTTTTGGAGCCCAACCTATTCTTTTCTGGGGTGCGTCCGGCCATTAACGTCGGCATCTCGGTTAGCCGAGTGGGCGGGGCGGCCCAAACCAAGGCCATGAAGAAGGTGGCCGGCACTTTGCGTTTAGATTTGGCTCAATTTAGAGAGTTGGAGTCGTTCGCGCAGTTTGGCTCGGATTTGGATAAAGCCACTTTAAACCAGATTAACCGAGGCCAGCGGATGGTGGAACTTTTAAAGCAGCCCCAGTTTCAGCCCATGCCCGCGGAAAAAGAAGTCATCAGTCTTTTCGCGGGCACGCGGGGTTATCTGGATAAATACCCGATCCACTCGGTTTTGGATTACGAGACGAAGTTGTTCGAGTTTTTGGACTCCCGGCGTCAGGATATTCTGGATGAGCTGCGGGAAAAGAAGGACATTTCTCCGGAGCTGGAGACCAAGATTCGGGCGGCTTTGGACGAGTTCGCGGCCATTTACAAACCTTTGGATTAAGCCCTTGACTGGATAAAGCCATCGCTTGGACTAGTCGGTCGTCTCGTCAAGTTTGTTAACTCGCGGCCAGAAAGGGGTTTTTCATGGCCTCCCTTAAGGATATAAAACGCCACATTTCGGCGGTTAAGCAGACCCAGAAGCTCACCCGGGCCATGAACATGGTGGCCGCGTCGAAACTGCGGTCGACTCAGAACCGCGCGGAGCTTTTCCGGAACTACGCCGACGAGCATGAGCGCTTGATCCAGGAGATCGCCAAACGCTCCCAGTTGGAAGCCTGTTCGCTGTTGAAAACGGTCACGAGCTCGAAAAAAGCCCTAATTTTGGCCATCACCTCGGATCGGGGCTTGTGCGGGAGCTTTAACAGTAACATCTTCTCCTCCTTGGATCGGGCCCTGGTGACTTTGCTTCAGCGCGGTTTGGATCCCGAGCTTTTTTTGGTCGGTCGCAAAGGGCGAGACTATTACCAGCGTCGACGGGTGACTATCCATAAGTCCCTGGTTGGGGAACTCGGCTCTTTTGATTATCTCATGGCCAAGACCATCGCCGAGGAGTTGATTGATGATTTCACCGCTGGTCGTTACCAGGAGATTTGGTTGGTTTACACGCGTTTCCAATCCCTGACTCGCCTAGTCGTGGAGTTTGATCGCTTCTTGCCGTTGGCCCAGGCCATCTCGGAAAAAGCCCCGCGAACTTCCGAATCCTTGGACTACTTAGTCGAGCCACAGGCTCAGACGCTGATGGAGCGTTTGATTCCGCGCTCGCTAGCCATCTTTATTTTTCGGGCCTTGTTGGAGTCGGTGACCAGCGAGAACGCCGCTCGGATGCAAGCCATGGACAACGCCAGCAAGAGCTGCAAGGACATCATTGAAAACTTGACCATGGCCTATAACAAAGCCCGCCAGGCCGCCGTCACGAGCGAGCTTTTGGACATCGTTAACGGGGCTGAGGCCTTGAAAGGTTGAGGTTGGCCACCGGCCTTTAGGCCGGATTTTTGGCGACATCTGGCTTAATTGATTTTCCCCTAGGAAAGGCGGACGATATAATGGCGGACGATATTAAGAATGTGGGCAAAATTATTCAGGTCATTGGTCCGGTGGTGGACGTGGCCTTTAAGGAAGGCCAGTTGCCGCGGATCCTGAACGCGCTGCTTATCTCCAACCCGGCCATCAACGACCAACCGGACAACTTGATTTTGGAAGTGGCCCAACACCTGGGCGACAATACCGTGCGAGCCATCGCCATGGACATCACCGACGGTCTTGTCCGCGGCATGCCGGTTAAAGACGCTGGCTCGCCCATCGTCGTGGCCGTGGGGCCGAGCGTTTTGGGCCGAGTTTTGAACGTGGTGGGTCGCCCGGTCGATGGTTTGGGGGAGATTAAAAGCGATAAATTTTATCCCATTCATCGGCCTTCCCCAGAGTTCACCCAGTTGGACACCTCGGTGCGCGTTTTGGAGACTGGGGTCAAGGTCATTGATTTATTGGTGCCTTTCCCCCGTGGCGGCAAAATGGGTCTCTTCGGGGGAGCCGGGGTGGGCAAGACGGTCATCATGATGGAGATGATCCATAATATCGCCATGCACCACGGCGGCATCTCCGTGTTTGGCGGGGTGGGGGAACGGACAAGGGAAGGCACCGACCTTTACAATGAAATGAAGGAAAGCGGCGTCATTGACAAGGCCGCCTTGGTTTATGGCCAGATGACCGAACCGCCGGGAGCTCGGGCTCGGGTGGCTTTGACCGCTTTAACTCAGGCCGAGTATTTTCGGGATGAGGAAGGCCAGGACGTGTTGTTGTTTGTGGACAACATCTACCGCTTTACCCAAGCTGGTAGCGAGGTCTCGGCTCTGCTTGGCCGGATGCCCTCGGCCGTGGGTTACCAACCGACCTTGGCCACGGAGCTAGGGGAGCTGCAGGAGCGCATCACTTCCACCAATCGGGGCTCCATTACTTCGGTGCAATGCGTCTACGTGCCGGCCGACGATTTGACCGATCCGGCCCCGGCCACGACTTTCGCGCACTTAGACGGCACCGTCACCTTGTCGCGTCAGATCGCTGAGCTAGGCATCTACCCGGCCGTGGATCCTTTGGACTCCACTAGCCGGATTCTGGACGCTTCTTATTTAGGTCAAGAGCATTATTTGACCGCCCGTCGGGTGCAGCGGACTCTCCAAAAATATAAAGATCTCCAGGACATCATCGCCATTTTGGGTTTAGAGGAACTGTCTGAGGAGGATAAACTCACCGTGGCCCGGGCTCGTAAGATTCAGCGCTTTTTGTCGCAACCGTTCTTCGTGGCCGAGGTTTTCACCGGTTCCCCGGGCAAATTTGTGAAAGTGGCCGACACGGTACGCGGTTTTAAGGAAATTTTAGATGGCCTGCACGATGATCTGCCGGAGCAAGCTTTCCACATGGTCGGCGGCATCGAGGAAGTCAGGGAAAAAGCTGAGCGCCTTCGGGCCGCGGCTTGATTAAACCGTCGCTCGGGAAAGGCCGCCAATGATGTCTGACAAAGAGTTTAAGTTTACCGTGGTGACCCCGGACAAATGTCTTTTTAAAGATACGCCGGCTTTGGCGGTGGGGGCTTGGGGTTCCGAGGGGGCCTTTACCGCGTTGCCTGGCCACGTGCCATTCCTAACGGACTTAAAGCCTGGCGTGGTTTGGTATCGGGATCTTAATGGGGAGCAGGATAGCTTTTTTGTGGGCGGCGGTTTTGTGGAGGTTTTGCCGGAGCGGGTGACCATCTTAGCCGATAGCGCGGAAAAGCTCGACGAGATTGATCGGGATCGGGCGGAAAGGGCCATCTTAAGAGCCAAGGAACGTTTGGCCGCGGCTAAGGTCTCCCCAAAAAAGCCCGAGAAAAAGGTTTACTTGACCCCAGAAGAGGAAGCCCAAGCCCGGCGGGATAAAGTTAACATTTTCTTGGAAGAGGCGGCTCTGCAAAGAGCCTTGGCTCGAGCGCGGGCCGCGCGCGAGAAGAACCGGCTCCCGCACAAACATTGATCATGGTTTGGGCTTTTTATTAATGTCCAAAAAAATTATGGCCTGGGTTCGCCCGGGCCATTTTATTTTAGGGCTTTAAATCCACCTTAGTTAAAAGGCTAAACGCCATGCCAAGAGAAGGTTTTTTTCTTCGACCTGGGGCCACTTTAGGTCTTTTCGCCCCCGCTAGTCCCCTGGCGGCTTTGGAGGTCATTAATTTAGTCAAAATGGCGGAAAGTATGGGGTTTAATTTTAAAAGGCCTTTGGATCCGCCCAAGGTGGCTAAAGGCTATTTGTCTGGCCCCGACGCTGAGCGGAGGGCGAGCCTTAACGCTTTGATGGCGGATCCCCAGGTCGCGGCCTTGTTAGCCGTCCGGGGTGGTTACGGCTGTAGCCGGTTGTTGACTTCGCTAGCCCCTTTATGGAAACTGTATCCGCCCAAGCCCATCATCGGTTTTTCCGACTTGACGGCCCTCCATATGGCCCGTCTAACCGCGGTGGGGGTGGGTGGTTGGCATGGGCCCATGTTGGTTAACTTTAAAGAGCCTGGTCAGCGGGTTAGGCTAGCTAAAGCCCTTTTGGGCCATCTACCGCCTTGGAAATTAGCCAAATCGAGTCGATTAAAGAATGGCCATGTCCAGGGGCGGCTTTTGGGTGGCAACCTGACGCTAGTGATCAGCCTTTTGTCGACTCCTTATTGGCCCAACACGGCCGGCGACATCTTGTTACTGGAGGATACTGGCGAAGAGCTTTATCGTTTAGATCGAGGGCTAACGACTTTAAAGCAGAGTGGCCTTTTTCAGAAATTGGGCGGGATCGTGTTTGGCGATTTTGGGTTGAGTCTACCCAAAGATAAACTTAAGCTTAAGGCTTTGCTCCTGGACACGATCCAGGATTTTCCCGGCCCAGTGGCTTGGTTTCCCTTTTTTGGCCATATCCAGGAAAACCGGCCGTGGCCAGTGGGGGGGTGGGCCGAGTTGAAGGTGACGGATAAACGGGGCGCGCTAACCTTTTTGGATCCAGGCGCTTTGACCGGCTAGCGCGCGGGCGCTTAATTCCGAGAGACTCTCTCGCCTTCCCAAAAAAATTTTAGTAAGCTAAATGTAGTAATAAACATAATTATATAAAAGATAAAAATAAACGCGTGAAATTATAGTTAGACGTTATCCAGCTTTGCGCGTCTATTTACATTAAAAACTTAAAAAAATCTATAAAGCTTGACAAAAATTTCAAGATTCTGTATTATAACTATTATTCATGATGATATTGGCATTAAATAAGTTCATAAAATCAATTTAACGGCTGAAGAGCGTAGTCAATTAGAAATTTTCGCTTCCAAAAGTTCCACAGAATACAGACTTGTTACACGGGCGAATATTATTCTTCTAGCTGATGAAGGGAAATATAACCTTGAAATCGCCTCTTTAGTTAACTATTTTAATCGTAATATTATCAAATAGCGCGAAAGATACCGGATATTTTCAGTCTACGGACTGGTTATTGACCCCGATGTCAGCGATTTGAATCCCCTTATGGGATTGATGGGGTCAACCCCACTCAACTGGTTATGACCACTTCCAAAGGCGACCAGTGTCGCGCGACCAGGCCTGGCCTTATCCGAGGCTCTCAAGACCGAACAACCAGACGCGGCCCAATTTGAGGAGCCCACCGCAAACAGTCGGACAACGGTCATATCTAACGCGCTCAGCTTCGAACACCTGACTGGCTTTAGTCTCGTCAGGAGGAGTGAATAAGGTCAAACACTGGAAAAAGCCTAGGGTGATAAACGGCCGCGAAGACGCTCCCCGTAGCGGTAGGCCGCCCATCGTAACTAAAAGAGTTTTGACGAGGTCAGAAACAAAACTACTACCTAAACTACCCTTTGGTGGAGTAAACGTCCATTGGAGTTCAGAATAAGGGGTGAAGAGGTTGGCTGTAGCCATTCAACAGTTCTGAGGAGTTCCAATTTTTGCGCGTTTGGCCCCTCATCTTCTCAGATCATTTAAATTAAGCGATGATCCTAATTTTACCGAAAAAGTTATCGACGCGACTGGTCTATAGACCAATCCAATGTCTAATTCAATAGTCGTCCGCGTGGAGAAAAACCGAAGATTCAGTCCCTCCCTCGGCATATTATTTTAGGCGCGTCCCGCTCGCCTTCAGCCAATTTTGATTTTCCAAAATTTTATGATAGACTATTAACAGTAAATTTTGGAGTTTCCCTGTTTTTCCATTGAACGGCCAATATTTTGCCCTAAACATCAAAGACCCTGGATGAACTTATGAGTCAATCTACCATTAAAGCGTTCAACACCGCTGGCCCCTGTATTCCAGCTGATCACTATATGTCGCCGGTATTGTCCCGTCAGACGGGAGTCAATGAAATGTTCGAGGGAAAATATTATTTTGTCCTCCACGCCCCTCGCCAGTCGGGGAAAACCACTTTTCTATACGCTTTGACTGACGAAATTAACTCTCAAGGTCAAATGTACGCGTTATGTTGTTCTTTGGAAGCGTGCCAAGGCGTGACCGACGATGAGAAAGCCATGACTAGGATAGCCGTAGAGATAAATACAGCCTTACAGCTGTCTTCCAATGATAATTTGGTTTCTTTGGCTCTTCCTGACGATCGCCTGCCTAAGTTGGCGCCATCGATGAAGATCTTTAAATCGCTTAATCGTCTGTGTGTTAATCTTGACAAAGATCTGGTTGTCTTTTTCGACGAGGCTGATAGTCTAATTGACGCCCCGCTAATAACTTTTTTACGCCAAATTCGTTTAGGTTACAATAATCGCTCTCGTTCCCCCCAATCTAAGTTCCCGCGTTCCATGGCTTTGGTTGGCATGCGGGACATCCGAGATTATCTGGTTCAGGCTCGCGATGGTCAAATTTCCAGTGGCCTGGCTAGTCCTTTTAATATTAAAAAAGAAGCCTTTACCCTGCCCAATTTTACTCAGGATGAAATCGCCCATCTCTATCATCAGCATACCGAGGCCTCTGGACAGGCGTTTGAGGCCCTGGCCGTGGAGAGGGCTTGGTATTGGTCAGAGGGCCAACCTTGGTTAGTCAACGCCTTGGCCTATGAGTCGGTGGTCAATATTTTAGGAAAAAACTACTCTCAGCCAATAACTAGCGACATAATGAATGACGCGGCCGAGAATTTGATCAAACGGCGGGACACCCATATTGATTCCCTTCTGGAGCGGCTTAAAGAGCCTAGAGTTAGGGCGGTCATGGAGCCAATTATAATTGGAAGTCGACGAGTGCCCATAAAAGTTCCGTTGGACGACAAACGCTATGTCATGGATCTTGGCCTTTTAAAAGGTGATTATGGAAATTTGCGACCAGCCAACCCTATTTATAATGAAGTTTTTATAAG
>JAISYP010000008.1 GCA_031269825.1 Deltaproteobacteria bacterium
TACCGCCTCATCACGAGCGGCTTCCGCCTCTTTACGACCGGTTACCGCCTCATCACGAGCGGCTTCCGCCTCTTTACGACCGGCTTCCGCGGCCTTTAGTTTGGAAGAAAGCTTTTCGATGGTATTTGCCGCTTGGACGAAGAATTTTTGGATCTTGTGGTATTTAGACAGAGCGATAGAAGCCGAAACTGACCCCTTAGCCAGAAAGTCCAGGAAAGCCAGAACCGTTATAAGCCATTTAGATGGATTTCTTAGAAGATCCTGTGTTCTCATGGCTGTATTGATACATCAACCTAGAGGTAAAGTCAAGTCGATTTAAAATTTTTAAAAAAATAGTTCCACTTTTTTTCTAAAAGCCTAGGTGACTGAAAAATTCAGGCTCCGGAATAAAAAATATGACTTTAACCCAGATTTGATGAGTCGCTTTGGAGATGGGGGAGGGTAAAATTAGGGTTTTTATCTTAATTTAGGTGAATAATTTTTGAGTTAACCCCTAGGATAGTGGGAAGGCTCCTAAGCGACCCTGTGTAGAGAGTCGAAAAAAAAGGAGGCTCTGGGTCTTCAGGAGAGGATTTGGGTTAGTACGGTTTTTTGGGAAACCGTGAACGGTTACCGGTTTTGGTTACAACTAACTATGAAAATCAGATTAAATATCTAGATATTAGGCTATAGAAATTGGGGTAAATTAACATTGAAGATTAATTATAGATCTAATTAATAATAATATCAAAAATAAATTTGGCGTAGACTTGATTTATCTGTTAAACTTAGTGTATTTTTTAAATTGGTCGAATAATAATCTTTAATTTGGGTTCTTTAGACGCTGGTTTAATTAATTGAAAAAAATTGGCTTAATCCGAAAAAAGAGCTATAATCCATTAAAGGCTCGGCGGTTGACTTTAGACGTTTTTATCATTGAGGGGTTATCCTATTTTATCTTGAGGTCATATTAACCATAGGCGGAAAGGCCTTTAAACCTTCCAACCTTCTCGGAGATCCGAAAAAAGTGGTTAGTTCCACGTCAACTAGACCAAGGCGTCGAACAGACCAAAGCGTCGAGCGGCTCAAAGATAGCCTTAGCTTGATAACTTAGGTCTAAAATCTTTCCCCCCGCTACCGTCGTTTTGGGTAAACGCTTCTGGACACTATTGGCGAGCTTTTTATTGGCGATCGAGAACTCTTTGAGACTCTTTATCTTGGCTCCACGTAAAGACAAATTGAGTTAATCCAGACCAATCCCTCCGCCTTACTTTATGTTTTTCGTTTCCACGTTGGAAAGCCAAAGGCGATTAAACTATACTCCAGGGCTCTGGCCCAGATAAGGCGCCGCTGAGTCAATAAAATTTCAATATGGTCTAATTTACTATTGACAAAGACCTTACTATATATTAAATTATAGTTGTTAGACAAGTTAAACGTATTGAGGCGAAAATGATTGCTTATAGGTCAGTCAATAACAACCTTTTTTTTCCCCCAGCTGATTCCTGGTTAGGAACCGACTATCCAGCCGCGTTCCTCCAGCGGGATCTTGAATTCTGTAGGGCTGATTCTCGCCGATCCAAAGTCCCGCACTCTTCGCTTATAGAGGAGATTTCCCAGCTTTATCGCTCGGTTAATGGCCGCCCCACCCAAAATCCTAGTTCCTTAACCGGACTTATTAAGCCTCATAAACACTTTACTCGATCCTAATTAAGGGTGGATTATGGTCAAACATCTCCTCGCCGTCTTTTTGTGCGCCTGTTGCCTGGCCGCCTGCTCCTCGGTCATTTACGTGCCCGGCGATAAATCGTCCCCCACGGAAGATGACACAGCCGAGTTGGGCCCAGGCAGTCTAAAGGTTGAGGTCGTCACCTACCAATGGCTGATGATTAACGGGGGAACCCATATCAAAGTCGCTGGGACGGTGGTCAATAACACTGGTAAAAGACTCCAGTCCGTGACCCTCAATGGCGTGCTCCATGACCAAAAAGGCCAACCCATCGCCTTTGGCTCCAGTTACGTCTACCCCGCCTATCTCTCTCCTGGCGCCGAGGGAACTTTCGAGTTTGTCGGACTTAACAAACGGGAACGGGGCTTAAAAAACACCCGCCTCGTCACCACGGCCTCGGCCCGAGACCTTAAGTAAGGCCCCAACCCCATGATTTATATAAAATCCGCTCAAGAAATTGAGATGATCCGCCGAAGTGGACGCTTAGCCTCGCTAACCTTAGATTACGTGGGCTCGATCATTAAGGTTGGCCAAACCACCAAGGAATTGGATAAACTAACCCACGATTTCATCGTTGGGCACAAGGCCACCCCAGCCACCTTGGGCTATAAAGGATTTCCGGGTTCCTGTTGCGTCTCCATTAACGAGGAAGTGGTGCACGCCATTCCCGGGCCCCGGGTCATTCAAGAAGGCGATATAGTTAAGGTTGACGTGACCACTATTTTGGATGGTTTCTTCGGCGACACGGCCCGCACATTTTTGATGGAGCCGGTTTCCAGTCAAGCTCGCCATTTAGTGGAAACCACCCGCAAATCCATGTATCTAGCCATTCAGACCGTCCGCCATGGCTCCCGGGTCGGCGACATTGGGGCCGCGATTCAAGGCTGCGTGGAAAAAGAAGGCTTCTCCGTGGTTCAAAACTTTGTCGGTCATGGGGTGGGCATTAAGTTCCACGAGTTACCCAATATTCCCCATTATGGGAAAGCCGGCACCGGATTTCGTCTTAAAAACGGCATGGTTTTCACCATTGAGCCCATGATCAACGCCGGCGACTGGCGCGTTAAAATCCTGGCCGACAATTGGACAGCGGTCACTCAAGATGGCCAATTATCGGCTCAATTCGAGCATACTCTGGCGGTCACGCCAGAAGGCTGCGAAATATTAACCTTGTCATGAGACTAAAATTAGCCTCCCCATTAATGATTTTCCGCTCCTGGCCGATAAAAATAATGGCGGTTAGGCCAATATAATTAGGTTAGGTAGGCCATGAGCGCTGATCCGTTCAAAGAGGTTAGTCCCGAGGAACTGTTCGAGGCGGGTAAAAAGTTTTATTTTTCTGGCCGCGACAGCGCCAATGACCCTCTTTTGGCCTTATCTTATTTTGAAAAAGCGGCCCAAATGGGTTACGCCCCGGCCCAAAGACTTTTGGGTATCTGTCTATTGGAAGGACAAATCACGCCCCAAGATTTGGGCCAAGCCCACTATTGGTTGGAGAAAGCCTGTCAACAAGGCGATCCCCAGGCCGCTTATACCCTAGCTAAGACCATGGCCCAAGGCCAAGGAACGCCCAAGGATTGGCTTCGGGCCTACCGGTTGCTTAACCAACCCCAGGTGGCCAGCCTCCCTGAGGCCCGGGCCTTGATGTTACGGCTTAAGGAAGAACTCCGGAGCCTTTACCCGCGCCTTCAGGCGGCTATCCTGGAAGAGGAAAAGAGTCTACGCCTGGCCCTGGAGCCCAAACGTCAAAGGTTTGTTCCCCCTTTCCTCGCCCCAGGTCGCTTGGAGCTGGGTTTGGAAGAGTTTGAAATTTGGCTAGCCTTGAACTTAGGCCAAGTCACCCCAGAAGACGCCTGGTTGGCCCTCAAAAAATGTCTGATCCTGTATTACGACCAAAAAATACCCCCAGATCCCAGCTGAGTCTACCGCCAGTTCTCTTGGCCGAGCGGGTTCCGCGGAATGGACAGGAGCGGGACGAGCGCGCTTGGCCAGCTGACGAGACCGGGCTAGAGAAGATCTGTCTTTTTCCAGAAAAACTAGCCGCCTTGGTCAAAGGCGGTCTAGATCCACTCTATCCGGTGTCGGTGGAATTATCCCTGACGAGCCGTTGTAACCTTCATTGCCTGTGGTGTTCGGAACGGGCCTTAAGGGAACGTTGCCCAGACCAGCTTTCCCTCGCCATTTTAGAAAATTTGTTCCAAGATCTAGTGGCCGGCGGCGCCCGTGGGGTCACCATTGAAGGCGGCGGCGAGCCCACCCTCGCCCCTTTCTTTCCCCAAGCCGCCCGGGCCGCGGTCGGCTTGGGCCTAAAAATCGGGCTCATCACCAATGGGCTGAGCCTTTTCTCAGTCCCAACCCCGGTGAGCTTTTACCAACTTTTCCAGTGGATCCGGGTAAGTCTAGACGCCACCAATCCCGAGGAGTACGCCCGTTTAAAAGGGCGAGACGGTTTTAACCAAGCGCTCGATAACCTTAAGCTCCTCGCCCAGCTCCCGGGGACGACCCTAGGCGTCGGTTATGTCCTCACCAATCAAAACGACGATCCCCAACGCCTATTTAACCTAGCCGAAAGACTTAAAAACCTCGGGGTGGCCTATTTGCATCTGCGGCCCGTGGTCGATCACCCGGAGTTGTCCAGCCAGCGCTCCGTGGAATTTTTAAAAGACCTGGAAACCCCAAAGTTCGCGGTCAACACGGCGGCCATGACCGACAACCAAGGCGCGGGCAACGATGGGCTCCCGTGTTTAGCCCATAGTTTGGCCACGGTCATCACGGCCGATGGGGCCATGTGGCTGTGTGGCCGGTTATGCCAAGATCCCGAGGCGGGGCCATTGGGTTACTTAACCAAAACCCGTTTTCCTTCCATCTGGGGTGGCCCGGCTCGAACTAAACAAGCCCTCATGGCTAGCCGGGGGGACTTTTGCCAAGGCCATTGCCCGCCTTGCCGGATGACCAAATACAATCGCCTATTAAATCGCCTAGAACGGATTAGGACGCGCGACTTCATATGAGAAAAACCCGATCCCGGATGGGCTCTCCAGAGTTTCGCCTGGCCGCGGTGGTTCTGGCCCGAGCCAACGCCAAAGAAGCGGATCTAGTGGTGACGTTCCTAACGCGCGAACTGGGCTTATTAACCGCGGTGGCCAAAAACGCCCGCAAAAGCGTTCGACGCTTTGGCGGGGGGTTACTGAATCTAGCTCGGGCGGCTTGGTATGATTTTAAAATCTACCCCAACTCCGAAGTGGCCCTGGTCGTCAAAGGCGAGGACAACCCCGAGTTTCCCATCACGCCAGCCGAACCAGTGGCGTTGGCCTTAAGCGCCTGGGCGATGGAGCTAACTCGCTCTCTGGAAGCCCCAGGCAATCCAGCCCCCTTAACATTTAATCTAATCATTCAACATTTATCGCGTTTAGCCCAATGTTCCGACTTCCACCCCCCGGCCTTGGAAGCCCGACGGTTATCTTTGGGTTTTACCAAATGTTATCTGGAAGTGGCCGGGTTTGGGCCAACTCTAACCGTTTGCCACCATTGTGGCCAAATCCCGGAAAAGGGCTCTTGGTCTTGGATTCCGGCGATGGGCTCGGTTTTCTGCCCCCAATGCCGCGCTCCCCTCGACCCCATTGTCCAGGGCGAATTGCTGGGCGCCTTAGGCGCCATCACTGACCATCTAGCCTGTCCAGATCTCTCGGATCAGGAGCTGGCCATCGCCGAGAGTTTTTTCGCCCAGATGGCTACCTTGGCTTCGGGTCGGTTCTACAAAAGTCGAAGGGTTCTCATTCAGCTACTGATTCCCCCAAAACTGGCGGGAGCGACGAACGTTTTAGCGCCGGGATTAAACGAAGCTAACCAACTAGGCCAGAGCGTCTTCGCGGAAAGCGACCAGCTCACCTCTGGCCAAAACGTTACCTTTGGCTCGCCCATGATTAGCGAGATAACTCTTGAGCCCATAGCTAGCGAGCCGGAAATTTTCCCCCCGCCCATTCCAACGAGTGGAGCATGACCAAAGAGCGGATCCAAAAAATCCTCGCCAACGCCGGGCTCGCCTCACGACGACGAGCCGAGACTTTTATTCTAGCGGGACGAGTTCGCGTCAATGGCCAAATTGTTCATGACCTCGGGTATAAAGCCGATCTCAGCGTGGATGAGATTGAGCTGGATGACCAACCGGTTAAACCCCTAGAGCGGCCTAGTTACTACATGTTTCACAAACCAGTGGGCTATTTGACCACGTTATTCGATCCCTATGGCCGCCCCACGATCAAAGTTTTTCTCGACCGCCTACCCTGGCGCGTCTATCCCATTGGTCGGCTGGACTATGACGTCTCGGGCGTTTTGATTTTGACCAACGACGGGGTTTTGGCCCAGCGTCTCATGCACCCCTCATACGCCGTGCCCAAAGTCTACCGGGCCAAAGTCAAGGGGACTTTGACTAAAGAGGCTCTAATCCTTTTGGCCTCGGGAACATTGATGATTGGCGACAAACCCGCCGCCCAAGCCCAAGCCCGCCTGGTCAACCAAGGGGTTGACCAGGGGTGGTTGGAGCTAACCCTCACCGAAGGCCGCCATCGCCAAGTCAAACACATGTGCGCGGCCGTGGGGCATCCGGTGATAGTTTTAAAAAGGCTCGCTTACGGTGGCCTTCCGCTGGATCCAGCGTTAAAACCCGGCGACCTCAGAGCCTTATCCCCTGAGGAAATTCTGACGCTGAAAACCCAGGCGCAACTTTAGGCGAGGCTCTAAACCCATAACCAAATCAAGCTAACTTTTTAAACCCTCTCCCCCCTGAAAGCGGCTAGAGAGCTCAGCGGACACGCCATGGCCCAATCGGATTTTAAGCGCATACTTTCCGCCCTAAAAAAAATACCGCCCCTCACTTTAGAAGGCCGGGTCACTAAGGTCACGGGTCTGGTTATTGAGGGCGATGGGCCAGCCGCGTCCGTGGGCGAGGTTTGCCGGGTCATGACCGGCCCAGGCCAGAGTTTGGAAGCCGAGGTGGTGGGCTTTAGGGACAAAGCCATCCAGTTGATGCCCATAGGCGACATGACCGGCCTTACCCCAGGTAGCCGGATCCTGGCCACGGGCCAACCGGCCATGGTCACGGTGGGGCCAGGGTTATTGGGCCGAATATTGGATGGTCGTGGCCAACCCATGGACAACAAGCCCCCCATCCCCGACGCGACGACCTATCCGGTTAAGGCCGCGCCAGGCAATCCCCTCTTTCGGAGCCGCATCACCAAAGTTATGGACGTCGGGGTGCGGGCTATTAACGCCTTGATGACCATTGGCCAAGGCCAGCGCGTGGGGATCTTCGCCGGTTCTGGGGTTGGCAAAAGCACGCTCATGGGGATGATCGCTCGACACATGCGCGCTGACGTTAACGTCATCGCCTTAATTGGCGAGCGCGGTCGTGAGGTGCGGGAGTTTATCGAAAAAGATCTGGGGCCGGAGGGCCTAAAAAGAAGCGTCGTCGTGGCCGCGACTTCCGAGCAACCGGCCTTGGTGCGCATTCGAGGCGCCTACGTGGCCACGGCTTTGGCGGAATATTTCCGGGATCAAGGCCAACATGTCATTCTCATGATGGACTCGGCCACCCGCTTCGCCTACGCGGCCCGGGAAGTGGGCCTATCCATTGGGGAACCGGCCACCACCAGAGGTTACACGCCCTCGGTCTTCGCCCAACTGCCCCAACTGTTGGAGCGGGCGGGTAACTGGGAGCGAGGCA
The DNA here is from genome assembly GCA_031269825.1 of Deltaproteobacteria bacterium. Lineage (GTDB taxonomy): Bacteria > Desulfobacterota > Desulfarculia > Adiutricales > Adiutricaceae > JAIROO01. The sequence continues at coordinate 7,428 of JAISYP010000008.1, forward strand.
GCGTCACCGGTTTGTACACGGTTTTGGTGGAAGGCGATGACATGAATGAGCCCGTGGCCGACGCCATGCGGTCGATTCTGGATGGACATATGGTCTTGCGAAGATCCTTAGCCGATCGCAACCAATTTCCCGCCTTGGATATCTTGTCCAGTATCAGCCGACTGATGAACGATCTGGTGGACAAGGATCATTTAAGGGCCTCTGGGCGTTTTAAGGAACTATTGGCCACTTACCGACACAATGAGGACATGATCAACATCGGGGCCTACCAAAAAGGCTCTAGCCAAGAAATTGATCAAGCCATCCTCTATTTCCCTAAGCTCATTAACTTCTTAAAGCAGCCGTTTGACGAGGCCTGTCCCGTGGAATTGGCTAAGGAGGCTTTAATCAAAGTGGTGGCCCCGATGGGCGCCTCGGAAGGAACGCCGCCCATAAGGTAGAGCTTAACCAGGTAAGAGGTTAACGATTAGCCCAGTTAGCCGAGTCTATTACCCCGAACCCAGTTAGTTAGAATTTTTGAAGGTATTATAGTTCAAGACTTTTACGATAACAATCATTATTGGTCTTATACCATTATGATTATATAGATCCACATTTCTCATGAATTGTGAAAAAACTGGGGTATAAAATAATTCTTCCAAGTTATAAAAATATAGGTTCTTTAATATTAATTAAACTTATTAATGTTAAAAAAATATTTATTTATCTATTAATTCGTTTTCAAGACTATCTGACACGTTTAAAGCTCTTATATTACTTCTAACATAGATATTTAGAATTTATAGACCTGGGTATAGCGATTAGACGAGGAGAAATATTTTTCCGACACATTTCAACGATTAGACGAGAAACCTTTAATTTCAAGAAGAAGATTATTTTATTGATTTCACCATCTTAAAATTTTGGTACATTTTTCGCTATTGAAATCAAGTTTTGTGATTAATATACGCGCTAGCTGGCCATTATTTAAGTTGTTTGGCATGAATTTTGCTTGTAAATTTGTTCGCTATTATTATTGGCGTCGCGGTAGGAAGTGCCCTTTCGGGCACCCCCCCGCACAGATCCCTGCGAGCGGAATTACCGCACAGGGCTCCTCAATTGAATCAGACGTGTGTACCTTTGACTAGGATAGGGGCGCG
>JAISYP010000112.1 GCA_031269825.1 Deltaproteobacteria bacterium
GCGCATAGCTCGAGGTTAATGATGGGTCGCTACTCCTTTCACTCTAGGGACTTGTCAATGCCCAAAGGGGCATGACTCACCCACGTTCTTGCGCAGTTTGCGCAGTCGCCTCTGAATAAACAATAATTATACAAACTTGTTGTTAATAGAGCCTTGATAATAGATCTTTATAGACTGGACGCGGCTTTATCTTCGGCTCGACTTCCCCAACCCCAGGCGAACTGGGCCCCATTAGGCACCCCCGGCAGCGTTCGACCGCCAAAAACCAAAGCCTGGCCAACCACCGTCATTTCTGGCCAAGGCCCATAAATCGCCCCAAAAGTTTTTAACAAACTTAAAGCCGTTGGGGTGACGGTCTCGCCGTGGCTATCTAGGCCTTTGACCCGCGCGCCTTTAAGCAGATGGGCCACCGCCGGGGCGGGCGAGGCCAGTAGACCGTGCGCGGCCGAAATGACTCCATCGCAAAGGGGCAAAGGCCCACAAACGAAAAGATCCGGGCTTAATAAATCAAAAATCATGGCGGCCAGCCCCATGTCCAAGAGACTGTCCAAGGCGCCGACTTCATGGAAATGGACTTCTTCGGGATCGAGGTTGTGGACAACCCCCTCCGCCTCGGCTAAAAGCTCAAAAGCGGCCAAAGTTAAGGCTCGGGCTTGGGGGGTTAAGTCCGCGGCCGCGAAAAAACGTCGGATGTCGGCTAATTGGCGGTGTTCGTCTTCAGGTGGCAGTTGAAGATCTAAACCCCAACCTAAGATGTGGTCGCTCTCCCGCCGCGCCAGCCGGACTTGGCCTTTTAAATGATCTAAATTTAGCCGCTCCAATAAGACGTCCAGTTCCGCTTGGCCTAACTCGGCTAGACGCGCTAACCCGGTCACTAACATGTCCCCGGAGACGCCGGAATGTGGTCTTAGAACGAGGATTTTCGCGTCTTGACGCTGACGCCCCAGATGATGATGACCGTGGCTATCGGGTTGAGTCAGATCCTGGCTACGCGCGCGCTCGTGGTTATGGTCAGAGTTGGGAACGTTCGGCGCGGCCGCGCGCTGGGCGTCATTAGTTATGGTTTTAATGGTCATTTTGGAGTTAATTCTTTATGGGCGTTATTCATTGGCTTCCGCTCGGCGAATTTCCACTTGATCGACTTTGCGATTGTCAGCGGCTCGAATGTGAAAAATATAATCCTCAAAATGGATCCGCTCGTTTTTTAAGGGCACCCGGCTGACTTGATCCGTGAGGAACCCCCCCAAGGTCTCGTAGTCACCTTCGGGCAGGGGCGACTCCAACAGATCATTTAGATCCGAGATGGGGGTCTGTCCCGTGGCTAGCAACACGCCCGGGGCTAGTTCCCGGATATCTTCCTCTTCTTCTTGGTCATACTCGTCGTGGATGTCGCCAATAATCTCCTCAATAATATCTTCCATGGTCACCAGTCCAGCTGTCCCGCCATACTCATCTAGGACAATCGCCAGATGGTTTTTCAGGTGACGTAGTTCCGTTAGGATCTCCACGATTTTTCGGTTGCCATGAACCAAGGTTATGGGGCGGATTAACTCTAAAGGTAGCGGCAAGGCCAGATCTTCCCCCCAAAAACCCAATAGGTCTTTGACCATTAAAAAACCTTCAATGTGATCTAGATCCCCGCGATAGACCGGCAAACGCGAGTAACCTTCGGCTCGGGCCAACTGGATGACTTGGCCAATGGTTGACTCCCGCTCGATCCCCACCACGTCCACGCGTGGGGTCATGATCTTTCGAGCCACGGTGTCGTTAAAGTCGAAGATGCTCTGGATCATCTCGCCGGAGATTTTGGTGATAGCCCCGGTTTCAGCTCCTTGATCCAGGAGTTCGCTAATTTCCTCTTCAATTTTCGCTGGGGAAAGGGAATTTCGTCGAAAGGGCTTAAAAAGCCAGGCTAAGATCCCCTGTTTTGACGCGTCGTCCTCCAATGGTGGCCAACTCCTTTGTTGGTGGTGGGGCGGGGTTAGGCTAGCTGATCGTCAGGGTAAGTTTTACCTGGGCCGCCTTTCGCCGCTAACTGGTAATCCATGGGATCGAGCCCGTAAGCCCGCGCCTTAATAATAACTTCTTCTGGGGCGATGTTTAAGACTTCGGCCACCATTTCCACATCCCCGGCCTGGCTAACCAAAGTCTTAATCAATATATATCGCTCAGCCTCGCCTAGGGGCGAGTCCTGAGGAATGTCGCCTTGCCCAAAGACTTCGCTGGCCAAACGTAAATGAACCGGGAGAGCGTCCATGGTCACGTGGCCATTTTTCGTCAAATGGGCCAGAAGCACGCATTCGCTTCTTAATTCGGAGATATTGCCGGGCCAAGGATAGGCCCTTAAGCAGGCCACCACCGAATTATCAATGGATTGGAAAGAGTAGCCGAGGTGTCGAGCGGCTTTGGCTAACAAAGCGTTAGCCAGCGACTCAATGTCGTTTTTGGTTTCCCTTAAGGGCGGGAGGGCGAGGTTGACCCGGGTCAGACGAGCGTAGAGATCTTCCCGAAAAGTTCCCTCCTCCACTTTCTCATGGAGTTTAGTCGACGAGCTGGAGATGAACCGCAGCGACAAATTTCGAGCGATCCGGGAGCCAATGGGGTAGATCAAGCCTTCTTCCAAGGCCATCAAAACGCTCCGTTGGGCGTTCATGGTCAAGCGCTCAATGTGGCGTAGGAACACCGTGCCATTGTCAGCTAAGGCCAATAGCCCCAGATGACTATTGTTGGCGTCGTCTTGGCCAAAGAGCAGGCGATCCATCTGGGCGGGGGGCATATCCGAGAGCGTGACCACGATCAGCCGACCGTTTTTGCGGTGGCTCTGAAGATGGATGTGTCGGGCTAAACTGGTTTTATCCGTGCCTGGCTCGCCGGTCAGGAAGATGGGGTCATCTTTTTGGGCCACTTGGGAGGCCGTGGAAAAGATGATTTTAACCTGGTTTTCCCGCGTGGTGATATCGGTCACGGGATCCTCATCGTAGGCCAACTGGAGCTTTTCTTTTTCCAATTCGGTTTGGGCCACGACGTTGATGATATAGGGACTGAAAATTTGGGCGGCGGCGGCGGCTAGGTTTAAGTCGTCTTCCGCTAAGGGCCGAAGGTTATTTTCCACGTACAAGAGACCTAAGTGGCGCGGTTCGGAGCTATAAACCGGGGTTAGGAGACAGTTTTGCTCCAGTTGCCCCACGTGACGGTTACCGGCGTTAAAGTCCAGTTCCGTGATGATTCTGGGCCAAATTAGGGATTGGCCGTTTTCCGTGACCCTTTTGAACGGCAAATGGCTCAGTAGCAACCTCTTGTCTTCTGGAAAAGACAGGTAAGAGACCATTTGACGCCCAGAGCCCCAGAGCCAAAGGATGGATATGGAAGTGGCCCCGATCTGTTGAGTCAAGAAATCAACAATAGTCTTATTGATGTCTTCTAAAGGACTTTGACACAAGGATCCACTAAAGGCCGCGATCATGGCTCCCTGTTCTTGGGTTAAGGAGACGGCGGCCTCCAAGGCGGGTTTGGAGATTAGGTTCTGGTGGCTTTCATTAACGGAGTTTAAAATCAAAGCCGCGGGAGCCACGCCAGTGATGATGTCTAAGTATGGGTCAAATATAAAAATTTCTTGACCGATCTTAATACAATCAAAACTATTAAGTTTAGTTTGTATAGTTATGGGTAGATCATTGACCAAAGTGCCGTTGGTGCTGTTAAGATCAACAATGAAATAATTATCGTCTATCTTGGTGATCTCGGCGTGTTCCCTGGAAGCGCTCCGGTCAAATAGGATTAAATCACATTCAGAGGAGCGGCCTAAGACAGTCTTCTCCTTGAGGGTAACTCGAAAACCTAGTCTGTCCTCTCTAAAGGCTACTAGTTCAGACATGGCTAAATCCTTCCATCAAATAAAGCGCGAAAGTCAAAAGGGGGGGACACGCGGCCATCGCCAGCCAAAGGAGCGTGGCGTGGCCCAGGAAAACTTCGGTTCCTGGACATCGTTTTCATTAACCGCGCATCATTTTTTCAAAAAATGTTTATAAAGTCAATAACAATAAAAAAAGTAAAAAGAGCCGTGGTTTTTTATTTCCTATTAGCCAATCCTCCAATGGCTCCTAATTTAGCGTACATCTGCCCATAATCGATAAATTATAGTAAAACGCAATTTAATTAATTGTAAACAAAAAGCTTTATAGTTTAATTAAAGTTAATAAATAATTTTATTTGATATTAAAAACTATTTAAATTATTTAAATTATTTAAAAACAGTTTAACAAGTAAAAAAAATAATTTAATCGATATTTCATTAGGTAAAAAAATAAAAAAATAGTTTAACGAAACTGACTTTGGGCGTCGCGACCGAATCCTTAGATTTTATCTTTTTTTTGGTCGCTGTAAGCAAATTCGCGCGTTTTTTTCTTTTTGGTTGGACGCGGTGAAAATGGTAAGGAAAGATGGCTTTGTGAAAACCCTTGTTTAAGTGAAATCGTCAAGTAAAAGAGTAATAATTTCAATAACTTATAAATTTGAATTTTGGAATTTTAGACTTTTCACAAGACCATCAGGAAATAAAAAATAAGGGTTATGAGCTTTTATTGCCTCATAAAACATCATATAGTAAATAAATTATAAGCATAAAATCGATAAACTTTAATTTTATTAACAATAAATATATTTTATAGAATTTATTGTTTTAATAGTAATTTAATATATAATTATAAAATAGTAATAAGATATAAAATTAAATATAAAAAAATATATAAGTAATTAAAGATTAATATTAAAGAAATAGAAAAATTGTTTATTTATTTACTATTAGTTGATAGCCAATAATCATATATTTTCACTAAATAGATTGCATATTAGTGAATTAAAAAGGCTAAAATATAATTATTGTTCTTAAACTATAAGTTTATGATTTAAAAATGATAGAGAGTAAAAATACTAGACTAATTAGTTCCGAACATAACGGGATTTCAGTATATTCTTAAAGAAATTCGGTGGACAGATTGACGCGCCCTGAAATTTTTTGATGGTAAATTTTCGATTTCTGGGGTAGAATAAATTTTTAGAGTGGTTAACGCGCGTAGGCGAGTTATTAAACGCTAAAGAGCCAGGTTGGGGAGGGACGACCAATATTATAATAATTGGCTTGCTTTGGAATATCTTGCTTTAGAATACAATGATTTAGCCTTTTAAACATATATAATGGTCTTAGTTCTTTGTTTTATTTTTATAATATATTTAAATATTTATATTGGTCGTTTGAAATTCATAAAAAAATTTTTCGCTTTAAAGATTAAAGTCCAAAGTTCACGAAATGTTGATATATAAGTGGCTCTTGAGATAAGGCGATGGACGTTAGGAAAATATGTGTTTTCGATTAAAAACTTCGAACGCGGAGAAATTCGTCACTACACCCCTTATTCTTCATGGCTTTCTAATGGCGCTATTGAATTGATACCTCTTTGGAGGTATGGTTATGACTGAAAAGTAAAAACAGAAGCGATTACGTCCGCGTCTATTTTATTGACCTTTTCGCGGATGGGTGTTAAGATTCTTCAGTCAGTTCGATTAGTGACTTGTTCTAATTGACCTCTCTTTGGAGAGTGGTTACGACTAATTCACTAATAAATTGAAATTGGACGCTACTCCCAATTGTTGAATTTGACCTCTCTTCGGAGAGGGTTACGACTAATTCACTTATAAATTGGACGCTACTCCCAATTGTTAAATTTGACCTCTTCTTGGAGGAGGTTACGAAATAGGCCCATTCAGGCGGTGTAAAGCCGAGCGCGGCCCGCGACACGATAAAAATCATGGGACTTCGAGGCAAGGTGGCTCGCGCGGCTTCCGGATCAAGGCCGCGAAACCTTTGAGTGGCCTGTTTCAGAGCTCCATAACCTGTTTCAAAAGTCGGGTACTCCACAAAACCCTTCCCAGCGGGCATGGTCAGAAAATCAGACTCCAGCGAGGTAAAGATTATGTCAACATAATGGTCAAGGTTGGCTCGCGGTTCCGTAAAGTCGGCTTCAAACGGATATTGGCGCGTGTACGCTCCCTCTTACGGCTATGGGCGGAAAAGTCTGTTCACTAAAGAGAGACTGACTTTCGCGGGAACAGTTCGCGCCGGTAAGTTCGCGCGTGACCGCTTGGCCACCGAAGGTAGCGAACCAGCGGGCGAGGATATCCAGTTTGTCTTCCACCGACAGCCACGTTCGCCAATTCCCAGCCAAGTCATTGATCGCCTGACGGATGACGCGCCCGTAAGTCACACAACGAGTATCACCCAATGTCGCTTGAGCCCGCCTGTTTCCAGGGCGCGCATATCCACCTGTATGGCGTTGTCAATAACGCTCGGTTCCTGAACGCCACGATCTTGATTTCGGCGGCAAACAAATACGCTGTCTACCGTGGTTGACGCCGCGCCCTTGATGTGAATTGACGCGCCTATTTCCGCCGGGCGGCGCTTTGGGGCGCGCGAGCCCAGCGTCCAGAATGGTCACGGCAATGGGAAAGTACGCGGTAATATCGTTGTGGTGGTATGTGAAGACAAAGGATCCTCAGGCTTTAGGGTCGCCGCTGCGCGCGAAAACACCTTAGCCAGCCCCTTAGTGAAGTGGGCAAGGCCGCGCCGCGTGTTCTCATTGCCGGTAAGTTCCTGAGCGTGTCTTGTCGAGGGAGCGGAAAAGGCTGGGTCGCCTTTTCCAACAAGGCGGCGCGGCCAGACATAGCAAAATTCCATAAGTTCCGCGTATTGAGCGTTTCCGAAATAATGTGGGTCGGTAAATACGCCGTCTAGGCTTTCCGGCCGCCAGTCCCAGCTCGCGGCGTTGGCGCGAACGATATCCTGCGCCCGCTTTGCCCCGCCGTTTCGGGCGTCGCCTATCCATTCGCCCTAAATAAGCGCGGTGACTTCGCGTCCGCCTTTGGCGGTTCCTTGGCGCCGAACCTTAAATGGCATGTCGCGATACGCCTTGGTTTTGGCGAATTTCTCCATGATGTTCAGCCAGCCGCCGCTACCTGTGGGCAAGTTTCCGCCGTTTTCTACGCCCAACAGGTTGGATTCGCGTCGCGTCAGCCCGATAGGAAGCCGTGGACGGAAAAAATGTCCAGTGACTTTAGAGAGATAGTGTCGTGACGGCGGAGCATGTTCCGATAGCGCGGCGGGTCAGAAAGGTTGGTGGCCAAAGCGTCGCGGCTCCGTTCGTCTTTTTGGGCGGCAACCAGGTGGCGACTGGTTTCCAAGCCTAGCGACTGACGGGCGTTGAAGAATTCCCTATAATGAGCTATTAGAATTATAAAATAAGAATATTATATTTAAAAATAAATATTTATTAGCATATTTATATTTAATGATTATATCAATTTAATTAATATTATAGTTTATAAAAGTAACTTTTTAGTCATAATATTACTATTTAACTATATGATAAGACTTATTTAAGTAAAAAATAGATGTAAAAAATGAAAAGGCCAGGGAAAAATTTTTATGAATTCGCCGCTTGGGTAGGGCGAAAAAGATATATCTTTTATTTTTTAAAAGAGTTATATTGGAAAAGAGTTTATGTTTTCGGTTTTCATGGCATGGAGTCAACGCTAGCTGGTTGTTCGCTCTGGTCAGCTATGGGTGGCGGAGGTTTAGAAAAAACGGGGACTATGATTTAACGGTGGCTAGGATTTAAGCGGACTAGGGCTCAGGCTGGGCGTGAATTTAGTGGATATGGCTCAAAGCGCGTGAATAGACGCGCGTGGCTGAGGTAAACTGATGAATCAACAGGATTTTGTTTCCCCATTAGACGATTTTTATTTCCGGCTGGTTTTCGCTAATCCTTTGGTCACTTCGCCTTTAACCAATTTCATCCGGGCCTTATTCCCAGATCACTGCCAGTTCATGAAAGATCTGGTCATCATAGATCCGAGTCAAAACCTTGGCCATAAGCCCGTCAAGACGGGGTTAGTGAGCGTTTTGATAACCTCGGAATTGGAAATAACTCACAATGTGGAGATTGTGGTCACTTCTAATCCCTTGGAGCGGGTGGAAGCTCAGCTTTATGTTGAAGATCGCCAGGCCAATAGAATGTTCCAAGGCGAGTTGGACAAGTCCAAAATTGATTACGTCACCACCATCCTGATCTCTGGCTACCCTTTGACCTTGGGCGCGCCCAATTTTGCCAAGCGCGTTGATTTTGACCTGGCCGATAGTTTGGACGGCGAGCTCTTGGCCACTGGATCCTTGTGGACGTATGAGCTACCGAACTTACCGCTAACTTTGGAAAACTATAATTTGTGGGCTTGGCTTAGGTTTCTGGGGGCCAGAAACGAGCTGGAGCTTTTGGCGGCGGCGGATTTGAGCCCAGAAATTGATGAGGCCTATAGGATTTTTCGCTCCTTAGTCGCCGATGATCGTTCGCGACACTATTATAATGTTTGGCGAGCCGAAATGGATCAGATCATGAATGAGGTCTATCAAAGTAAGAGCCCGGCCGAACTATGGCCGGAGTCTTCCAAGCTTTTGGCGACGTTTGGCCAAGCCGACAAATGGTCGACCATTCTCCATTGATTGATAGACCATTGATAGAATGTTGATCAATATTGATCAATAATTCGTCTTGATATTAAAATATTAACAGTAAATAATATTGATGTTAATATTAATTCTAGTTATTGATGTTAGTATCAGATTTTCGGTTTTTTTGTTTTTATCTTTTGGTTCAGCGTGGAGCCAATTACGTTATCTAACTTGGGTAATTATTTGGGTTATCAATGGAAAATAATACTGACGCCCGACAATTTAGAGCCCGGTGTCTGGCTCCGGCTAAAACCGGGGCTGACGTCGCTGACACCCTAAAAGTTATAAACTATCTGGAGCCTGGAGTCAAAGTGTCGGCCTTGTCTTTACGCGATCGGGGACTGGCTAATAATGACTCTGAGCCCTTAGTCGATGGCCTGGAAAGGGAACAAATCCTGACCGGGAAGAAGATGTTGGACGTTTTTTCTTGAGACGTCGAACCGGTTGGCCCTTTTTATTAGGTCAACAAAGAATTTATGTCCTATAGCCTTTTGATCCATGATTTGGAAAACCCGCCTTTAAAATGGGCGGAGAAGGCCCTGGTTTGGGCGGCGCGACCGAAGGTTAAGCCGTGTCAGGGTTGTTTTGGTTGCTGGGAGCGGACGCCGGGCGTTTGCGTCATTAATGATCGGGCCCAGGCGTTGCCTTCTTTGTTGGCCCAAACTGACCATTTGATTTTGGTTAGCCGTTTAAGCGTCTGGGGGGTGTCGCCGGAGGTCAAAGCGGTTCTGGAAAGAGGTCTGCCCAATCTATTACCTTTTATGGCTCAAAAAATGGGCGTTCTTCTCCACGATCCACGCCATCCCCATCCGTGGGCTTTGACCGCGGTTTTTTATGGCCCTCTCGAGACCGAACGCCAGGATTTGGCCCAGGCCATGATCGAGGCCATAGGCCTTAACCTGGCCTCTAACCCCATTAAATGCCATTTTATTTCGGAATTGAAGTTGGAGACCCAGTTTTGTCCATAGCCCTCATCAATGGTAGCCCTAAAAGACACGGCTCGGCCAGCGCTTTGGTTTTGGCGAGGCTTCAAGCCTTATTAGAACCAGAACAGTTTTTGAGCGTCTCGGCGGGGGACAATTTTCAAGGCGTTAACCCCGAAGACATTTTAGGTTGTCAGGCCTTGGTGATCGCTTTTCCCCTCTATGTGGATGGGGTTCCGGCCCAATTGGCTAGTTTTTTGGCGACGTTGAGCCAAATAAAGAGCCAGCCAGCGATTTCTTCCTTCGCCCCATCGCGTAAACTAGTCTACGCCGTGGTCAACAACGGTTTTCATGACGCGACCTTGAATCGACTAGCCATTAAATCCCTAACCTTATTCGCCAAAGACCTAAGGTGGTCGTGGGGGCAGGGTCTGGGGGTTGGGGGCGGGGCCATGTGGTCGACGCTGCCCGGGGTTATCCGAAACATTGGTCAATCTTGGGGGCCTTTCGCGCCTTTAGTCAAAGCTTTGGGCGAGATAGCTAGCCATATCAAGGCTCGGCGATCTGGGGTGGATCGGTATGTGGATCCGGCCCTACCTTCTTGGCTTTACGCTTTTTTGGCCAATCTTAAATGGCGTTTTTCGGCCTTAAGACACGGTTGTCATGGCCGGTTAAAAAGCCCCAGCCCTAAGGCTGGATCTATGGTCACTCTGGAGGACGCGTGAGCGACGATTTTACCGTCCTTTTTTGTCGTTTCAAGTCAGACCCTGATTGGCCCATGCCCAGTTGGGGGTCAGCGGGGGCGGCGGGTCTGGATTTGGCCGCTCATATATCTGAGCCCTGGATCATTGAGCCTGGGCAAATCCGCTTAGTGCCCACGGGCTGGGCTATCGCTTTGCCCGTGGGCTACGAAGGGCAGATTCGTCCGAGAAGTGGTTTGGCTTTAAAAAAAGGTCTCACCTTGGTCAACTCCCCAGGCACCATTGATTGGGACTACCGTGGTGAACTGTCTCTGCCGATGATCAATTTGGGCCCCGCGCCCGTGGTCATCAACCGGGGCGATCGAGTGGCTCAGCTAATCATCGCCAAAGTGGAACGGCCAACCTTAATATTGAGTCCGAACTTGGACGACACCGCCCGGGGAACCGGTGGGTTTGGCTCCACGGGATCTTGACCATGAAATATTGTTTGTTGGCCAGCGGTAGCAGAGGCAACGCCACCTGGATCCAGGAAGGCGATCAAGCCTTATTGATCGACAATGGGCTTTCGGCCTCGAATCTTTTGGCCCGGGCCCGCTCTCGGGGGCTTATCGCCTCCCAGTTGCGGGCGATCGTGGTTAGTCATGAGCACTCTGACCATGTCAAGGGGATTGGCCCTTTGGCCAGACGGGAGCGTCTGACTGTCTGGGCCACCCAGGCCACCATTGAGGCCTCTGGCCCAGCCTTAAGCGGGACGCGTTTACAAAGATTTCAGGCGGGGGAAGAGCTAGATTTAGGGTTTTTAACGATCGCCACCATCCCTACCTCCCATGACGCGGCCGATCCATTGGCTTTTGTGGTCAAGAATCGCGACGCCCAATTGGGGGTAATAACCGATCTGGGGGTGGCTACTCATTTGGTGCGCGACAGCTTAAAAAATCTATCCGCTTTAGTGGTGGAGTTTAACCATGATGTGGGTAAACTTCTGGATGGGCCTTACCCTTATTTTTTAAAACAAAGGGTGCGGAGCCGACTGGGCCACCTATCCAATGAGGAAGGCGCCGAGTTATTGAGCCAGATTTATCATCCTGGGTTGGCCAGGGTTATTTTGGGGCATCTTTCGGAAACTAACAACACTCCGGAATTGGCTTTGGCCGCGGCCCAGAGTGTCCTGGATCGCCTAGGGGCGCGCCCCGATCTTTTGGTCGGCGACCAACACACGCCCACCGCGGTTTTTGAGCTATAAGTATTTAGGAAATATTGAAAAATAAAAGTCTTACTATATATTTTTCAAATTTAGTCTATTATTTCTTGTTGAATGTTTGTTTATTAAATGTTACTATTTATATTGTTAGTTGTATAATACTTTTAACGCTATTATTTTTGGCATTGACGGACAATGTCGATGGTGATGGAGTATTGATGGTCTCGCGAAAAGTCCAAAATTAGGAATTATAATTTTAAGTTACTGAAATTAATACTCTTTTACATGACGTTTTCCCTTAAACTAGGGTTTTCTCCAAGCCATCAGTATTGGGCTTGACAATATAGGGATTAGAACTCGCGGAAATGATTCCCTCTAAGAGGGCCACGGGTTTTTGGGTTGGGCGCCCGAGTTTTTTTTAGATTGTCGGGATAAAGGCGCGATATCTGTAATCAGGTCTTAAATCTAGACTTTTCATGGCGCCTAAATAACGTTTAAATCTGGCTACGCCATCGCTAGCGTAGGCGATTAAGCCTTCTTTTTCCAATCGCGCCATATGTACTTTAGGGCGTTTCCAAATGTAATTAGAGTATTTCGAATACAGTAAAATATTGTCATGAATATTTCCCCTTCTTTTTACGTCGCTATGGGCGCATATCCGTTTCCAAATTATTTTATCAATGAAATGATTATGGCCAAAAATAGCGTCCATGACCATTTTTAAATAATGACTAGCGGTAGGAACACTATATAGATATAAACTACCAATATTTTAAATAATATGATTTATTTCGAGAAGTTTAACAGATATCATAATTAGATAAACTGTTAAATTACTATGATTTAGAGAATATATAATGATAAATATTAAGTTAATGAGATTAGTATTAGGTTGAAATTTTATGGTTAGATGTCATTTTAAGTTCATTCGTTCCAAGCTCAAGAATATTTGAAGGCGACGATTTGGGCGTTAGCGACGCGATTTTTAGTCGAATCGAAGCAAATATTATAATTTTTTGGAGTTAAAAGGTGGGTCGAGATAAATGAGGTTAACGGAGTTATCGGGAATGGATTCAGGCCTGACTTTAAGGTCATCGCTGAAGAAGAGTTTATTAGACATGGTATTATTTCCAGTTACAAGCTTCTTGGACAGGGATGATGGCTTCGGATAGGCCACCTAAGGTAAAAGAGGTTTCATGATAATGAGTGGATTGAAAAGTTAGGATGGTAAAAAAATGTTTTGGGCGTTTAAAAGTTCTTTTGTTAAATTGATAGCTTGTTTAGCGAAAAGGCCTTGGTAATCAGTTGATGAAGTCCAACTTTATTTAATAATTTTATGTTCTACAAGAGGGAATTTATCTAGAAATCTATTTCTTGAGTTTAGCGAGTGGCTTAGAAAAGTTTACGTTTATTCATTAGCGCGCTAACCATATGGAATTTCAAAATTTTTCTTCTTCGTTAGGAGGAAGTTCGCCAATACCATTAGGGTAAAAAACCGGCGACAGGAATTTCTTCGCCCAGCTCAGCTAGTCGCCAAAATTTATTATTTTAAGTCCAATTTGAAAGCGTTTTCGCGGTGAAGTTTACGCAAAAAAAATTCGTTATCGTTATTAACAAATCTAATTGTCGCTCATGAAATAATGAAAATGTAGGTTGTTGTAAACTTTTATAAAACGCGTGAGGATTATTTTTAGAATATAGATATTTTGCCTCGCGTTAACCACAGCGCGCTAAGTTAAATGGAAAGAAAAGATATTTCCATAAGTTAGTCATGGCCCTAAGTTAGTTAAAGTATAAACGCGAGAGTTGAAATTGACAAAAGTATAGCTCGCGGAGGCGTGGAAGTCAAGAATTAATTTTTCGCGCGCCGTGGAATGGCCCTCTTACCGATGGATGAAGGATAAGCTCAGGTTACGCGCGCGGCGTTTTAAGCGCCTAAATGATGGGCGGCTGCGCGATTAAATACAATCTACTGGACATTTAACTCTTTGATACCAAAGCGCCCGTGAGCGAAGTCAGCCAATGCCCGACGATAGAAATTGGCGCGTCCGGTTCGTCGGGGGCGACTGGAAACGGGGTGTAATAAACTACCGCGTTAGCCGCTTACCCTAATTTAATGTCTCTGATCTTTATAATGACAATCCTTTTATGAAAAGAGGTAATATCTTGGAATTAAATACAATAACTAATTTAAATTTAAAATTTTAAGTGTTCTATTATATTATTATGATATACAAATTTTTTAATTGATAAATTAACAGATTAACTTAAATTAATAAGTTTTAATTTTTTAAAATTTTATAGAAATGCTTTAGCTTTTTAGTTAAAATAGTGAAAAAAATTAAAATTGAATTATTGCCAGGTTATAATTTTGGGCGGTCTTGGTTGTCTCAGAACGCGCGCGCCCGTGGGGAGGTCTTGGGGATGTTATGGGAAGTTATATTTTTCGCTAATTCTTGGCCCGACTTCTTTTTTATCCGTCCAAAGGTCGTAACTCTTTGATTTTATTGGTGCCCCCGGCGTGACTCGAACACGCGACCCCAGGATTAGGAATCCTGTGCTCTATCCAAACTGAGCTACGAGGGCTTTGGCCAAACTAGCGGTATTGAGGATGGCGGCTAAATCCAGCCTTTGGTTTAATTATAAAGCTCCAAAGGAAACAAAATTCTAATGGGCGGGCCTTTTTTTTTCAAGTTTTTTTTGAGCCAATTTTGACTAGAAATTTTTTCGGTGGTTATAACTATATGAGTTTAAAATAGTTTGATAAATTATGTTTTTAACCATATTAACTGAAAATATTATTAATATCATTTATTTGTCGTTTATCTTGAGTGAAAGAATTTTTTCGATTATCCTCATGACCGAGGTTTGGAGCTCGTTATGGAACTATCGCCCATCATTTTGGCCCAAAATCTAAAAGCCGAGGCGGAAAAATTTTTGGCTGGCCCAGGCAATCATAATGGCCACCCCACTGATCCGCGTCAAAGGGCATTTGGCGAGCCCATTTTTGGCTACGCGCGGGCCTCGGATCCTATTTGGGCGACGTTCAAAAAATCGGTGGATCTGGCTTGTCTGACGCCAGTGGAAGCTTTTGGGAACGTTTACCCTGACGCGGACTTGGAGCGATTATCCACGTTGGTTTTTGTCCTACCCCAAACCACACAGACCATGAAAGAACAAAACCAAGCCCGCCTTTGGCCAGCGGAGGGGTGGGCTAGAAGTCGCGGCTCTCACCAAAAAACCGTGGATGGACTGGCTCTCTATTTACTTAACTTCTTGAAATCTCTTAAGATCCTAGCGGTAATCCCAGATTTACTGCCGGTCTGGAAAACTCTTCCCAGTAGCTCCTATGGGATAACTTCCCTCTGGTCGCACCGACACGCGGGGTTCGCGGCGGGACTGGGAACGTTTGGGTTGTGCGATGGGTTGATCACCGAAGTGGGGAAAGCGCACCGGATGGGCTCGCTGATTATCAATCACCGCTTGCCGATTACCCCCAGAAGTTATGGGGACGACGAATTTCATCAGCATTGCCTGTGGTTTAACTCCGGTTCCTGTGGATTGTGCGTCACTCGATGCCCCGCCGGGGCCATCAGTCTCCAGGGCCACGACAAGGTCAAATGTTCGGATTATTTGAAGTCAACCACCCCATATATCGCCACCCACTGGCCGGACATGGCTGGAACTTATGGGTGCGGTTTGTGCCAAAGTCGAGTTCCCTGCGCCGTTCGGACGCCACCTAAAGTTACGAGGTCTTAAGATTTGGTATGGGCGGCGCCCTGGGAAGGGGCGTGGGCAAGATAGATGGTCGCTTTATAAAACAATATTTTCGCCAGAGGCGGCTAACTTAAGACATGGCGGCGGTTGGACGGAGAACATTCTATCGGTCAACAATAGTCTATTTATCTACAAATATTTATCTATTAACATGAATTAGGGTATTAATTATATATTTTTATAGATATTAAATTTTAATACAATATTTTTTATAAATTAAATTTATTATATTTGTCATATGAATTACCAATATAATTTATAATTTTAAAAATAAGCTAATAATATAATAAAATAATTAGTATCTAAATGATAAATATAGGTGCGCTCAGGTGGGCGTCTTATCAAAGCGGTTCGGAAGGGAGGAGAAATCCTTTCCTGATGGTCTCGCGAAAAGTCCAAAATTCAGGAATCATAATTTATAAAATACTGAAATTAATACTCTTTTACATGATGATTTCCCTTAAATTAGGGTTTTCTCCAAGCCATCTTTCTTACCCTTATTCGAGCGATGGGATCAAATATTTATCAAGTTTTTTACTTGTGAGGATTAAATTTTTAATCTTCAAAGAAAAGATCAATTATTTTAAAATTTTAAATATTAATTAAAAAGTATAAATAATTTAATTGTATGAAAATATTTTAATATAATGTTAAAAATTTTTTTATTTAATATTTTAATTAGTAATTAATTTTTATACGCTTAAATAGAGTCTAATCGCTCTATAAAGACTGATTATAGACTATTTTTCGCTTCGAGTTCCGGTTAAAACGTTCGCGAAGACCAGATGACGCGGCCAACAATCAGGAGATCTTCTAGTCGCCGTACCATGGTTTTGTGTTTGCGGTTTTCCGAGCAGACCAGAATGGCCTTGTTTTTTTCCGCCCAACCCAGGTATTTGACCGTGCATTGACCGGTTTCCTTTTCCAGACAGACGATGTAGATCTGGCCTTCTTTCAGGGATTCGGGCGAGTTTTGGGTCAGATCGGCGACCACGACCCCGCCTTTGGCGATCAGTGGTTCCATGCTGTCATCGGGCGCCTTAAAGGCCTGCAGGCCAATGGAGGTGGAGCGCCGTAGACTGGGGCCATGGATGACCACATGGCTTTTGCGGACATCGTCGGTTATTTGGATAAAGTTATCAGGCCCTAGAACTAGTTGTTCGGAAAAGTTTAGCGGCAGAAATCCTCGGATTCGGAGAGCCTCGTCGCCCAGGCCACTATACTTGTCGCTTTCGGGCACGGAGTTGCCGTTTAAGATGATGCGCCCAATGTCCAGGAAATCTTCGTAACGCCGATCCGGGTAGCCCAGGGCCGAGGCGATCTTCCGTTTGGTTTGGTCTTCCCCATACCGACGCCCGTTGAGCAGGTCGTTCAAGTAAGGGGCGGAAATCCCGACTTTGGCGGCGAAACTACGCTGGGAGCGTTCCTGTTGGACAAAGTATTTGAGAGACTCTGAAAATATTTTGTCAATGGTTTTCATTTTACTCTCCTGGTCAAACTCGCGAGCTCATAGTCCTAAAAGCATAAAGATTAAAGGTTTTAACTGTGGAAAAAATTAAAAAAATACCACGTTCCCTGAATCCAGAACATTATTAGCCGCTGGCTAATAATAAATAGACAAAATCCGTTCTTGTCCTTCCAGAAAGAAGAAATTTTATTAATCGACATTAACTAAAAACATTATAACCTGGAATTTCTAAAAAGCAACTAAAAAAATGTCCTTAGCGCAAATGATTTATCACGGATTTTTTAGCG
Organism: Deltaproteobacteria bacterium; assembly: GCA_031269825.1. Lineage (GTDB taxonomy): Bacteria > Desulfobacterota > Desulfarculia > Adiutricales > Adiutricaceae > JAIROO01. Next base: position 16,915 of record JAISYP010000112.1, read on the forward strand.
ATAAAGAAATCTTTGGACGCGACTAATGAATTGATTATATAGATCTTATATTATCTAATATTGTCTAAAAATTAAGATAATAGGAAGAAAAAAAGAATAAGGCGTCAAACGAGATTTCGCTATTAGCGGCCAAAAACGCGTCATGATTTTTCCAAGCAATCTCGAAATGGGGGAACAGGACGGCCGGAGAAATCTCCCCAAAATCGAGCGGTCGTTACGGGCGTTCGGTGGCGTCAATCGTCCTGAAACCGGAGGATCCGCCCCTAAGTTTATTTTTTTGGAGGGAGCGAAGAGGGCTCAGGAACCGCTCCTGGAACGCTGGGACAAGTTGGGGACGGATTGGGGGAAGAGCGGGAAAGTTTCACGGGCTAAGCTGGCCAAAGCTGGTCAAAGTCGCTCAAAGTGGCTCCAGAAAAGATTAAAAGGGCTAAACCAGTCAAAGTTCGCGGGTTAAGCCCAGTCGAAAATTGAGCCAGAGCGAGAGTGTTTGGTTCGCTGGCCTGGCTATTATTGTTTGGCGGCCGCTAGGAGACTGAAAAGACGCTCCCAGCTACGCCTCCGCTCTATCGCGAGTCTATCGTGAGGAGGCACAATTCAGAATCTTTGGAGCTAGATCTGGATCCAGAAAAAAGGTTTTTGGGGGTGGTGGAAAACAATGTTTAATGGCGTTAAATGGGACTAGAGTATGTGGGTTTAATAAATCGGATTGGCGGCTAACAATATTTTCCGTTTTGAGGGTGGCGAAAAACCGTTGATGGAGCGGTTAACGAGCGGAGGCGTTTTTTTTCCATCGATCAGGATAAAAGTGACGCTGGCTCTTTAAGGCCAGTGGCTGTAGGAAATTTTAGCTCATAAAATAGACGTCGAACTTGATTCAGTCGGGGGTCGTTTTTTAGTCGAGCTAGATTGGGCGTGGGAAGTGTCTGGCTATTGGATCGAGCTAGTTTTACGTCAGGCTAGTTTAACGTCGAGTTAGTTTTCAGGCGACGCTGATCTCCATAGTCGATACCAGGCCCCCTTTTTTCGGGCCTGGAACCGGCTGAGGCTAAAAAGGCGAAAGCGGTTTATTTTCGCTCTTGGCTACGCGCGTTCGTTCAAAAAGCTCATCACCATTTAAAACTAGTCAACAGACGCTCTCCCTATGGTTATCTGGTCTGGGTGGGGTTGGCTAACTATCGCTCCCGGTTCCTCAGATTGTCTAGTTGGTTGGCGTCTTAAATCAGCCTAATCGTCAACACGTTTTAACGGTCGCTCTCGGCTTAAGGGGAGTGGATTGATCAAAGTAATTAAAAATGATGAAATTTTTTGATTTTTTTTGACGGCTAACCGGTTTAGCCGCCAAAAATACTTGTCATTATCTGGATCGGGGAGAGCGTTGGGGCTAGCTTATTATGGTTGATTAGTTAGTTAAGGTTGATATTTAAAAATTAAGTTCCTAATAATTTAAATTTATTTTAAAAATAGGTAATAATTACTAATAATTTAAGCGGCTCGGGATCCCTTGTTTATTCAGCGGCGTTTCTTTAAAATAGGTTAACAAATAATGAACGCGCTAAGCGGCGGGCGTTAGCGTCCAGTTGGCTTAATAGAGCGTTTGGGTCGAAGTTTTGGGCGCTTATGGGGATTAGTTCTTAGAAGCTTGTTTATAGGTTCGCCCGGAGGTTAAATACCGACGGGCTCTATTTAAATCACCGTTAGCGCCACAGTTTTAAAAATAAGGACTTTTAAAGTAAGGATATCATTATTTATGGCCAGCTTGAGCTTGTTGGACAAACTTTGGGAAGCCCACGTGGTGGATCGCGCCCCTGGGCGACCTGACTTGTTATATATAGACCGTCATCTTATCCATGAGGTCACTTCCAACCAGGCCTTTGACGGGTTGCGGGCGGCGGGCCGACAGGTTAGGCGGCCGGATCTTACCTGTGGGGTCATTGACCACTCCATACCCACCGACGATCGTAGGCGGCCCTTGAAAGACCAGATAGCCGAGGCTCAATTGGCGGCTCTGGAAAAGAATCAGGCCGAGTTCGGGATTCGGACTTTTTTTGGGGTAACGGATCGCCGGCAGGGGGTTATCCACGTGACCATGCCTGAGCAGGGGTTAATTTTACCAGGCCACTCGGTGGTTTGTGGCGACAGCCACACGGCCACGCACGGGGCTTTGGGAGCCTTGGCTTTTGGAATTGGCACCAGTGAGGTGGAGCATGTCCTGGCCACCCAAACTTTGGCGCAGTATAAACCGAAGGCTCTTTCGGTTTTGGTCACGGGCTCGCTGTCGGCTGGGGTGACGGGCAAAGATCTCGTTTTGGATATTATTAACCGCCTGGGGGTCTCGGGGGGCGTGGGTTACGCCTTGGAGTACCGGGGGGAAGCGGTGACGGCTTTGTCCATGGAGGGGCGTTTGACTTTATCCAACATGGCCATTGAGTGCGGGGCTCGGATGGGGTTGATCGCCCCGGATGAGACGACGTTCGGGTATATTTTTGGCCGTCCGTACGCTCCCCAGGGCGAAGATTTCGCGGCGGCCAAGAAAGTCTGGCTAGAATTAAAAAGCGATTCGGATCATGTTTTCGCTAAATCCTTGGTCGTGATTGGCTCCGAGGTCGCCGCGCGAGTGACCTGGGGCACCAACCCCGCCCAAAGCGTGCCTTTGGGGGAGGTAGTGCCGGATCCGGCTTCTTACCAAAACCCCAACGAGCGCGAGGCGGCCGTGAACGCTTTGGCTTACCAAGGTTTAACCCCCGGCGTGGCTTTGGCTGACGTGCCGGTGGATTATGTTTTCATTGGTTCCTGCACCAATGGTCGGCTTGAGGATTTGACCCAGGCGGCCGAGATCTTAAAGTCGCGTCGGGTTAAGGCTGGGGTCAAGGCCTTGGTGGTTCCCGGCTCGGGGATCATCAAAAAACAGGCCGAGGAACTGGGGTTAGCCGACATTTTTAAAGCCGCCGGGTGCCAGTGGCGAGAACCGGGTTGCTCGATGTGCCTGGCGATGAACCCGGATCTGGTTCCCGCCGGGGCTAGGTGCGTCAGCACCTCAAATCGAAATTTTGAGGGTCGCCAAGGACGGGGGGCTTTGACTCATTTGGCTAGCCCGGCCACGGCCGCGGCCGCGGCCATAGCCGGGCGTATTGTGGGCCCGGCGGCTCTGTAGCCGTTAGACGCTCCGCCTTAAGCCAAAGTTATGAGGCTAGGGGCGGTGGGCGAGCTGGGTTTATTGGCTCATGGGTTTATTGGAGGACATTATGGGTTTATTGGATGATATTATGGGTTCATTGGAGGACATTATGGTTGGTGGGATATGGAATGGATGTTTATAGGCTCGCCCCGACGCGCGGGTTTTTAAAAGGCGTTGACTGATTTTGGACAGTTTTCTTAAGATAAAAAGCGGACAGCCAACGATTCTTATCGCTGACACCGATGTCGCCGTATTGGATAAAAACGCCACCTTGTTGCAGGGGATGGGTCTTTTTAACCTCCTGCACGCGGAAAGCGGCTCCGAGGCGATGGCCATGATCAAAAACTTCAACCCGAATATTTTGATCTTGTCCCAGGAGCTACCCGACATTCCGGGGTTATCCATCCTGTCGATGATTCGTCAGAAGGAAGCGGTTCTGAAGACGACGGTGATTTTGTATTCCGTTAACGTCAACAATAAGCTCCTCATCCGGGCGGGGCGTTTTGGGGTGGATAACATCCTCAGAAAACCTTACTCGGACGAGGATTTCCAGAAGAAGATCATCGAAAGCGTCCATGGCCCTCAGGATCCCCAGATTCTCCAGGCGGAGCGGCTGGCTGGGAAATGCCAGGAACAAATGGATAAAGGCGAATATGAGGACGCTCTCCAGACTTGTAACGAGATTTTGGACATCCATGACAACGCCGAGATTTTTTATAACCTCGGCTACATCTTGAGCGTGCGGGGCAAATTTGAGGAGGCTCTGAGTTATTTTAAGAAAGCCACCCGGGTCAACAGCCAGTACGCCAAAGCCTATAAACAGATGGGCCTGATTTACCAGAAACTAGGCCGTTTGGATGAAGCCCAGGGGTGTCTGGAGCGGGCGGCGGATCTCCATTTGATCTTAAAAGAGGAAAATGAGGCCGAAGAGATACTGAACACCGTTTTAAGCTTGCGACCTGACACCACTAACGTTTATAATAGTTTAGGAATCTTATACCGTCGTCAAGGTCGTTTGGATGAGGCTCTGAGCGCTTACCAGAAAGCTCTGAAGGTTCATCCCGATGACGAAAATATTTATTTTAATCTTTCCAGGGTTTTCCTTGACAAAAACGACAAGTTCCAGGCCCAGGATTCCTTGAGAAAGGCCCTAGCATTGAGTCCAGGATTTGTCGCGGCTCAGGATCTGTTGAGGGCCACGGAAATTGGTTTTAAACTCAAGACTGGAGAATGAGCATTGGCCAAGCCCAACTCAACGAGCCGAGGATTGCCGAATTCTTTGATTCCGGGTCTGAAGGTGCGCCTTATGGCCATGGAGACCACGAAATCCCGCTGGGACACTATTTTTATTGGCTCTAAGCCTCTAAGGTACCTGGTATTGGAGCGGCCCATGGTTAATGGGATCCCGCTTAGGTTTGACGACACCAGCAAGTGGTCGGTTAATTTTATAAACAATGGCCAGATCTTCAATTTTAATTGTGAGGTTCTTGGCAGTTGCGCCCGCCCCGCGTCTTTGGTCTTCATGTCCTATCCCAAGAGTGTTGACCAGGCTAACCTCAGGAACAACAAACGTTATCCGGTTAATATCCCCATGACCTTGGAAGGGGCGGTTGGGGAACTTAAGGGCCAGATTTTGGCCAAAGGCCTGATTCTCGATCTTTCCTTGGGGGGCTGCTTAGCGGCCACGACCGTGGAACTCCCGCCGGAAACGCCTTTATTGTTGAAAATGTACCTTGACGATAAAAAGACCATCAGTGGGCTCCAGGTGGAACGGAAAAGTGGTCGCCAAGCCTCGGGAACTTATTACTCAGGCTTGTCTTTTTTGCCGACCAACAACCAAGAGGTTTATACCCAAATTTCCGACATTATCAACGGCATTGAAAACATTCCCTTGCGGATCTAGGGCCCAATTCCTCCCTTCCATGGCCAAGACCCAATAACCGAAGTAGCGCCCAGGGCGCCAGAATTTTTTAGCGCCTTATGACCGTATTTTTGAGGTTTATCAATGAAACAACTTTGCCTCTCGCTCGCTTTGGCGATCACGTTACTTTTAATTGGCTCCATAAGCTCGGAAGGGGCCGATCCCCCGGCCAAGCGACACCCCGCGTATTCCTTGTTAGGACGAGATAAACCACCGATCGATTCGCCGTTGAACCCCCATTTCGTGGTGTCCAACGAGGCCGGCATTAAGGAAAGCTCTTTGTGGCGCGGTGGCTATATCCCGGAGCGGCTCATTGGGCTAGATTTGGCGGACGTGGATCTCGATGGTAAAAATGAGCTAGTTTACGTTACCCCGCACAATGTCTACCTGGCCCGGCGTAATGGCCCAATCCTGGAACAATTGGCCACGTTTAAGACCGAAGATAACGTGGTCATCGTCTCGGTGGATCTTTTCGACGTCGACCTGGACGGGCGTCGAGAGATTATCGTCTCGGCCCAGTATAACGAACAAAACGCTTCCTCTTTTATTTTGGCCTACAATGGGACAAGAGAACTTCAGACGTTGGCCCGGAACATCCAATGGTATCTGCGGGTGACCGGCTCTGGTGGCCAAAAGCGTTTGACCGGGCAAAGGTCGGCCACGGCCTCCAACGAGTCCTTTAGCGGCAAACCTCATTATCTGGAATGGAATAACGGCGAGCTCAAATCGGTTAGTATCGTCCAGTTGCCGAGGAACATTAACCTTTATAACTTCAATATCGGTAACCTCGGCACTCAAAACACCCGTTTGATCGCGGTCGTTAAATCCTCGGACGAACACTTGGCTCTGTTTGACACTGGCGGCGGCAAGGTCTGGGAGAGCTCGGATGGTTACGCTGGGACAGCCAACTTTATCGCCCTCCCGACTTCCCGCGAGCAGGCTTTACAGAGGGAGTACTTGCCCACTCGGCTCATCATCGACGATATTGACGCCGATGGAACCAACGAAATCATCGTGGCCAAGAACAATCAAGGTGGGGTGCCGTTCATGAAGAACCTGCGCTCCTTTAATAGTGGCGTCATAGAGGCCCGAAAGTTCACTAATTTGTCCTTAGTGCCATTTTTTAATAGCGCCAACCTTTTGCCTGGCCCGGCGGTCGATTACGCCTTGGCGGATTTTGACAACAACGGCACTAAGGATCTAGTGGTGGCCGTGGTCATTGAGCCCGGTAGTGGCATGCTACAGGACGCCCGGTCGGTCATAGTTGGCTATATTGACCTTTATTCCCAAAAACCGGCCGAGGAGGTTAAGGCGGAAGAGGTTAAAGGTAACGCGCCGAAGACTAAACCGGCTAAACCGGCCGATCCCAAAGGAAAAAAATAGAGGCGCGAAAAAAAAGTTTAGATCCATTGATTTTTTTCTTGACAACGTGGCCTTAGCGTGTTAATTAGGTTATTCCCAATTGGGGGAGAGGTGTCCGAGTGGCTTAAGGAGCACGATTGGAAATCGTGTGTGGAGCTTATACCTCCACCGAGGGTTCAAATCCCTCCCTCTCCGCCATAATTTTTTTGAGCGCGCTTTTTTTGGCGTTGGTTCTTTAAAGTTAACTATCTCTAAAACCCGCTAAAATACTTGAAAATACTTCTAAAATACTCTTAAAACTATATAATCATGTTTATAAGTCTTACGCTGGGGAGACCTGTTGGAATTAATCCCGCCACCACAGGGGGTGGCGGGTTAGATGGCGCTAGACAGGGGCCTAAGCTGGGCGACGAAAAAAATGGCGAATCGACTGTTTTACCGTTCTATTGTTCTCCCGCTCGCGGGAAGCTGAGCTAGTCTCTTGGCGGTTGGGCGGGTAGGCCGAGTTAGGCTGGAAATCGGTTCCAGTTATTGGCTTTCCAGGGCGGGCCTATTTTAGTCTCTAACCTTAAATTATATTAGTTCACGTGTTAGCTCCTGGCCCTGATTGGGTGGCTGGTGTTTTGGTTCGCTAATTGGTGGCTAGAAACCGATCCAAGGCGAAAAAAAAATTATTGAGCCTAGCGCTAAAAACTTGACTTTTGTTTTAAAACAAATATAATGGCCAAATCTTGAGCGGTGGGTGTAGCTCAGTTTGGTTAGAGCGCCAGGTTGTGGCCTTGGAGGCCGTGGGTTCGAGTCCCATTACCCACCCCAGCGAAAGATTTTGGCCCTGGCCCGTTTGTTGGGCGCCCAGGGCTGGATGGGGCGCGTTTTATAAAATGGCTGGTTAAGCCGAAGTGGCGGAACTGGTAGACGCACGGGTCTCAAAAACCCGCGAGGTTACCCTCATGTCGGTTCGATCCCGACCTTCGGCACCATTTGGACGGTAAAAAAAAGTAAGTGTTTCAATTACGTAGCTTTTTTGGGTTCGTTGACTTGTTGGAATCGCCGCTTATCGCGTTTTTTGAGGATGGTCAGAAAGCGCGCGCCAAAACTTCGCGTTTTGGGCCTGGGCAGTGATAAAATGTCCTCATCAGTTAAAGCCACTGGTAGAAAATTAAGGGTTCCGTCACACCTTTACAAAAGAAATAATATATATTATTTCAGATTTTCTTTGCCTGAAAGATATAAAGTATTGATAAAAATAGGAATAAATCGCGAAAGAAGCCTTTTTTTAATAGCTTAGGATTTTTAAATAAATCGACCGCTATTTCAGGCTGGCTAGCCACTAGTATATTTATACATAGATTGATAAGTTCAATTTTTTTAATATAGTCGTCTATCGTAGTAATTTTATTTTGACCTATTTGTTTCAATAAACCAGAGCTTAAGGCTTCTGACAAATACTTATTTCCAAATTTTTCCGAGAGGTTGAGTGTCACACAACACGCTTGTTGAGACATCACCTGGAGCGAGCGGAAAAATTGTTAAAATCTTTTCTATCCTCTTCTTTGGACTTTTTCCCCCGTTTTCTCTTCTTTCCCATCCTCTGGGAGCTGGTCACTGTCTTCGTCTAAGGGTAGAGCCTCTAAAGAGTCATCAGTTTGAGCTGAAGTGGTATAACCACTAGATAAAGATATAGAGCGTTGAAATGATCCATACTCGGTGGCTACTAATCGCTGATTGGCGGCATAGTCGCTCCGCAGGTGATCAGTGGCCAAATTGGACTGGCTTTCAGGTTGTGTAAGTAAGGAGACACTGGCTTTCATCCGCTAGATCTACTTTGTTGTTAATAGAATACATTTACTGCTCCTTTTATCATCAATTTGATGATGTAATAGGTAAATAATAGGCCTCTTAAAAGACCTGTCTGAAGAGGGCCATGGCTTAAACTCTAAGAATTCACGGCCACTCGCGGGCCTCAAAAGTATAATAGTCAGCCGAGATTAGTTGGACAATGAAAAATTTTTTCCTAAAATTAAAATTTTTTGGAACATCATCCTTACCAGAAGCAAACGGCGTAGCCCCCGGCGCCTCAGTGACATTTATTGGAGCCCTCTACACAATTTTTGTACATGCTCAGCCGCTCAAAATAAGTCATAATATCAAAAACCTAATTAAACCTAAATTAGTGTTAATTAAGCTAATTTATAAATTGGCGACCCTGGCTACCTGTATTTGCCCCGGATTTTTGTGGCTTTTTCATAGGTATAAATGTGGGGGTATTTGGGGGGTATCAATTAGCCTTGTTATATATTTCAGCAATAAAAACAATATGTTACCATCAAATTTGGTAAACCTCAGAGCCATTTGATAATTTCTTAAAGTTTCAAGAAGGCCCAAAGCCCAATAATATCGAGGCTTTGGGCTTTTTTACATTCAGGCCATCCCCAAAAAATTTTTAACATCCCACCCGATTGTTGATATTTTTGATGGCGTGAGCTTTTTTTAAAAAGCCGATACCAACATGCCCTTTACCTATACGTTCCTGAAAAACCTAAAACACCCGGTTAATCTTAAAAAATATAAAAATTTCGATGGGTTATACCTATATTCCGCCCCTACGAGCCTTAAATCGTGGAGGTTTCACTACAGATTTTACGGCGAACTACAGACTTTAACTTTTGGAACTTATCCCCTGGTCTCCATTAAGGAGGCCAGGGATAAATTGGTTGAAGCCAAACGCTCGCCTAAGGCGGGCCTTAACCCGGCTCTTGAGAAAAAACGCCTTAATGAGGCCGAAAAAATGAAACGGAGGCGGATTCATATCGTTCCTCTGGCCAAGCAAGTTCTTGATAAAATCAATAAACTCAGATTGACTACCATCTATTGATACAAGGAAACTTAGCGATAGGTGATTTTTTTTGCCCGAAATGGCTTGATTTCAAGGGGTTTTTGGGGTATTGATTGGACATGGAGGGGCCACCGGCGGAACGTGGCGGAGTGGATTCAGTGGTGCTGCCGTCTAGGCGGCGGCTACTGTTCAAAAATTTGCCTGAAAACGCGCGCCCCTCGCGTCAGGGGTGTTCATTTTCAAGGTCAGGCGGTTCGCCACCACTTCAGCGTGGCGAGGCGAAGACGAGGCGCGAGGCTAAGGTTTTTTTCGCAAAGCCCCGAGCGGCGATACGCTATACTATCCCTGTTCGAGAAATTTAGAGAAAAAAGGAGTCGGAGGCGTGAAGATAACTTCCTGACATAATGTATGGGTGACAAACGAATCCTACCGTTTCGCGCCCTTGTGAGGAAGTTTGTTCAGACACGCCGTAACGCCATTCATATCGCGCTGAGCCGCGGAATTAGCTTCCTCGAGGTTTGTTTATTGAGGAGATAATAAAAATGGCGATGATCGCGATAAACAATTTGACATTCGCGTGGGAAGGCAAGGCTGAGAACGTCTTTTCGAACGAGTCCCTCATCCTTGACACAGACTGGCGCGTCGGCTTGATTGGGCGCAACGGGCGGGGCAAGACCACCTTGCTCAGGCTCCTCGCGGAATCTGACTCCATGCCCCACGAAGGGACGATCTCCTCACCCGCCGGCTTTCGGTATTTCCCGTTTGTAATAAATGAGCCATCAAAAAACACGATGGATATCATAGATGAGATATGCCCCGCGCGCGAGTTTTGGGAACTGCGCCGCGAGGCGAATTTGCTTGGAGTGTCGGAAGACGTTCTGCTTCGGCCATTCGACACGCTCAGCCCCGGGGAACGCGCCAAGACACTGCTCGCGACCATGTTCATCGGCGGCGACGAATTCGTCCTTCTCGATGAGCCGACCAACCACCTCGACGACGATGGGAAGCTGTCCGTTACCAATTATCTGCGGTCAAAGAAGGGCTTTATAGTGGTTTCGCATGACCGCGGGCTTCTCGATTCTGTCTGCGACCACATCGTGTCCATAGGGAAATCCGAGGTGGAAGTAATGGCGGGGAACTATTCGACATGGGCGGAAGAAAAAATCCGGCGCGACCGCGGAAGCGTCGCCGAGAATGAGCGCCTTAGAAAAGACGTTCGTCGCATGAAGGAGGCCGCCCGGCGCGCGGCGGAATGGTCCAACAAGGTCGAGGGGAGCAAGTACGGAAATGGGCCTGTCGACCGTGGGTTCATAGGCCATAAGTCCGCCAAGCTCATGAAGCGCTCAAAGGCCATCAAGGCGCGCCAAATTGAGGCGGCGGCCAAGACGCGGGGGCTACTGAAAGACATCGACACGCCGGGGAGTCTGAAGATCGCGCCTCTCGCCCATCATTCGGATACGCTTGTTGAGATAAGGGAGATGGAGTTCGAGCGCCTTCGCGGGAAGACCATCGACCTTCTTGTCCGAAAAGGCGACAGGATTGCCCTCACTGGCGGGAATGGCGCGGGGAAATCGAGCGTACTCAAGGCGATTGTGGGAGAGCTGGCGCCACGCGCCGGAACCGTGAAAACCGCGAGCGGGCTCGTCATTTCCTATATCCCTCAAGAAATGGCGGCGCTGTCAGGCGGCGTCCGCCACTTTGCGCGTGAAAGCGGAATAGATCTGACTCTGCTTTTGTCCATCATGGCGAATCTCGGTGTCCCTAGCGGCGAGTTCGACGCGGATATTTCCCGCTTTAGCGACGGACAGAAAAGGAAGCTGCTTTTGGCGAAAAGCCTCTGCGAATCCGCGCATCTATATCTTTGGGACGAGCCTCTGAACTTTATCGACATCATCTCGCGCGAGCAGATTGAGGACGTGATCTTGGAGTACGCCCCGACAATGGTGTTCGTCGAGCACGACGCCGTCTTCGCGTCACGGGTCTCGACACGCGCCATTGGGATTTGATGGATTCAAGAAGGGCCGCCGTTGCCTACGTCCCCGCGAGGCGGAGTCGCGCTGATGTCCGATAGGGATATTCCGCCACGGAGGGGCGCGATGAACAAGCAACCTGCTGGCGCGCGGACTGTCAGGCGTGGATTTCCGCGCCATCCTTGAAAAGGAAAAGGTAATGCCGCCGGTGGCGCCGACGACCTTCGGCGCCATTTGTAAAAGCGCTATTGGAAATAAAAAGTTAAGTGTTTATAATTACTTAACTTTTTTGAATTTGATGACTATTTAAATTCGAAGATTAGTTGACAATACCACGAGGCCTTTTGGGGCGCCGTGCCAAAACTTCTCTTTTGGAAACGTGGTAGTCATGAAAAAGTCAGACGAAGAAAAGTCTGACGAAAGTCCCACCGCCTCCAACCTCAACACCGCTAACGAAACGAAGCTCACCAAAGCCATCCCTAACCAAGTAGCCATCAAGATCTGGCCATCAGGCTAAGGACGAAAGTCCAACCTCTACCGCCAACGAAACCAAGCGTCCAAAAGCCATCCCCAAGAAGCCACCGGGAACTGGCCAAAAGGCGAGGGACGACAATCTTCCCTGGTCTCCACCGCGGATAAGACTCGCGTGGCTAGTCCCGAGAGAGCTATGGTTCTGGTGGATTTTCTCTATAAAAAACTGGGCCATCATGGCCCACTTTTTTCGGGAAAAAATGGGCCACCGCTCTGGGGGCAAGTTTTAAATTCTCAAAAATCAAAAAAAGTAGGCCACCATAAAATTACCGTATTTTCTAATCGGCGACAAAAAGAGACCTTAAATGAAGCCCTCGCCAGAATCTGAGCCCGAGAAACCCGATAACCACGCGGGGTTGAAGTGGCTCATTTTTTTGTGAGAATTTTTTTAAAAACATTCTCACAAAGGCCCAGAAATTGGAAAAAAAGTGGCCCATGATGGCCCAGTTTTCGAAAAAATTCCACTGACGCTCGCGCTAATCAATGGTCGCCATGATTGGGCCGCTGTGATTGGGCTCATAGGGGAGGATGACCACGGACAGTCAGCCTGGGGAAGAGCCAACCGGAACAAGATCCGCTTCCCAGCCGACCCGGAAGTCGTCGTCGCTTCTAATTCCAATGGCTCTTAATATGATGGCTTGTTCGATAAGATCATATTATAATGATCCTGACCTGTGGGCCAATTTCCTAACTAGACGGTTTGAAATGTCAGACTGTCAAACTCCACGCCGCCAGATCTGTATCGTCGCCTCTGGTAACCCTACCAGAGCGAGAAAAATATTCTCTCCGCGAAAGGTTTCAGCTGGAACCTTAACCGCGGGATCTGGTGGCGTTATGTTAAGGTCGTCAGACAGTTTTCCCTACTTGGCCAATTATGAGATTAATTTAAGCTCAGACGTTTTTCTTTTAGGCGTCTTGGCCTGGAGGTGACCCTACCCAAGATTTGTGGTTGGTTGATTTTAGCTCTGGGGCCCCAGCTAGATTTTTAATGGTAGCGTCAACAGGAAAATTCGGATCCCAAAGCTGGGTTTTACCATATTTAGAAGGGTTACAAATTTTTCCCCAATATATAGAAATTATTCTCCGTTTTCCGCCTTTGTTCGGAAAAGATGGTCATTCAATCCGATATCTGGGTTAGAAAAAAGTCGATTTTTTTCTATTAGTCTAAAATTTTTGAGCGACTAAAACACAAGTTTTATAGGTAACATCCCGAATTTCTTTAATAAAATGTACAACAAAAAAAATTGAATCTCTCCCGGGAAACTCTTGTAATTATTCCCTCTTGGTGGTAAAAACTATTTAATGTCAGGATTTTATTTCTTATGAAATAAAATTGGTCTTAAGTCGACTTTTATGGTATAGCCTTTTTTACTGTCAATGGACGTTACTTATGTTTATAAACGCCGAAAATATGTCATTGTAAATAATAAAAATTCGGCCCGAATCATGGGGCGCTCGTTATTTTAAGAAGGAATTTGGCTTTGTATTCTTGATTTTATGATTTTAGGCTAAAATCACTTTGTAATTGTGATATTGTTATGTTTATGAACTTATTATTTAAGTACTGAGGTAATGATTGTATGTTTTATACTTAAATACGGTAAAGGAATTTAGTTTTATATTTTTCGGTTTTCATCGCTTTCTTTAGTTTGACAAGGAGAACATTATGGGCAAAGTTAATGGCCGACTGTTTGGAACGATTCTCCACCCTTTGGGCGGGGTGGGGATTGTTTTGGCGGTCAGCTTATCCTTGATTTTTGGATGGAATGGGAACCTCTTGGCCCAGAACTACACTATCAATCCGGGCGGCAATAATAGCGGAACTACAATGGATATCCTTGATCCTAAAGTAGGCGTTAATGTAACTGTCCCATCGGCCAGCCCATCTAATAATATAGTGAATATTTTTGAAAACATAACCGAGGCCGAAATCCAAGGCTTTGTGGGGGGCTTCAAAAATGGTCAAGACTCTATAAATAACACCATAAATATTAACGCGAGTGGTAATGTCACTGGCCAGGTCTTTGGTGGACTAGCCAATAACACTAATAACGCGATTAATAACAGAGTCATTGTTAACACGACCAGTAGCGATACTGGAGTTTGGATGAACGGTTCTGACATTGGTGGTAACGTTATTGGTGGTGGCGTTGTCAGCGGCCTCGCGGAAAATAACACGGTGACTTTACTAAATGGCACGATAGAAGGAAATTTGGTCGGTGGCCTCACCACTTTAAATGGAACGGTTCGTAATAACACGGCTATTGTCGATGGAACTGACGCCAATGTAACAGATGTGTTTGGCGCTCAATCGTATGACACCGGTATATTGTTAGAGAACAAAGTTATCATATACAATGGAACGATCAATAATAATATTTATGGAGCGGCCCTGGCGAACGCAACGGGAACGGTCGCCAATAACAGTGTCACAATTTATAACGCCACCGTCGAGGGCAATATATTTGGTGGGTTTAATGATAATCTGTCCACGGCTAACTCTACCAATGTAATCGGAAACAAGGTCGTTATTCATGGTGGCGATTTTTCTGGAAATATAACTGGTGGTCGTAGTGGCTCTGGTCAATCGGATGGCAACTCCGTGGAAATTGACGATACCACTCACAATGTCTCGACAATCGCGGCGGACACCAATGTTTATGGCGGTTACAGCTCCAATGGCTCCGCTAGATCTAATAGCGTAATTATCCATGAATTGGCGGATATTTTCCAAGCGGATACCATCGCCGGTGGTTATTCCGAATCAGACCCGACCGGTAACGTCTCTGATAACAAAGTAGACGTGACTTTTGTTAATGTCAGTAATATTTATGGTGGTTACGCTAAATCTGGAAATCTGACCAACAACAATGTGACGGTGAAAAAGTCCGAAATTTCTGGGGATGTGGCCGCCGGTTACGCCAATATAAAAGGCGATGTTGAAGGCGGTTATCTTTTCCTGGAAGACACTAAAGTCACGGGCGATATCGTTGGTGGCTATAGCGGCAATGGTTCGGCGCGCCGTAATGAGGTCATCGTCTCAGACAGTGATGATGTCGGTAATATTTATGGTGGTTATAGCGACAATGGAACGGTTTCCTTTAATAAAGTGTCATTTTTAAACAATAGCGTCTCGACTGGAAACGTTACTGGTGGACACAGCGAATTGGGCGAGGTCTTCAATAACACGGTTAATATTATGGGCAAAGAAGTTGGCGGCGATGTAATTGGCGGTTATAGCGAGAAGGGAATCGCGAAATTTAATGAAGTTTACGTTTGGTCAGGGCAAGTTAATGGCAGCGTTATGGGTGGGACTAGTTTAGATGGCGCCGTGGAAGGAAACTATGTCTTCGCCTCAGATGTCAAGGTGATTGGCGATATTTACGGCGGTTACGCCACCAATGGCGCTTCTTCGAATAATACTGTCGTCGTCTCCAATACGACCTTCGCTAATTTGTCTGGTGGTTATAGCTCTGGCCACGCTTCGGACAACAAGGTGCTCGCCTATAATATTAATGGAACCAACGTCTATGGTGGTTATAGCCAGAATGGCAACGCCACCAATAACTACGTGGTACTTAGCGACTCCGCCAATTTAACCGGCTTATATGGTGGTCGCGCCGCTTCTGGGGACAGTTATACTGGCAACACGCTTTTTGTTAATGAATATAGTAACGAGAATTCCAATATCGGCAAGGTGGCTAATTTCCAATATTATCAATTCTATCTGCCCGCCTCGGTCGCCGATGGGTTCGCGGCCTTAAAGGCCACTGACATTGATTTGGGGGCGACCCCAGTTGTTGACAGTATCGATGTTGACGCTGGAGCCCAGATCGGCTTTGGCGACACGATTGTCTTGATGTCCGCGACCAACGAGATCGTTGGCGCGGAAAATATAGACACGGACGCGCGGTATGTTGGCTCCTATGGTTATTTGTTCCATTATGGCTACGAGCTTGGCGTGGAAGACGATGGTCATCAATTAGTGGCCAAGGTCATTTCATCGCCCTCTGTGACTAGTCACTCCAAGATTGTGACCGAAACCTCGGCCGCCCGTCTAGCTTTTGTCAACCAAGCCCAGGACTATCTCGCGGATAAGGGGATAAGTTTAGCCAAAGCCCGTTCGGCCACGGAGAATGGCTTGGGCGTGTTCACGGGAGTCAGTGGCGGGAAAAACCGTTATGACACCGGTTCCCATGTGGATCTGACGGGGTACAACGCTCTTATTGGCGTGTCCATGAGCAATTTTTTTGACCAGAACCGCTTAACGGTCGGTTTGTTTGGCGAGCTGGGCTATGGTAGCTATGATTCCTTTGTTCCCATCCCAGGAGCTGAGACCGCGGAGGCGGAAGGCGATGTTTCCTACGTGGGCGGGGGCGTATTGAGTCGTTATGATATTCAGTCCAGCGCTGGAACCCTGTATCTGGAAGGTTCCGCTCGATTCGGTAACGCTAAGGCGGATTTTATGGATAAAAAGAACCGTTTCGCCAACCGTCGGGTCAGTTTCAAGACTTCTGGAAAATATTTTGGAGCCCACGCGGGCGTTGGTTATGACCTGCGCGTGGCTGAGGATTTGGGCGTAGACGTGTACTTGAAATATCTGTGGAACCGGCAGAGTGGCGGGAAAGAGTCGGTCTTCGGACAAAAGTTCTCCCTTGATGACGCCGATTCTTCCCGGGTTAAGGCGGGAGCTCGCGTCAATTACAACTACAGTGATTCCATCAGGCCCTACGTTGGTGGCGCCTATATTCAAGAGACTAGCGGCGAGGCCGACGCCAGCGTTTATGGGGTTAGTCTGCCCAACGCTAGTCTAAAGGGGAGCTCGGCTCTAGCCGAATTAGGCGTGACTTTGTTGTCCAGTGACTCGTTCCCCATCAGCCTAGACGCCGGGGTTCAAGGTTATTTCGGTATCCGGCGAGGCCTATCCGGCACTTTGGACATTAAATACGAGTTCTAAAGGTCAAACCTTAAAGGGCGGGCTTCTAGCCCGCCCGTTCCAGACGCGCTGTTTTTATTCAACCCTAAAAACCAGGGCCTAGCCAGGGTTTTTAGGGTTAGCGTGGGGAAATTTGGTTATACTTTAACGTAAATTTGGCGTTAATGTTGATAGTTAATATTAATAGTTAATAGTGATAATTTTTATCTGATCTGTGGTGACTTTATCGGGATCCGATTTATTTTATCCGCCCGATTTGTCCATGACTGTTTAAGATCAGGTTTTTGGGTTTTCGCCCTGTGGTCAAAAGAAGGTTGGGCCCCCCAGACCAAAAAACTTTCGGGGCGCCTGGGAGCCTAGGCCAGCCCAGGCGGAGCGAAGGTCGAAGGTCAAGCGATGGTCGAGCCAAGGCGAAGATTGGCTAGATATGGCTCTGGTTGGGCCAACTCAGGCTCCAAGTCCCCAGTTTTTAAACTTTAATGACCGTGGCTGGCTGAGTCCAATTTTCCTGGCTGAGAACTATTTCTTCAGCTTGATGGTAGTTCGACAAAAGATTGGTGACGATGTTGCCAGCGATTTTGTGGTTATTGACCATGTTACCCATGATTTTTTCCACCACGTCTTGGGGCAATTTCTGGCGATAGGGGCGGTTTTCGGTTAAAGCCACGAAGATGTCGGCCACGGCCATGATCCTGGCTCCGATGGTCAGATCCATGGCGTTGAGCCTAAAGGGGTAGCCTAAGCCATCCAAGGTCTCGTGGTGCCAGGCCGCCCAAGAGGCCACGGTTTCCATGTGTTCGATCTGGGAGAGGATCCGGTAGGTAAAGAAGGTATGTTGTCGGACTGTCAGTAGCTCATTGGCGTCCAGGGGGCCGGGTTTTTCCAAAATTTCATTGGGGATGGACAATTTACCCAGGTCGTGGAGGAGACCAGATATTTTCATCAATTCCAGCTCGGAATCGCTAAAACCGCTCATCCTGGCCAGAAATACCGCCACCCCGGAGACGCTGCGGGAGTGCGTGGCGGTGAAGCGGCTCATCCGGTCGATTAAAGTGGCGAACAACTCGGCGATCTTGACTAGATCCGGCGTGGTGTAGGGAGCTCCCCCCAGGTTCATGCGGTATTTGAAGATGTTGACATAATCGGGCAAGTTTAGATCCAGCCAAAAACTTTCCTTATCCGAGCAATCCAAGAAAGCGTCCACTACCATGGGATCGAAAATTCGGCCTTGGTTGGCCTGGATCAATTTTTTCATGTCCGCCCGGCAGCTTAAGATGTGCTTATTTTTGTCTAGATTAATCTCCACTCGGTCGGTTAAATGGATAATCCGGGAATGGAGTGGAATCTGATCCCCCGATAACCCTGAGGGATTGCCACCTGACCATTTGTCATGATGGTGCCGGATGGTCTCGGCGATGAAGGAGAAAGGCTCAGAGTCTTTAAGAAGGATGTAGCCGTTTTCCGCGTGGACGAAGATGTCTTGGGGCGGGCCAACGTAATGGGGGTTGGATATCTTTTTTCTTTCATCGCTGAAGGAGGCGGCCCCGATGTCGTGCATCAGGGCCGCGGAGAGGAGGGCTTGTTCCTCCTGTGGCTTTAGACCCATCTTTTCGGCGATATAGCCGCACATGATGGCCACTCTCTTCTGGTGGAGACTGACTCCATCGACCGCCAGATCCAAGGCCATGGCCAAGGTGTGCATTAAATTGACAGGACTTATGGAAAATAAAATCATGATCAATCCATATAATTTAAACTAAAAGTTAAAAATTTACCATGAAATGTAAGATCCAGATGTTTTGGTTGGCGACCAAAGCGAGGCTGGTTGGGCGTAATACTGTTTAGGGCGTGAATAATGGCCTGACCGTGGGTCATGGCTCGCCAGGTTCGGCCAGTTAGAAAGGGCCTTTGAGCTGTCGCTAGATTATAAAGCGATCGTCCGGTCTTGTCTATAGTCTTGGTGGAATTATTAAGGCCAGCCAGCTCTCCAGGCTCTGGCGGAGCGACTGAGATAATTGATTTAAGTATTAAATAATAATATTTTTATATTTATAAATATTTTAGCTATTGTAAAGAATTAAATTAAGTATTTATTATTCTTAATGAATTAAATTATTGCTCAAAACAGATGTATCGATAATAATATATGTAATTCTCCCCAGAAGCCGTGAGGGCTTGGGGAGTCAACCCCTGAAAAAAAAGGGGGATCGAGCTAAACTGTTGAAAACTTTTTGTTTTCTCTTGACAAGTCTTAAGTTTGAAAGTAGATTTAGAAAAAATTTTTGGTTTTCTGGTTTTCTGGTTTTCGGTTTTCGGTTTTTTTTGGGTTTTGGCTGAAGCGGGAACGATTAATTCTGGAAGACGGCGTCACGTTGGGGTTGGCTTGGGGATGGCTCGAGTCGCGGGCCTTGGGTTGGCTAGCGCGTCTTTTTTACATCTTGGACGGTATTGTCACCATGAACAAGTCTGAATTGATCGAGGAATTGTCTAAAAAAGACAGTTTGAACCTTAAATTGGCTGAGCGGATTGTGAATATCTTTTTCGACACCATCATTGAAGGTATGTTCAGTGGCGAAAGAGTGGAATTACGCGGGTTCAGCTCTTTTCGGATCAAACACTATCCGCCTTATCAGGGTCGCAATCCAAAAAGCGGCGGGGCTATCATTGTTAAGGCCAAAAAAATGCCTTTCTTTAAGGTCGGCAAGGAACTGCGGGACATGGTTAACCAGGACAAGACCCAGGACAAGACCGAGGACAATGATAATGATAGTGATAAAGGTTGAACTTTATTAAAATATTTTTAATATAGTTAAATCTTTACTTGATTTTTAAGCTTACTCTCTAACTTGCCGATAAAGAGTTGGGTTTTAATGACTAAGACCTATCTCAACCAGGGAGGGTAAGCGTGGTATCTTCAATTTTCGATTCCAGTAACAGCTTGCCGGGTAAGCTGGTGAGCACTCTCTTCGAAGGCCAGAAGCAGCAGATGGATCTGGCCATCAAAACTGTCCAATTGGTGGCGGAGCAGCAGTTGGCCTTGCAGCGGCAGCAAACCACCTTACAGACCGTGGCTCTCATGACCGGTCTGGGCTCCAAGCTGGACATTTTCGCGTAAACTTGGTCTGTCCCTTTTAGGGGTAGACAATAGCTTGGAGGCTTGGCCTGGGTTTGCTCCCTAGTCAGCCTCCTTTTTTTTCCGGGCGTTCCATTCTCTGGTCGTTTTAGTCGATTATTGGCTAATTAAGCCAGAACAAACAGCGAAATAATTGTAATTAACTATTTTTTTACGCTAATATTATTTTTTTTGTTCTTATTAAACTGGTATCGCTTATGAGCTTTAAATATATAGATTTATTCGCGGGCATTGGTGGCTTCCATCAAGCCGCTTCTCTTTTAAGCGGTCAATGCGTCTTCGCTAGTGAAATAAATGATGAGGCTAGAAAAGCGTATTCATTAAATTATGGTTTTTCCCCAGCCGGCGATATAACTAAAATTAACGCTAAGGATATACCCGATCACGATTTTCTGTTCGCGGGTTTTCCTTGCCAACCATTTAGTATTATTGGCAATCAATTGGGATTTAATGATATAAGAGGAACATTATTTTTTGAAATAGCTAGAATTTTAAAAGAAAAACAACCAAATATGTTTATTCTTGAAAATGTTAAGCAGTTAACTACTCATAATAATGGTATGACTTTAAATGTTATATTAGATCAATTACAAAAATGTGGTTACAAAGTTTTTTGGAGTGTTTTAAACGCTTTAGATTTTAATTTACCTCAAAAAAGGGAAAGAATTATTATAGTTGGCTTTTTAAATAATGATATTGATTTTATTTTTCCTAATATTAAGTCTCACTGGGATTTGAAATCAATATTAGAATCCGATGAAGATATCGATCCTAAGCATTTTGTTAGCGCTCATATTTTACAAAAACGATTGTCAAAACATCAAAGCATGTTCAACCCAGCTATTTGGCATGAAAATAAAAGTGGAAACATTTCTAGTTATCCATATTCATGCGCTTTACGAGCAGGAGCTTCATATAATTACTTATTAGTTAATGGTAAACGTAGATTAACTCCTAGGGAAATGCTAAGACTACAAGGCTTTTCTGACTCATTTAAAATTGTTTGTAGCGACTTTCAGACCAGAAGACAAGCGGGTAACGCGGTTCCGGTAAACATAATCGCCGCTGTTTTACAAGCCATGATCGAGATAAAGAACAAAATTAAGCCATAATAATAAAATTAAGTTTTGGTAATGTTAAATATTGTTTTAGTATTTAACTATTATAGCGTTATTTTTTAAATAATTACATTTTAAATTGCATTAAATTATGTCTTAAAAAGCAAGAAATAAAAAACATTAGTTTTTAGGTACTAATTATCTTTTAATAAACTTTATTTAAGGCCTATTTTAGTCATAAATCCGGGGTTCTTATCGTCTGGCCTTTAAAATGGCCAGAGCCATGGCCGCGGCCGTGGCTCCGTTTAAGGATTCCACTTGGGGATTCATGGGGATGGCTATTTTTTTTTCTCTCGGCCACAGACTATCCAGGCCCGGGCCTTCTACGCCTAAAGCCAACCCCAAGCCTTTGGGTAAGTTGGCCTGGAAAATATTGTCGCCTCGGGGGGAGAGGGCGTAAATGTCCGCTCGCCCTAAATCTGGTAAACTTCGGTAACTAGGGCCTTGAAAAAGGGGCGTCTGGAAAACGGCTGGCCCGGCGGCGCGCAAGGCTCGGAAATGGAAAGGACTGGCCGCTTCCGTTAGCAAAACCACCGCGGTTTCCATGGCCGCGGCGGAACGAATGACGGCCCCCACGTTTTTGGGATCTTGGAAAGGAACTAAAAGCCAGGGCGATGGTTGGATTTGAGTCTCGTCCCAGTCCAACAAAGGCGGGGTTTTGAGCCAAATGATCGGCGGGCCGGTTCCTAAGACATCTAGTTCTGGGAAAATCTCGGGTCGGAGAAAAAAAACTGGCCAGTGACTTTTGATGGTCAAATTGGCCAGATCCCGGGGGTTAGTGGCGATAATCCCCAGGATCCGATCGCCCTGGTTTAATAACAGCTCTTGGGTAATTTTAGCCCCAAAAGCCAGCGTCTGGCCTTGACGCCGTTGGTGACGGCCTTCTAAAAGCTTAAGCCACGAGCGGAATCGGGGGTTTTGTGGACTGGCTATTTCCGTGACGCGTGGGGTAGGGGTCTTGGGTTGGCTCGGGGTTTTTTTGGTTAAAGACAACAAAGAGCGTTTATGAGATCCAACCTGGTAGTACTTTACGGCTAAATTGGTAAAATTGGCCCAGGCGGAATTTTTCGCGGCGTCGGCGATCTCTTGGTCGATCATGGGCCCTTTGAGGACAAACAGCTGTCCTTTTTGGGGTAAGATCGTCGCGGCTAGTTCGACAATCTCCGGTAAAGGGCCAAAATCTCGGGTTATAATGGCATCAATAAGGCCGGGGAAGCTAGATCCTACTTTGTGAGGATAAACCTGGACATTGGTCAATCCTAATAGGTCAATGGCCTCTTCCAAAAAGGCGAGTCTTTTTAAGCGGGGTTCCGCGAGGATAACGCGCCAATGAGGGCGTCGGATGGCCAGGGGTAAACCAGGAAAACCAGCCCCCGAGCCCAGATCCAGGAGCGTTCCTGGCTCGGGCAGGAAATCGGCCACCAAGGCTGAGTCCAGGTAATGCTTGAGGATCAGCTGGTGAGGATTGGTTCTAGTTAGATCCAAATGATCGATGTTTTGGAGTAAGAGTTGATCCAGGCGTAAAAAGCGACGCCATTGAAGGTCGCTTAGTTCCACCCCAGCTAGGTTAAACTCCAACAACAGGTTCTTGGCTCGGTCTTTGGTGAAAAACATCTTTGTTTCCTTGGCGGGGTTGAAATCCTGGGCTTGATTTTTAGGCCAGCGCTATCATTATGACAGAATTAGGTAGGTTTTAGATTGACCGAGCCGAACCCCACCCCGGAGCGGAAGGCTGAAAGAGACACGCGTTGGAGCCCATGGTCATTTTTGAGGATCGCCAGTTGTTGGTGGTTCAAAAACCACCCCTTTGGTTGTCTCAAGCGGATAACACCCCACGGCCCGACGTGTTGACGTGGGCCCGACGACATGTGGAAGTCCAGAGTCAAAAGCCAGGTCGGGCTTACTTAGGGTTGTGCCATCGCCTGGATTGGGCGGCTGGCGGGTTAATGGCGTTGGCCAAAACCTCCAAAGCCGCCAAAAGGCTCGGCCAACAGTTTTTGGCGCGAACCATTGGCAAATATTACCTGGCCCTAATTATTGGCGAGCCGCCTTTGGCTGGGCGCCTAAATAATGAACTATACCGGTCTGGTCATTTGACTAGGCTCGCGGTCAAAGGCGAGCCGGGGACATTGGCTAGGCTCGAGTACCGGGTTTTAGCGAGGGGCCTGATTCACCAGCGAAAGGGCTCGTTATTATCCATCAAATTAATGACCGGCTTCAAGCACCAGATCCGAGCCCAATTGGCGGAATTGGGTTTTCCTTTGGTAGGGGATCGGCGTTATGGAGGCTTTATTGGCCCGTCGGAAGCCATTGGTCTGTGGGCTTATCGGTTAGAACTAGACAGCCCTGTGGGTCAAACCCCCTTAAGTTTCCAAGCCTGGCCCGGGGATTTCTGGCCTTGGAACGCTTGGCGAGGCCCGAACTGGACGGATAGCGCTGACGCGTAATAATTGTTTTAGCCTTAAAAACTGCTTTTTACTGGTAAAAATTCATAAAATTAATCGTTAAAGATAATATTTAATAAAATTAGATATTGTTTTAGTTTTAACTTATTATTGATGGCCTCGCGAAAAGTCCAAAAATCAAGAATCTTAATTTATAAGTTATTGAAATTAATACTCTTTTTCTTGAAGATTTCCCGTAATTTAGGGTTTTCTCAAAACCATCAAATATCAGTTTATCTTCCTTGTCCTGGAGTTTATTGTTTCACGTGAAACAAGAGCCACGTTTAGGTTTAGGTCATTATTGTTTTACGTGAAACAGTCCATAAGCATTGGCAGTGTTATATTTTTTCCAAAAATATCAGTTTTTTCCCTTGTCCTTGGTTCTGCTGTTTCACGTGAAACAAGAGCTATTTTGTGGTTTGGGTTATTATTGTTTCACGTGAAACTACCCATAACCATTGGTAGAGTTATATTTTTCCAAAAATTATGTTTTTCCCTACTTTTCCTAGCCGATCTTTAACAGCCGCCCCTGGCAGTCCATCTAATTTAGCCTAAAAAGGTTAATTTTAATTAAATTAGGTCATTTTTGGTGGGCTAAAAAAGCTATAAATCAGCTCTCTGGCCCCGAAAACCCTGATTCTACCGTCAAAAAGCGCTCTTGTAGCGCCCTAATTTTTTAAGGAAGGCAATTTTTGTAGACTTTCGGTCGGTGTCATGTTATTTTGACTGTATGTTTATTTCCAAAAT
>JAISYP010000126.1 GCA_031269825.1 Deltaproteobacteria bacterium
GTCGAAAATATTTTTTTGGGGCCATAATGGGCTAGTATTGGAAGGATAGAATAAAATCAAGAAGGAGAATTGGAGGCCCAGTCAGTTGGCCTGGGGGAGACCACGGTGAACGGGTACTAAAATTTTGGGTATTGGGGGGATTATTTTTTAGCCGTTTCCATAGATTTAATCTGATTAGCTTTATAATTGGCTAAAGATATATTTTAAATATGTATAAATAGTTTTAAAATCTAAAAAAATATAGACCTTTAATTTACTGATTTAGTTCTTATAAAGTAAAAATTCTTCGCGATCCTTTAACCAGTTGGTTAATTCCGAGCGCTGCGATTGACAAATATCCGCGGCCGAGCGACCAGCCACCAGATCGTCAAAAATGGCCCGGCGACCTAAGATTAGATCAATGGGCCGTCTTTTGAAGTCATACTCGTAAGGTGGATTTTTTAAGACCAACAGCTCTGGCCAATGTTTGAGGATAATTTCCAAAATGGTTAGCGAGCTTTGGAAGGGCGTAAAAGAGCGATCCTGGGGATGGATGTCTAGGCCAGCGCAAAAATGGTTTTGCCACTTATGAAAAGTTGGTTGGAACCAGGCCTCCCGGAAGATGACCCCGGCCAGACGCTTTTTTTCCAACTCGCGGATTAAAAGGGTTGAGTCAAGAAATGGGGCGCCCATAAGGTTAAAAGGCCGGGTCGTGCCGCGGGCTTCGGCGATATTGGTGCCTTCCCAGAGGACTTGGCCAGGATAAACCCAAGCTGTCTCGGGCGTGGGCATATTGGGTGAAGGCGTCACCCAGGGCAAGCCCGTTTGGTGGAAGTATTGAGACCGCGGCCAGTTTTGACAGGCGATGACGGTGAGACGAGCTGGCTTGGGGAGTCGACTATTGATGAAGAGGGCCAATTCGCCCAAAGTTAAACCATGGCGAATGGGGATGGGATGAAGACCAACAAAAGAGCGGCAGTCCTCGTCAACAATATTGCCCTCCACCTCTAGGCCGCCAATGGGGTTAGGACGATCCAAGATGACGATTTCTAGATCATTTTCCTTAGCCACTTCCAAACATAAAGCCATGGTTTGGGCGAAGGTGTAGACCCTGGTTCCCACGTCGGGCAGATCAATCAACAAAACCTGGATTTGTTTTAACATGTCCGGCTGGGGCTGACGCGTGGAGCCATAAAGACTATAAATTGGTCGTCCGTCCCGAGTTTGGCCATGGCTGGATTCGACCATGTTGTCTTGTTTTTCGCCCGCCCAGCCGTGCTGGGGGCTAAAGATGGCTTTAATGGCCCCCGGGTAATGGTCGTCTAATAGGGTTAAAGCGTGTCGGTAATTAGAGCCCACCGAGGCTTGATTGGCCAATAAACCCCAGGGCCGACCTAATAAAGCGGGCTTAGGGTTAGCTAAAAAAACTTCTAGGCCCGTCACGACTTTAGTCACGCGCTGATCCTTAAATAATAAGCGGTTATTTTTGGCAAAAAGGACAATAGACCGTGCCCCGGCCATTGACTTTAATTTTGTTTAAGGCGCGCCCACAAAAAGGGCAAGGTTGGCCAGCCTTTCCATAAGCTAAGTGATGATTTTGGTAGGAACCGGCCCCTTCCGGGGCCTGATAATTGGCGACGGTGGAGCCTCGACACTCGATGGCGTGGTTTAGGATCCGCTGGGCTTGGGTATGGAGCGCGGTGGCCTCGTCTATAGTTAAGGTTTTAGCTTTCCGAAAGGGGGAAAGATGGGCGGCGATTAAGGTCTCGTCCGCGTAGATGTTGCCAAAACCGGCTAGGACTGTCTGATCCAACAGAGCGGCTTTTAGCGAGCCTGGGGCTTGGGTTAGTCTTTGGCGATACTCCTGGGCGGTGGCGATTAAGGCGTCCGGCCCAAGGTTTAGGCTAGCCAAAAAAGGGTTTAATTGTCCCGGGCCGAAAGCTCGGAGGCGGCCAAATTTACGCGTGTCTTTGTAATAAAGGGTTCGCTCCAATGGCTCCTGGGCGTGGTTTATTAGGCGGAAGGCGGCGTGGCAGTGGGGTGGCCAGCCTCCTAACTCTTCGGGCCAGACGTCAAAATGGAATTGTCCGGTCATTTTAAGGTGAATTAGTAGATGGCGATCCTCGGTCAAGCTAAAAAGAATCCATTTGCCAATCCGCGTCACCGCCTCAATGTCTTGGCCGACTAACCAAGAAGAAAAAGACTCCCAAGCCGAGGCCACAATGGGGGCGTAGTGGACTAGAACTTCGCTGATCCGCCAAGCTTGGGTTTTAGCCGCTAACTCGCGAACCATGGTTTCCACTTCGGGTAATTCAGGCATGAAATTTTTCCACTAACTGGGCTAAAGTTTCGATTTCCTGGGCCGGGCGAACGGCTAGGCGTAACCAACCTGGGCGTAAACCAGGGAAGTTCCGGGCGTCGCGAACCAAAAGGTTATGTTGGAAGAAAAAATGGATTAATTCATCCACTCGCTCGGGCGCTCGCAGCTTAAAAAGCCCGTAATTGGCCCTTGAGGGGTAGGACTGGCTAATGGAGAGCGTGGCGAAATTTAGAGCCGCGGCGAGAGCGAGAATTTTTTGGTTTAAAGCTACCTGGTCAAAAGGGGCGTTAAGGTGGTAAAGGCCGGCGGCGATGGCGAGAGAACTTAACGGCCACGGCCCCAATTGACTCCAGAGCTGATGAACTAAATCGGGGGCGGCGACTAGGTAAGCTAGCCTTAAGCCGGGAACGGCCATGATTTTGGTGAGCGACCTTAAGATCGCTAGGTAAGGATATTTTTCGATCTGAGGGGTTAAGGAAGGTTGATCCGTAAAATCAATAAAAGCCTCATCAACGACGAGGTAAATTTTTTTGGCTTGGGTTTCCGTAAGCAGTTCTTCCATGATTTCTTCGGCGATTAATTGGCCGGTGGGATTAGCCGGGTTGGCCAGGAAAATGACTCTGGGGCGTTGATTAAAAATATCTTCTAGCGTTCGCCGGTTGACCAGAAAATTGTCCTTCTCTAAGGCGTTAACGTAGACATAATTGGCTCCAGCGGCTTTTAGAGCCGCCTCGTACTCGGAAAAAGCCGGCCCAACAATGACGTTCTGACCTTTTAGTCCCAATAGACGCGCCAATAGATAGATATGGACAGTGGAACCGGCCCCGGGCAGGAAATGGTCGGCGTTGACCTGATAAAACTGGCTTAAGGCCTGGGTAAAAGATTGGGCTTTTTCCTCGGGGTAATGGAGCGTGGAGCTAAATTGTTCGAAGAGATGTTTTTTAAGTCCATCTGGTTGGCCAAACGGATTGATATTAGCGGAAAAATCGATAATATCCCGCCACGGGCGACCTAATAAACGCGCGGCCTCAAAAATCCGTCCACCATGGCTATCGGTCAAGAGGGGCTTTTTTGGATCCATATTTTATAGTCCCCAGCCCCAAGGAGTTCGTCCGAACCAATAAAAAATGATTAGCTCCAAAATCATGGTTATTAGTAAAGTTAAAAAGGCCCCAGTGATAACCAGACGCTCGGCGGATTTGAGCGCGGTCAAGGTGGCTGGGGAGCCGTTGGCTCCGATAAAGGGTTTGTCGACCAATTGACCACCATAATAATTGGGGCCACCTAATTTAACCATTAAAGCCCCAGCCATGGTGGCTTCGGTTTGGCCAGAATTGGGGCTACTGTGGAAAGAGCCTTCCTGGCGCCACCTTTCATAGGCGCTTTTATAATCCATTTTAGATAAATAAGCCGCGCCAACCAGGATTAAAGCGGCTAATCTGGCGGGTAGATAGTTCAAAACATCGTCTAATTTAGCCGAAAAACGGCCAAAAAACAAATAGGCGCGGTTTTTATAGCCCACCATGGAATCCAAGGTGTTGGTCGCCTTATAAAGCCAAGCCAAAATCGGGCCACCTAAAGCCAAATAAAAGAAAGGGGCCACCAATCCATCGGAAAAGTTTTCGGCCAAAGTCTCGATCTCGGCTCGGCGGATGGCCTCCTCATTGAGATTGGCGGTGTCTCGACCGACAATCCAGGATAGAGCGAGCCTAGCTTCGGCTAAGTCCCCATGCTCCAAGGCCGACTCCACGCGGTGGACGTGATCGAGGAGATCCTTTAGACAAAAGACGCTGTAAATGAGGTAAAGACAGATTAAATACCAAAGGATCGGGGACATTTTAGCGGCCAAGGTTAAGACTAGGCCAACCGAAAACCCGGTGACCAAAAGCGTGGTCGCGGTCAAAATAGCCCCGAGCCAGAAAACTTTCCGGTTAGAAGGGTTGACTGATTGACCCAGTTTATGGCGGAGAGTTTTTTCCAAACGGACGATGAGGGAGCCAATCATTCTGACTGGATGGGGCCAGGATTGGGGATCCCCCAATAGCCAGTCCACCACAAAGGCCACGGCGGTAATAAGGGCGGTCATGTCTAACCTTAGAATTGAGCCCATAATAATGGGTTATTTAGGTCGTTATAACATAAATACAGATTGGTTATCAAAATGGCCCCGGCTAACCATCTATTGACTAACCGTGGAAAACCAACCCACCGACTAGGCGCTGAGCGCCTAGTGAGTTGAGCGCCGATAGCCACTGACCGCCTAGAGGAATCCGCTGACCATCTAATTGATTGGAAAAACTAATTGATTGGAAAAAAAAAGCGAAGGAAAAATTGAAAATACTTGACACGTCATCGGTTCAAGAATATACTCCCGAAAGTTTCCGAAGAAATTGGCGGAAAGAGGCTTTGGAGCTTAATTCCGGGTTTTAGTTTTTTTGTTTTTTTGGTTTTCTGGTTATTAGTTTTATAATTCTCCAGATTAATCCTTCCTTTTCCGCGTCATGAAGAGCGGCTCAGGCTTACCTCATTTTTTATAACTTACGGTTAATAAATATCCTTTTTTAATTCAGTTCTTGGAGACTGACATTAAAAGTTAAATTTTTAATTTGATTTTTAATGATATAATCTATTTTGTAGTATATAAAATTAATATACTATAATTTAAATACTATTTGGTCATGAAGGCTATCCTCAAATATTTATGATATTTGAGGATGGCCTTTTTTTATTTATAAATTAAATAATAGTTAATAAAATATTATTTTTAACATACTATCAGAAGACAACAGCTAAACAAGGATAAATAAGGATAAACAAGGATAAACTAGGATAAACTAGGAGAAAAAATGAGGAACAGGTTTTCAATTATTGGAGCGGGGAGCGTGATGGCCATCGTCGCCACGCTGTGTCTGACTTTGAGCGATCCGGCCAGTTTGTGGGCGCGAGAGAGCGAGGATCCTTCCCTGGGCGAAATTTCCGTGGTTGGGAAAAAGGTTCCCACGCCGGTAGAACTTCAAAGCACCACCGCGACGGTGGTGCCGAGAGAAAAAATAGTTAACCGCGTTTATGTCACGCCAGTGGATATTTTAAGATCCAGTCCCGGCGTCGCGATCACTCAATATGGCGAGGGGGGCGTGCCAACCATGGTCAAGATGAGGGGATTTAGCGGGGCTCATACCTATGGCGTCGCCTTTTTTCTAGACGAGGAAGGTCTCAATGAGCCCGGCGGGGCGGCGGATAATAGTATGTTTAATCCCATTGAAATTGATCGGGTGGAAATTATCAAAGGCCCTTCCTCGGTTCTATATGGCAATTACGCCTCAGGTGGCGTTGTCCATTATCATACGATTTCTCGGGAAAACGCCACCAGATTTAACGTTAGGTATGGTAGCTTTAATACCCAAGATGGCAGTGGAATAATCGCCCGGACAGGCGATCTAATAGATCAGGCTTATTCATTTCAGGTTTACCATACAGATGGGTATCGCGACAATTCCGACTGGGATAAGTATAACCTGGCCGCCAGATGGACAGTTCACCCGAGCGACTCTTTCGTGGCCACCTTAGGGGTACGGACATATTATTCCGATTGGGACTCCGCCGGTTATATACCCAATTATTTACCGCCTAAAACAGCCGTTGACGATGGTTCTGGCGAAGGCAATGGTGGACAGAGAAAATATCAAGGCGTTAATTTTCAGGCCAATTATTTTATCAATGACGACCAAACGATCAATTTTCACGCGTATTTCGCGAAGAGAGAAAATATTCGCTATTCGAAAAGTTGGGTTCTTCCAACCACCGCCATAGGGACAGTATCTGGATCTGAGTCCAATAATCCTTTGGATAAATGGGGCCTTGGCGGATCTTATAAGTTTGATGGTTTATTAGGGGGCCGAAAATTTTCCTTTTTGACCGGAATGGATTTTGTGAAAGAATCGGAACATCGTCAAACGTGGCAATTATCCTGGGGCAATGGACGTAGGCGTGGAAACAAAACGCGCGATTTAACCTATGACGTTAATACCTTTTCCGTCTATGGCGAGGCGAACTATCAAGTTTTTGAGCCACTGATGATTCGCGCGGGGCTTCGATATGACAAATTGACCGGCGATTTGGAGTCAAAATTAACGGAAACCAGCGCTGGGTTAGTTAGAGGCGGAAAATATACCTCCAAAGGGTTTACCGCCAAAAGCCCTAAATTTGGCCTACTTTATACGCCAATCGAAAAACTTCAGCTTTACGCCAATTTTAGCCGAGGTTTTCAAGCTCCCTTGGCTAGTGGCGTCAGTTTTTTTAACGATCCAAGTCAGGGTATTAGTAAGCGAGATCAATACGAAGTAGGATTTAGAGCTCAGCCGTTGGATTGGATTGAAACCGGCGTTGGTTACTATAGGTTATATACGGACAAAGATTTAGTGTACGACCCAGTTTCAGACTTAACCAAAAATGTCGGAGAAACGCTCCGAACTGGGCTGGAGACATACGCGGATTTTACGCCTTGGAAAAATTGGCTTTTTCACGCTGATTACACCTATCAAACCGCGACCTATAAAAAGTATTTTGTTCGACTATCCACAACTCCTTTAGAAGTTTTTGACGCGAAGGGGCGTCGCTTGGAAGAGGTTCCCAGACATATCGCCAATATTGAGATTAGTTATGATCCGCCAGAGGGTCTAGGTGGGCGACTAAATTTTAATTATAACGCTGATTTTAAGGTCAGGGATTATCCGTACGCGGGTGGGGTTCAAGTCTGGAATCCCAATGGCCAGGATTATGGCCGGTTAGACCTACAACTTAACTATAAGTTTTCGGAAAAATACCAAGTTGTTCTTGATTTTATAAATGTCCTGGATAAAAAATATATAGGTTATCAAGCGGCGGCGGCGGAAACCGCGGCCTTTTACACATATTCGCCTCTTCAACCATTAACGGTTTATCTTGGCTTAAACGTGAAGCTAGATTGATAGTTAGTCATTATTAACAGCTTTATTATGGGTTTAAGGTTAAACATATTTAAGAGCTTAATAAACCAATTTGTTTTCGCCTTTTCCAGAAAGCCGGTTCTCCCCGACCTAAATTCTGGAAAAATTAGTTATGGTCACGAAGACGGTCAACTTTTTGGTTAATAGCCAGAAGGAAGCGGTCTTTTTTCCCAAGGAGGTTTCTATAGAATAAATAAATAACCGTGAGACGAATACGCCAGACCGAAAGCGGGTTACCTGGCATTACCCGCTTTCGGTTTATTGTGTATATAAATATAGATATGTATTAGTTAATTAATTTAATTATATATTATCAGTTTCATAGCCTAAGTCCAACCTGGTCGCCTTATTTTTTGGTGGTAAAAATGATGGATTATCTAGTTGAGGCGTTCATTATTGACGCTAAAAAGTCTGGATTGGCTGGTTAATAGTTTTGTTGAGCGTTTTCGCTTATACCATAGTTTGTGTGACGATTTTAATTGCCTGGTCAGTTATTCCTCGCGAGGCGTAAATTGATTTTATGGGGTGGGTTTTTATCGTGATATTGGTCTTGGATCCATTTGAAAGTTTGGTCGCTAAATATTTTAGAAAGGCCATTATAACCAGTATAATTATCCATTTTATGGTTGTTATTGGAATTTTATGGCTTCAGACTGAACATAAAATCGAATACGTGTCCCTGGCCGCCATGGATTTCGTCGAGTATGACCCCTTGGGCGGTCAAGGCGAGGCGGCGCCGCCTCCGCCCCCGCCTGAACCCGAGCCAGAGCCTGAGCCAGAGCCTGAGATGGAGGGGGAAAAAGTTGAGGTCGTGGAAAGCGCCTCTCCGGAAGCGGAGGAAGCTCCCCTCCCGCCACCGCCGGTGGAAAAACCCAAACCCAGGAAAAAACCAACCCCGCCCAAACGTCCAGCCGAGACTAGTGGCTCGGGAACCAATTCAGGCCAAGTTGGGCCGGGGGGCCCGCCGGGGGGAACTGGACGAGGAACCTCTGACGCGGTGATGGCTTACAAGAGCGTGATCAAGCGGCGCTTGGAAAGATATAAACGCTATCCTTCCGCCTCTCAGTCGCGAAGGGAAGAAGGGGTGTGCGTAGTCAGTTTTGTTGTTCTGAAAGACGGCTCTGTCTCTTCCCCCCAACTGGTGACTAGTTCTGGGCATAAAAGGCTCGATGACGAGGCGTTAGCTCTTTTATATCGAATCGCTCCCTTGCCTCCGTTTCCCGCGGAGATTAAACAGGGGAATATGCCGTTGTCCGTGCCGCTGAAGTTTTCTCTTAGATGACTGACTTAGATAACCGAAAAGAAGCGATTATTAAAAAAGACCATCGGTGGGTATTTAGGTTTAGTGGATTTTTGGCCCAAGATTTTGCTAAAATCCATAAACTTCGAGCGCGCGGTAACCATAATTTCAAGGCCTTGGTGGGTGATGTCGACAGAGCTGGTAAGAGCGGGTTTATTTTGGTGGCCCATTGATTGGCGCGAGTGGCGTCCATGAGCGCCCTGGGCGGGACGGTGAATTTTTTGTCCCGAACCGATCCCCGCCTTAAAGTCCTGATTTTGGTTTTGTGGTCTTTTTTATTGGCCTTTGTCCAATCCCGCGCCGCCGCTTGGGTTGGCTTGGTTGGCTCGGGGGTTCTCTACGCCTTTTCTGGCCCTCAGAGTTTGATTAAGGGCTTGTCTAGACTATTGGCCATCAACAGTTTCTTGATCTTCATCTGGTTGACTCTGCCGTTTTCCTTTTCCACGCCTGGAACCGAGATTTACCGCCTAGGTTGGCTGGCCCTCACCCAAGAGGGGTTGGATTTTTCCCTAATTTTGTCCCTAAAAGCCTTGGCCATCACTTTGGGAGCTTTGGCGATCACTAGCTCGTCTGGGGTTTTTGAGCTATTGGCGGGGGCGAAAGGTTTGGGAGCCCCGGAAAAACTGGTGGCCCTTTGTCAATTGATGACCCGTTATATCTCCGTCATTGGCCAACAGTACGCCCGCTCGCGTCAAGCCATGCGGGTTCGAGGGTTTCAACCTCGCACCAATCTCCACACCTTGCGCTCCTACGCTAACTTAGCCGGTATCTTGTTGGTTAGGGGGCTGGATCGGGCCGAACGGGTGCGTTCGGCCATGCTCTGTCGGGGCTACAATGGCCGTTTTTGGGCGAAGACGGATTTTCGGCTAAAGTTTTTGGATTTGGGGCTGGCTTATTTGACCTTGGCTCTGGGCCTTTGGGTGACGATCCTTGACGCCGCCTGAGATCTTGATTAAGGTCACTGACCTGGTTTTTGGCTACCCGGGCCGACCGCTGGTTATTGATGGCCTAGATTTTGAGCTGGGATCCGATGAGTTGGTGGGCTTGACTGGCCATAATGGCTGTGGGAAAA
The DNA here is from genome assembly GCA_031269825.1 of Deltaproteobacteria bacterium. GTDB lineage: Bacteria > Desulfobacterota > Desulfarculia > Adiutricales > Adiutricaceae > JAIROO01. The sequence goes on from JAISYP010000126.1 coordinate 9,657, forward strand.
CCACTCTTTTGGAGATCATCATGGGGTTACGAAAACCCCAAGCCGGAACCGTGGAGATCCTGGGGAAAAAATGTACGGAAGAAAAGCATTTTCGGCCATTAAGGCCGAAAATGGGGTTTGTCTTTCAAGACGCCAATGATCAACTGTTTTGTCCCACTGTGGCCGATGACCTGGCCTTTGGCCCATTGAACCTGGGAGCTAGCCGTCAAGAGGCCGACCAGGTGGCTCAGAAAGTTTTGGATAACCTAGGGTTACCCGATTTTGGGCCCCGGGTGACCTACGATCTCTCGGGTGGGGAAAAAAAATTGGTCGCCTTGGGGACGGCCTTGGCTCTGAGCCCTCGTCTTTTGATCCTGGACGAACCGACCAATTTCTTGGATCGCGAGGCCGTGGCGCGGTTGGAAGAAATTCTTCGCCAACTCCAGTTGCCTGGCGTCATCGTCAGTCACGATGTTGGGTTTTTGGATAAAATGGTTAAGCGTCGCTATTGGCTGGAAAAAGGTCGGTTGACGGCGGTTTGACCCTAGGAGGTCGCTTTGATTTGGGATGAGTCTGGCTCTGGGAGAAAATCTGGCTCCGGGAAAAAATTATTCCGATTGGAGACTGATCCGGGGCAAACCTAGCCGGGGGATCGAGCGAACCCGACGAAGGTGACTATAATATATAGTTAGATATGGTTAATTGACTGATAAATGGATAGCGGGAAAAAATATTTTTGGCTGGGCCAAAAAACTCTTGACAAAAGAAATTTACGGCCTTATAATCTTTTTATCTTTTTTGGGGTTAAGGAATTTTCAGCGTCAACCAATGAGCGTCAAGCCTAAAAAGGCTTTTTCAAAAATATATTGGACAGCTAATCAGATGAACTGAAGGCCGAAGACACGCGTTTTCGGTTTTTATTTTTGGTCAGCCCGGAAAAAAGGTTTTTGACGTAAGCTTCGGAATCGCGCGCTATAGTTTAAAGTAAATCACCTTAAATTGAAGATTTTTGAGGGTGGTTAGCCATTCTTAATAAATTGTAATTTTAATATGTAGCCAATTAATCTAAAAACGCCGGTTTTTTGGCTTTAACCTAAAGGGCCAGAAGGCCAAACGACAGAAAAAAAAGGAATAATTTTACTGTCAGAGCCAAGACCGTAAAAAAACTCTTGACGATGGCCTATTTTAAATTGTAAATTGGCCTCGATTTTTTTAGGAATTGTTGTCAAGGGTGAATTAACATTGCCGCGTAGGTTGTTACCTCTTGGCCTGATATTTGGGTTCTGGGAGCTGACCACCCCCGAATCGTTTTCGCTGAACAGAGAACTGGAGGCCGAAGACAATAATGTTTTCGGCTGTTTTTTTCCCATGAACTGGACAAAAATCGCCATAAAAAAATTATTATTTTTATTGGTTTTGGCCATAGTTTTTCTAGGCCAGGCCTACGCTGAGGCTGATTCGACGAAAGTGTTCTCGGTTATCCGAATTGGCTACGTCGTTGGGCCGGATCGGATTATTTTGGAGCGGGCCAGGGAAATTGCCCGTCGCCGGGGGCAAGAGGTGGAACTAGTCGAGTTCGCCAGTCCCCAAGACAGCTTGAAAGCCTTGGCTCTAGGACAAATTGAGCTTTCGGCCAGCCAGAACCAACCGCAGGTGGATCAATTTGTTCTGGAAAACAAATTTAGTTTGGTCTCTTTGGGTAATATCTATATCGCGCCTTTGACGTTTTATTCCCAAAAGATCAAATCATTGGCCGAGCTAAAGACTGGCGATCGAGTGGTCATGCACAATGAGCCGTCCAAGAGGAGTAGGGGTTATAGGCTGCTTAGCCAATATGGTGTGATCAAGCTGGCCGAGCGGGAAAAGTGGTCAGATCGGAATGACGTCACGGACAACCCCTATCAGCTCAATTTTATTGAGGCCCCGTCTTTTTGGCCATTTGTGGGCAACCCCTCCATCGTGGCCATGGCTATCATCGGCGTATCCGACGACATTTACGCCAAGACGGGTGGATCAGTCAAATTTTCGACTTTGTGCCAAGAGGAAGCCGCTTCGCCTTATGTCAACGTGGTAGTGGCTCGGAAAATCAACAGGAATAATTCTTCGTTATTGGATTTTTTAAAGGATTACCAAAGCTTGGAAATGGCCCAATTTTTGCTTGAGTATTTTAATGGATCCATTATCCCGGTTTATGAATTTAACTAACCCTTTTGGGGTTATGTGATAAAGCTCTTCCAGACGCGGCCATTCGGCGCGTGTCGTCATAAATGACTCACCATAAAGCCTTCTGCTTTCCCTCATTTAGATACACTCCGGCCGATCACCCAAAGTGGTCGGCCGGGGGTTCCCCACCTTTTTTGGTTTTTGGTTAGTTTTCGCGCGCGGAAAGCGCCTAACTAGGCGAAGGGATCTTTTTTATTGATTCTGAGCGTGAACCCTTATTTCTTTTTTACATTTTTTCAGCTAAAAATCCACGATAATATCGGTCAAATTCTTTTTTTAGGCGTGGGCTGATGGCCTGTTGGCGTCAAAACCAGGCTCAAAAAAGATATTGAACAAAATAATAAGTTGTAAAATAATAATATTTTATCAATATTTTTTCAATGTTTTATCAATGTTTTGGTCAATGAATTAAATATGAGGATTCTTATTTTAGCTTTTTTAGGATAGATCGGCTTCCGCGGGAAAGCCATAATGGCTCCTCTTTTTTTTCAAAGAGGGGTAGTCCCTGATGGCCCATTTATTTTTGAGAAAAGCCAAGATTTTTCCCCTGAGAAGAAATTCTTAAATCGGCGTTTCGCCGCCACCTTTTTCATTGGAAGTCTTAGGCTCTTCGTCAAATTCTGAGCGTCTCTATAGAGTCCCCAGGATGTTCCCCTAGGGTTCCGCCCCAACCCTTAATGGGTAATCCGGGATTTCCCAGGCCACTTCTCTTCCCGATTTTTTCTCTACCCAAACATTATGACTGACTGTGAATCCGCGACAGGTAGTATGTCGCCAATTTTCTACCCCTAAATATTGAGGTTGAGCGAGCGTCATCAATCAAAGATTTATTACTCGGGGGCGAGGCCGGGTTAGCTTAAGGGTGGATTTTTTCCAAAAATTATCTGACTTCGCGGGCGCGCCCTTTATTCCTCAAGTTCACCATATAGCTCTATTACTATATTTTGTTACATTACAAATACAAATCGCCATATGTTACCCATATTTTTAGTTATGAAAGGCGCCCCATCGGGAACAACCACCGTTTAAAAAAAATACGCCTTCACCCTAGCCGCGGGGGTGAAAACGTATTTGTGACAGAGTGTTTAAATTCTCAAACAAAGTAAATTGTCGTAACCCCCTCCGCGGAGGTCAATTTATTTACCTTATTAACCTTTATTTCCCATTTGTTTAGCAGTCGTAACCCCCTCCAAGGGAAGGTCAAAGCGATTATTAATTGTGGAGCGACAGCGAGAAAAACAATAATTGTAACCCCATTCATAATTATTGTCTTGGCTTACTGTCCCAATAAAAACGCCCTAAAGTCGGATTTGTGAGGCGGATCCAGTCCGCTCGCTAGGCTCTAGAATTCGGATTTCAACCGTGGACAGAGGATCCTTAACGATATTAAGCGAAACTTCAAGGGCCAGTTAAGATTATAATCTAGTTGGCGTAGTGGGTCAATTACCAAGTAAAAAAATTTTTCTGGAATTTTCGGTAGGTAGTAAAATGATTTAATATTTATCATTAAAGCTAATAATATAATTTTATAGATTAAAATATAGTATATAAGCGTTAATAAAAGAGTTATATCGTTCATATCATAATCAGGGTGGCGTAAGTTAGTCCCATGATTTGGTCAGTTCCCCAGGAGCGGCTGGTAACCTCCTTAACGACAGGTGGAAGGAACTCCAGAAAGAGAAAACGCGGACGGGGAAGACATATCTGATTCGGCCCTGGTATTTCGACACGAGCGCGTAAATATGGGCTATTCCATAGCGAGCGAGCCTTGGCTCCCACCTGGGTCAGGTGGAAAAATAATATTGATCTTCTCGGGGGGCCCTCATTGACGGCCTTTTGACGCGGCTTAAGGAGCCCAGGGTCATTGGGGTCATAAAATTGGTTTTTTCCGGCTCTGACTTTAAAATTTTCCGAAGCGGGGAGGATGTTTAATATTGTCAAGTTCTGGGGCTGATCCGGTTGATCCCTTCAATGAGGAAGACAGATTGCGACCAACTAATCCTATATATTAGGATATAATAATTGTAATTATTATTTACTTGTTCTATAAAGAGATCTATAGATAGTATAAAAGGTTTAAATAAATAAAAACATTTTAATAGTAATATTTTAAGTCACTTCCAAATGTTTAGCGCGATAAATACGACTCTTTTCCCCAGCGGTTAGGGATTTCGCGGCCGTTGGACTTAGCGAGGCCACCCAAGTCTTTATATATGACGCCTCCGCGAATCCCTCCTTTTTTTAAAATGAATTTTCCTCGGAACAAAATTTTTTTGGGTTCGGACAGGAAATTTTTCAAAAAAATAACAGTAATCATTGGTAATCCGACCTAATAGTCTATATTATAATATAGATCGCAATTTTATCATTTCTTAAATGAGTCATAATTCGCGGTGGCTTAATATCCCTTGGCGCGAGTCAGTCTGGAAAATTTGGGCTATTAGAACCAACCTCACGGTTAAAACCGGGATTGAAGTAAATGGCAATGATTTTTTTTCGTGGGGGGCGAAGGCCAAAATTTTTCGCTTGCCATAGACTCCCTTGGTCATTTATAATTATGACAGTCATTTTTTTGAAGGAGGATTTCATGTCCATTACCGACTCAACCGACGAGTCTGGCCGAGGCGACCATAAATCCATCCGGCCTTCGCTCACGGATACGGGACATGAGCGCGTTTCGCGATGAAATTTTTGATTGGTTAGATAAAAATTATTAAATACGTTATCGAGGTCGTTTTTCTTGACGCGTCATTTTAATTTATAATAATTATTTTTTATAATATACAATAGATTTTTTATGTTTTTTCGCTTATGATTTATCGATAAAACCTTTTTTTAAGGACTACGGCCCTATCCGGTCGGCGTAATTTAACTTTTAATATTCATATCTCGGCCTAAAATTGACGCTCAACGGCTCTTGCGGTTTTTTAAGCCGAGCGTAAAACACGATTATTTAGCCTTTCCATAACCAAAGTCTTGAACGCGCGCGCTCTCCGCTATAACGCGCTCGTCAATTTTGATAAGGAGTTTTTTATGCCCAACGACGATTTAACCGTCAATCCCAGCGCTGACAACAATAAGTCCCCCTTTCCCCTAACCACGGTGAATGAGCGGGCCTTTTTTTCCCGAATTTTTGATTTGACGGAAAAAAGCGTTATTTATGTTGACGATGTCCCCGTAAGTGAAAAAAACTTGGGCGCGGTCGCGGAAGAAATGGGTTCCATGGCCGATCAAGCCATATTTAATGTTGACCAGGCCATAGTTAAGGTCGACAAATCTTTAGTTAATGATAATATTGATAATATAAAGTCTGATCTGGCGCTTATTAATGGTAATTTATATATAATAAAAAATTATTTAAATCTTGTTAAGGCTGAAATTCGCGTTAATACGGATCAGGATAGTGTTAAGAACGAGCTAGATCTCGTTAAGGTCGATTTAACCGCGATTAGTGACTCTTTGGCCATTTTTAAGTCGGCAATGACTATCAAGACGGATTTGTCTACCATTTTGAAAATTTAGCTACTAAAGATGAATTAGTATCACTTAAGTTTTATTTTAATAATAGTTTAAGTCAATTATCTGATAAAATTGATAATAATAAAATTAAATGTAACAATAATTATAATAGTCTTGATATATAAATTTTTAAATTACATATGTTTATTATTCGTCTTTTTGTCTTGTCTTGTGTTATGATCTTATTTAGTATAAGTAGTAGAATACATTTTTAAATATTTATTGGGCTTGGCTAGCTAAGATTTAAAGCTGTTGGATTTTTTTTCGTGGTTTTCGCCGGGGCGTTCTTTTTAGCTGAACGAGGCATCATAACGCCCCAACATAATGTCCGGATTGGTCAAGATCTGGTCGGGACAGGAACGCGCGTTTATTGACAGAAGATTTAATTTGCCAGATAAAATTACTAAATAAGTTGACGAGGTCGCCTTCGTTGGCGAATCTTTTATTAATAAAATTAATTTTTCTAATATTCAATATAATTTATAGGTTATTTAGCTTGAAATTTGTCGAAAAATCCTATTATTTAGCCTAACAAGCCTATCTTGTCTGGGTAATTTAACTTTTAATAGCTATATCGCGACCTAAATTGAAGTTCGGTGGATCTTAAGGTTTTTTACGCGAGCGTAAAACTCGATTATTTAGCCTTTCCATAACCAAAGTCCTGAACGCGCTCTCCGCTATAACGCGCTCGTTAATTTTGATAAGGAGTTTATTATGTCTAACGACGATTTAACCGTTAATCCCAGCGCTCACAACCATAAATCACCCTTTCCTCTAACCACGTCGAATGAACGCGCTTTATTTTCCCGAATTTTTGATTTATCGGAAAAACGCGCGAATTTTGTTGACGATGTCCCTGTCAGTGAAAAAATCTTGGGCTCTGTCGCGGAAGAAATGAGTTCCATGGCCGATCAGGACATATTTAATGTTGACCAGGCGATAGTTAAGGTCGGTAACTCTTTAATTAGTGATAACATGGACATCATAAAGTCTGATTTAGCTCTTATTAATGGTAATTTATCTGTCATTAAAAATTCTTTAAACCTTATAACATCTGAAATTAGCGTTAAAGCGGATTAAGATAGTGTTAAGAACTAACTAGATCTCTTTAAGGTTGATTTAGCCGCGATTAGTGATTCTCTGGCCCGTTTTTACTAGGCGATGGCTACCAAGATGGATTTGTCTGTCGTTGAGAAAAGATTGGCCACTAAAGATGAATTAAAAAAGTTTAATACTGTTTTTAATAATAATTTAAGTTAATTATCTAAAATAATTAATGTATATATTGATCATTTTAATGATCTTTATCTAGATCTTTATCGTGAAATATCTGTGATGCAAAAATAGAATATTATTGCTTTTTTAGGTACAATTTTTATTATTATTTCTTCTCATCTGACAATATAAAATATACTTTTAATATCTATTTGGCTTTACTAGCTAATATTTAAAACTTCTGGGCTCTTTTTCGTGGTTTTAGCCGGGAAGTTTTTTTTTGAGCTGAACGAGTCATAAAAACGCTCCAACTTAACGTCCGCGTCCGGATTGGACAGTAGCTGGTGAGGCGAGTCACGGCCAACGTCCTAGGCGGGCCATGGCGCCAAGAAGCTTGTCCCAAGGCCGTGAATTTAGGGCCAGAAAAAAATTTCTTTATCCACTTGACAAACCGAAAATGATTAAGTAGTATTGTTTCGTAATGATTAGTTTAAACGAGTTAGGTCAAATTTAGTTAATATTCTGTATTCTGGAATTGTTGAACTCTTCCTAGCTTTTTTGGGCGCGCGGCCTAGAGTCTGGGGAGAAAACCCCCAAGTTCTAGATAAGCTCACGGCTGTCTAAGCTATCAGTTGTCGAAAATAGCGGTTGTCGAAAATAGCCGCTGTCGAAAATAGCCATTAGCTCTAAAAGTTTTGATCCTGTCCGGGCCTTTATCGCCAATTTATTTTAGGTGAACTGATCAATTTAAGGATTGGTTTGGGCGTTTGTCTAAGGGCTTGAGCTGGGGTTTTCTTGGTTTTTGAACTTAGAAAGTCATAATTATTGGCTTTTTAGCTGGTTTTTAAGATCTTCTTGACGCCAGCCATTCGGCTCGCGTCGTTATTTTCCTATCACCCAAATCTTCGGCTCTCCCCCCTACGCTATCCCCGGTCGTTTTTCGATCGGGGATTTTTTTTCGTTCGTCCTCCCGGGACGTTAACTGGGTGGCCCGCGTCCACTGGAGGTTTGGCCGCGGGAACTGTTCGCTGAAGGTTAGGCGCCCGCGCGAGATGGGGGCGGAAATAACTGGCGGCGCGCCTTCTTTGGCCCGACGGACAGAAATCGCCCTAAGGCGGTTCTGGCTGGATCTAGCGAGGCGACTACTTTTTGGATTGGCCTCCTCCCTCGAAAAACAAAGAGCTGGTTGGCTGGTATGGCTACAGGGGAGAAAACCGGGACAACAATAGAATGGCGAGAAAAAAATTTGACAGCCAAAAATTTAAGAAATAAAATGTAATAAAATTAGGTTTCCATATCATGAAATTTTGGATTTCTGGGACAAGTTCCTGATTTTTTTAAAAGAATAACTCGGATGGCGGGCGAGATGGGAGAGACTGAGACAGCTCGGACGGGAGAACAGTTCAGATTTGTCTTGGGATTGGGAGATAAAGTGAGGCCCCATTTGCCCCCAGAGTCAATTCCGCGCTCGGTCGTGGAGCCAAGCGGCGCGTTGGAAACCGCGCTAGTTATGGAAAATTGATAGTTCTACTAAAAAGGACTAAAAATATTCTAGAAACAGCGTTTTAATTAGCTAATCGACAG